>NZ_CP028918.1:2792860-3093432 GCF_003060865.1 Gemmobacter aquarius
CACGCGCTGTGCGACACCCGCCTGATGGAAGACCTCGTCGCCTGCGAGAAATCCAGCCGCTTCCTGAAAACGGTCATAGGCTTCGACGGCACCGCCAACCACGATGCCGAACTCGACCGCGCCGCCCTTCGCAAACCCGTCAAATTCGACGCCATCCGCACGGGGCGCGACGATGTCGCCCTCCTCGGCTTCACCTCGGGCACCACCGGCGAGCCCAAAGCCACGATGCACTTCCACCGCGACCTCCTCATCATCGCCGATGGCTACGCGCGCGAGGTGCTGGGCGTCACCCCCGACGACATCTTCATCGGCTCGCCACCCCTCGCCTTCACCTTCGGCTTGGGCGGCCTTGCCATCTTCCCGCTGCGCTTTGGCGCGGCGGCGGCGCTTCTGGAACAGGCCAGCCCGCAAAACATGATCGAAATGATCGAAACCCACCGCGCCACCGTCTGCTTCACCGCCCCCACCGCCTACCGCGTCATGCTCAAAGCCATGGCCGAAGGCGCCGACCTCACGTCGCTCCGCGCCGCCGTATCCGCAGGCGAAACCCTGCCCGCCCCGGTCTATACCGAATGGATGGAACGCACCGGCAAACCCATGCTCGACGGCATCGGAGCGACCGAGATGCTGCATATCTTCGTCACCAACCGCTTCTCAGACCACCACCCCGCCTGCACCGGCCGCCCCGTCACCGGGTATGAGGCCCGCATCGTCGACGACACCATGCAAACCCTGCCGATAGGCGAAGTCGGCCGCCTCGCCGTGCGCGGCCCCACCGGCTGCCGCTACATGGCCGACGACCGCCAAAGCAAATACGTGCAAGACGGCTGGAACCTGACCGGCGACAGCTTCTGGATGGACGAAGATGGCCGCTTCCACTTTGCCGCCCGCTCGGATGACATGATCATATCCGCAGGCTACAACATCGCCGGCCCCGAGGTCGAAGCCGCCCTTCTGTCACACCCCGCCGTGCTGGAATGCGCCGTGATCGGCGCGACAGACGAAGACCGTGGCCAGATCGTCGAAGCCCATGTCGTCCTTGCACCGGGCCAGACCGGCGACCCGCTCATGGTCAAGCTGTTGCAAGACCACGTCAAAGCCACCATCGCCCCTTACAAATACCCCCGCCGCGTGGTCTTTACCGACAGCTTGCCCAAAACCCAGACCGGCAAGATCCAGCGCTTCCGCCTGAAACACTAAGCGGCCGGACCCAGAATGACAGACCTCGACCTCGCAGCCCTGACCGCCACCCTCGACAGCCTGCCCAAACGCTTCCCCGGTCCGGGCGGCGTGGCGGGCGTGGTCCGGAACGGCCAGACCATCGCCGCCCGCGCATGGGGCTACACCGACCTCGACGCGGGCACCCCCATGACCGCCGCCACCCGCCTGCCGCTCTGCTCCATCACCAAACAATTCACCTGTCAGGCCCTGCTGTCCCTCTTCCCCGACCCCGACCGCCTGAACGACCGCGTGGCCCGCTACCTGCCCGCCTTTACCGGCCTCTTGCCCACCATCCGCCAGCTTGCCCACAACCAATCCGGCCTGCGCGACTACTGGGCGCTGACCGTCCTGCAAGGTGCCCGTGCCGAACAGCCCTTCCGCCGCGAAGACGCCCTGCCCCTCGTCGCCCGCATGAAGACCGGCCACTTCCCCCCCGGCACGCAATACTCCTACTGCAACTGCAACTTCCGCATCCTGTCCGAGATCGTCGAGGCCGAAACCGGCGAAGCCATGGCCGCCCTTTACGACCGCCTCGTCTTCGCCCCTGCGGCCATGAAAACCGCCACCCTCACCGCCGACACCAGCCGCCCCGCCGATGGCGTCACCGGCTACGAAGGCACCGACGCGACCGGCCATTTCCCCGCCGAAAACGCGATCTACTGGGTCGGCGATGCAGGCATCTCCGCCTCGCTCGACGACATGCTCGCCTATGAGGCATGGATCGACACCACCCGCGACGACCCCGACAGCCTGTATAACCGCGCCACCCGCCGCCCCCGCTTTGCCGATGGCGCGCCTGCCTCCTACGGCTTTGGCCTTGCCCACCGCAGCATCGCGGGCCGCGCCTTCACCGGCCATGGCGGCGCGCTGCGCGGCTTTCGCGCCCACCGCATCACCTGCCGCGACGAACGCCTGTCGGTCGTCGTGCTGTTCAACCACGAAGCCAGCGCCCAAGCCGCAGCCGACGCCTTGGCCGAAGCCGCCCTTGGCCACCGCACCCCCGCCCCCGCACCGGTCACGACCGCGATGGACGGCCAATACCTCTGCCCGCAGGGCCTGCGCGCCACGCTCGTCGCAGGCCGCACCACGGCCAGCCTCGCCTATGCCACCGCCCCCGATACGCTGCGTGCCACGGGCGACGCCCTCGCATCGCCCACCGTGACCGTCACCCGTCAGGGCGACGCTCTGACGATGCAGCGCACAGCCGATAACCTGACCACCCCCCTCGCCCCGCTTCCCATCCTCGACCGCGCCGACCCCGCCCCGCTCACCGGCAGATGGCACGCGCCCGAACTGGATGCGACGCTGGAAATCATGGCCCGCGACGGTGCCGCCTACGCCCGCTTCACCGGCATGCTCGGCACCGGCCGGATCGAGCGTATGGCCCCCGCAGGCCCCGATGTCTGGACCATAGCCACCCGCCGCGCGATGGACGCCCCCGCCCCCGGCGACTGGACACTGATCCTTGCGCGTGATGCCAGGGGCACACCCACCCACCTCACCTTGGGATGCTGGCTCGCCCGTGGCATCGTCTACTCGCGGGCCTGACAGCGACGCACCGGACACCTTGCCCGTGCCCTTGCCTTGACCGCACGGCACGCGACACCTTAGCCCGCCGCAGCTTCGCGCAGCGGGCAACAAGCGGCTTCTCGATTCACCAAAGCGCCGCCTCGACACTCACTTTTCAGATCTTGTGCAGCTCTTGAGGTAGTCGATCAACCAGCGCCCCGCCGGACCGGGCGGGGTGGTGGCCTTGTAAACCGCCAACATGGGCAACGTGACTCTGGCCTGCGGCACCTCTTGCAGGTCGAGCGTCACCAGACGCCCCGCCTTGATGTCGGCCTCGACCGCATGCGACGGCATGCTGCCCCAACCAAGGCCGCGCAAAATGAAAGCCTGCTTGGCAAAGAGATCGGCCAACCGCCAGGTCGACGGAGAGACCACGTTATAATCGTTGCCAGACGACAGCGCTGACCGGTCGGTCAAGACCAGCTGCACATAGCGCGCAAGCTCTGTGCGCGGGATCGGCCCCGGATAGGCTGCAAGCGGATGATCGGGCGCTGCAACCGTGATCAGATCGATCCGTGTGATGTCTTCCACGATCAAACCCTGTGGCGGGGTCGGAAACGACGCCACAAGCGCAAGCCCCGCCCTGCCATCCAGCACCGGCTCGATGACTCCGCCCAAAGCCTCGACCGAGATGCGAAGCGGGGTCCTCGGAAACTCGGCATAGAACGCATGCGCGGCGTCGGACAGCGCATCTAGCGGAAAGAACACATCGAAGACAGCGACGAGTTCAGCCTCGAGCCCGTCGGAAATTCCCTTGGCGCGGGCCTTCATAGCATCGACTCCGGCCACGACGGCGCGTGCATCGTGCAGCAGCACCACCCCCGTCGGCGTCAGCTTGGGGTAGCGGTTCGTTCGGTCAAAGATCGTGACCCGCAACTGTGCTTCCAGATTGGCGATGGATTCGCTGACCGCCGATTGCGTTCGGTTCAGGCTGCGCGCGGCTGCGGAAAAGCTGCCCTCGTCGGCCGCAGCGACGAAGATCCGCAGTTGATCGAGAGATACACCGTCAAGCATGGCCTGTCCTCTATCGGTTTGCCCGATGGATAGCACAATCTAACACAGGCTTCTCCGTTTTCTTTTGGCATGGCACCTACGCAGCAAGAGCAAGAGGAGCCAGAAATGACCCATGCAGGTCGGATTGCCGTGGTAACGGGTGCAGGTCGCGGGATCGGCGCACAAATCGCGATCGAACTTGCGCGGCGTGGGGCGACTGTGGTCTGTGCCGACCTTCAAATGCCTGCGGCAACCCTGCTCGCAATAGGGTCGGGCGCAGTGGGCGTCGCGGCCGACGTCAGCGAACCTGCCGGCTGGAAGACGATTGCCACCGCCGCCCCGGGCACGGTGGATATCGTCGTGAACAACGCGGCCTATTATCCCAACGCACCGATCGACACTCTGGACTTCGACACATGGCGGCGGACCATGGCCGTCAACATGGACGCGCATTTCCTCTCGGCCAAACAGTTCCTTCCCGGGATGCGTCAGCAGAAATGGGGCCGTTTCGTCGGCATCTCGTCCAATTCCGTCGGCTTGGCGATTCCGGGCATGAGCCATTATATCGCCTCGAAGATGGGCATCATCGGCTTCATGCGCGGTCTGGCCAATGATGTGGCAGCCGATGGCATCACCTGCAATGCCGTGCTGCCCGGCCTGACCGATACCCCCGCCACCGCCGCAATGGATGACGCGCAGCGCCGCGCCACCTGGCAGGGCCAAGCCATCCAGCGTTTTGCCGACCCCGCCGATGTCGTGGGTCCGGTGCTGTTCCTTACATCCGACGACGCCGCTTTCATGACAGGCCAGGCGCTTGTCGTGGATGGTGGGCAATACCGCGTCGGCTGACCATTTTAACCCTGACTGGAGACGATGATGACGAAACTTAGTGCCGTTGAGTTGTTGGAAAGAAGCTTTGACCGCTTCAAGGCCAAGGACATGCGCGGCTGGGCCGATCTTTGCGCCCCCGATGTGGTGGCGGAATTCCCCTTTGCCCCCGCTGGCCTGCCCAACCGGATCGAAGGGCGCGACGCGCTTTACGACTATCTCAAGGGCTATCCCGACGTGATCGACATCACGGCAATGCCGACCATGCACATCTTCGCCACCGATGACCCGAATGTCGCCGTGGCGGAATGGAGCGTCTCGGGCAAGGTCCTGACCAACGGCAACCCTTATGAAATGAGCTATGCCACCTTCGCCACCTACCGCGATGGCGAGCTGGTCCTGTACCGCGAATACTGGAACCCGATGGCGTTCCTGACCGCGATGGGCGGCGGCTCGTTCTAAACCCGACCAAAGTTGTGCAGGGCTATCTGGCCCTGCACCCATCCCGAACGCGGCCGCCTTTCGCTTTCCGCGACCACAACGGCTTTGTCCGGCACCCACAGGAGGAACACATGTTCGACGCCAAAAACATGAATGACGGCCATCTTGTCCTGAACCGGCGGCGCTTTCTGGGCGTGGCGGCGGCGCTGATCGCATCAGGTGCCCTGCCGAAATCGGCCCTTGCGCTGGCTGGCCCGCACCGCTTCACCCACGGAGCCTTCGACCTGACGGTGCTGAGCGATGGCCAACTCGTGCTGCCGCTTTCGATCGTAAGCGCGCAGGCCACGACCGGGGATTTGAAGACCCTTATGGGGGCGGCCATCCAGCCCGGCGACATGTTCACATCGGAAATCAACGTCGTGCTGGCCCGCAGCGGCAGCGACCTGATCCTGTTCGACACCGGCGCAGCCGGTGCCTTCGGTCCGACGGCGGGCCAACTGTTCGAAAGCCTCAAGACCGCAGGCGTCGATCCCGCCGACATCACCAAGGTGATCTTCACCCATGCCCACCCCGACCACATCCTCGGGGCTATCGGGGCCGATGGCAAACCGACCTTTGCCAATGCCTCGTTCCATCTCGCGGAAAACGAGTTCAACTTCTGGTCGCCTGCCGACCTTGCTTCCCAAGTCCCTGCCCAGATGAAGGACATGACCTTGGGCATTCAGGCCGCTTTGAAAGTGCTGGGCGACCGTCTGGTCACGTTCAAAGCCGGAGCCGAGGTTCTGCCGGGTATCGGCGTGATCGAAACCCCCGGCCATACACCGGGCCATGTGGCCTTCGAACTTGCAGGCGGTGACGGGCTGATCCTCGCCGGCGATTCCATCGCGCTCGAGTCGGTATTCTTCAAGAACCCCGACTGGGCCTTTGGCTTCGACTATGACGGCACGCTGGCCGGCAAAAGCCGCCGCGCGCTGCTCGATCAGGCAGCCACGGGCAAGAAGCAGATGCTGGGCTACCACTGGACCTATCCCGGTCTGGGCCGGGCCGAGGCCAAGGACGGCGCCTTCGTCTACGTGCCAGCAAATATCTGACGGTCAATCACAAGGCCCCGCCAAAGCTTGGCGGGGCCTTCTTGCCAACAGAGATCGAAATGAGCGAAGCAACTTATGACATCATCATCGTCGGCGGTGGCTCGGCGGGCGATGTGCCATCGGTCGCGACAGGCTTTCCGACCATGATGCCGGCGGAACGCATCGCCCGCGCGATGATGTGACAAAAGCCCGGCCAGTCGCGTCTGGCCGGGCTATTCCTGCTCCGCCGCAATCAACCCTCGATACTGCCGTCCGAGCGGCCCCTGCACCTTTGCACAAGACCTCCGGTACTGCTGGCCGCAGCCATGCAGACATCTCCTGCGCCGTCCGCGATGCCCGCGCGGCTGCCCGCCGTGGTATCGACATTGCCGATCCGAACCGCTGGCTCCGGGCAGGGCCATGCCCCCGAAGTCCGGAGCCACATTTTGCAAATCCGACATGCCCGCTTCATGCCACTGTCACCGGCCACCGTCATTGGTCAGTCCGTGAACCGAAGCAAGAGGTTGCGATGGACGAGAGCGCAGGCCACACCTTCAGCCGTGTCCGTCACCACAGAGCCTTGTTCCTTTCAGACCTCCACCTTGGCACGCTGGGGTGCCGCGCCGATCTTGCGCTGTCTTTTCTGGAACAGAACTCCGCTGACACGATCTATCTGGTTGGCGATATCTTCGATCTGTGGGATCCGCTGGTCATCCGATGGGGCGCGGAACATGACCGCATCCTGACCCTGTTGCGCGCCCGCGCCGGGGCGGGGACAGAACTGTTTTTCCTCACAGGCAATCACGACAAACCGGTGGCATCGGGGCTGCACCGCGATCCGCGCACGGATCTGCCGGCTGTGCCGCAGGCCGCGGTGACGCATGCCGCAGCCGACGGGCGGCGCTATCTGGTCTTGCATGGCGACATTTGCGATGCGCGGTTCCTGCGCTTTCACCTGCTCACCCGGATCGGGTCGCGGCTGGATAGCCTGCTGCGACTGCTGGATGGCGGACTGCGCCGGTTGCGGTTCAGCTTCGGTCCCGATGGCAGGGGTCCGGTCGAACTCGCGCTGTCGGCGGTGAACGATCTGCTGTACCGCGGACGGCAGCACGAAAGACGGCTGGTTGCCCTTGCCCGCTCTGGCGGTCATGACGGGGTGATCTGCGGCCATTTCCACATCGCAGCCCTGCATGCCGATTTCGGCCTGATCTACGCAAACTGTGGCGACTGGGTCGACAGCTTCAGCGCTATCGCCGAAGCCGCCGACGGGTCGCTTCGACTCCTGTCCCTGTCCCCCGCCGAAGCCACGCAGTCCGCGCCGGTGCCTGTCGTGGCCGAGTGATCCCATGGAAACAGCATTTCTTATGATTTCGGCAGTGCTGGTTGTCCTGCACATCGCGACCTGCGCCATCGCGTCTCTCCGCCTTGGACGCCGGCAGCCTGCCGCGAAGCACCGTCCCTCTGTCACGCTGCTGCGGCCCGTATGCGGGCTTGACGCCCATGACGAACGAACCCTTGGGTCCTCTTTCGCCATCGACTGGCCGGAATACGACGTGATCTTTTGTGCGGCCCGCGCAGATGATGCCGCCGTGGCCGTCATCCGCCGTCTGATCGCGGAAAATCCCCGGATCCCCGCGCAGCTTTTGATCGGAGAGGATCGCATCACCCGCAATCCCAAGTTGAACAACCTGGCCAAGGGCTGGCATGCCGCGAAAGGCGACAGGATCGTGATGGCAGATGCCAACCTGTTGCTCCCCCGCGACTATTTCGAACGTCTGGTCGCGGCCGAAGCGGCGGACACCGGCCTTGTATCCTCACCCCCGATCGGCACCGAAGCCGATGGCCTCTGGGGAACGCTAGAGGCCGCCTTTCTGAACGGAAATCAGGCGCGGTTACAGCTTTGCGCGGCTGAACTCGGTCAAGGCTTCGCGCAGGGAAAGACGATGATGTGGCAACGCCACGTGCTTGATCGTGCGGGCGGCATTGCCGCTTTGGGGCGCACGCTGGCCGAAGATGTCGCTGCGACGAAACTGGTCCGCGAAAGTGGCCTTCGCGTCAGCCTGACCGGCGCGCCCTTCGCGCAGCCGATCGGCCACCGTGGCCTCCGGGCCGTCTGGGCACGTCAGTTGCGTTGGTCCAAGGTGCGCCGTGACGGCTTTCCCGCCCTCTTCCTTCTGGAACCGCTGAACGGCGCGGCCTTGCCGGTCGCATTGGCCAGTGTCGGCGCCGGACCGGCCACAGGACTGATCGTCGCCGTCGCCGTCTATGGCGCAGAGCTTGCGCTCTGCCGGTTTGCCCGCTGGCCCGTCGGGCGCCTGTCGCTGCCCGCCATGGTGCTGCGCGACCTGATGCTGCCGGTCCTTTGGGTCGTCACCTTTACGAAACGCGGCTTCGAATGGCGCGGCACGGCGCTGGCACCGCCCCGCCAACCCGCCCTGGGGGAATAGGCCAGATGCCGGAAATCGGCCTCGCTACCCACGGGCATCTGATGCTGTTTCTTTTGGCCATGCTGGAAGGGCCGGTCATCGTCGCCACGACCGCGGCACTGGCGGATACCCTGAAATTCCATCTCGGCACGATCTGGATCGTCGCCCTTGCCGCCGATCTGGCAGGGGACCTGCTGCTATACGCGGCAGGCCGGTTCCTGTCGCACCTGATCCCGCATCGTTTCCGCATCTTGACGCCAAAGCCGGAACTGACGCGCCTTTTTGACCGGTCGGGCGGCAGGATACTGGTCGTCGCCAAACTGACCCATGTCGCGGGCCTGCCGACACTGCTGGCCGCCGGATATGCCCGGATGGAGGTCCTGAGATTTCTGGGCTGGAACCTTGCCGGAACGCTGCCAAAAGTCACGCTGATCGTGCTGGGCGGATGGGCCTTGGGCACGGGGTCCATTCTGGTGCTGCACCGGCTCGGCAACCAGGGCGCGGTGCTGGCCGCCTTGATCTGCCTTGCCATCGCCTGCGGCGCCGTTTGGAAATTCTACGTCAAGCGAAAGGTACCGGTATGGAGCTGACAGTCAGTTGCATCATCCCCGCATGGAACGAGGCTGACAGGCTGCCCGCCGTTCTGGCCTGCGTGGCGGCGCATCCCCTGCTTGCCGAAGTGATCGTGGTCGATGACGCATCCACCGATGCAACCGCCCGTGTCGCTGCGGCCTTTGGCGTTACGGTCATCCGGCAGGACCGCAATGGTGGAAAATCCGCCGCCGTCGCACAGGGCCTGCGGGCGGCGCGGGGGGATCTGGTCTTGCTGCTGGATGCAGACCTGATTGGCTTGACCCCGATGCATGTGACCGCCCTTCTGGAACCCCTTGTGTCGCGCAAGGCAGTGGCATCGGTCAGCCTGCGGTCAAACGCACCGCTTTTGTGGCGGTTGATCGGTCTGGATTACATTTCCGGCGAACGCGCGATGCCACGCGCTTTGCTGGCTGAAAATCTGTCGCGGGTCGAAAATTTGCGCGGCTTCGGGCTAGAGGTCCATATGAACCGCCTGTGGCTCGCGCGCGGGGGCCGGATCGCCGTGGTGCGCCTTGAGGGTGTGGAAAGCCCGTCAAAAGCTGCAAAACGCGGCCTTCTTGGCGGGATAAAGGGCGATGCCGCCATGCTTGTCGACATCTTCCGCACCGTAGGCATGGCCGAGGCGCTGCGCCAGATCTACAACCTTCGCCGCGCAAGCGCATAGACAGGCTCTAGGATCGAAACATCCGCCCGCATTCGGCAGACCCACGCACAGAAACCGCCGGGCAACTGACCGCCCGTCTCACCGCTATGCCCGTCTCACCGATTTGGCCGTCTCACCGTTTTGGCCGTCTCACCGCTATGCTCGTCCCACCGTTTTGGCCGTCACACCATCTGCCGAAGCGGATGGAAATGGTGCATCGTATCGAAATTGCAGAACGCGACGGGCCCAAGGTCAATCTTTGCCAGTCCAAGCGCATGTCTGGACTGCAGATCGTGGCTGAACTCTGCCAGCGCCCGCGCCGTCGTTTCGGTCACCCAGTCCAGCAGATAGCCAAGCGTGATATGGAACGTATAGGTCTCGAAGTCATCGCTCTGGATTCCCGTCCGCTCCCTCAGATCGCGCCGCGCCTGACGCAGCGCCGTTTCCGTTTCGCCGTCCAGCCCGCGGACGGTCAGGCTATGCGCGCAGAAAAGATCAACCATCCTGACCGTGCGATCCGCCGCAAAAGCCAGCCCGCGTGTCGCGTCCAGCAGTGTTTCGCTGTGCCGGTCGCGCTGCGCCAGATCGTAATCCGCGGCGCTGCCGGGAGAGCGGCCCTGAAATACCGTCATGTGAAACGATGATGGCGGCAAAAAGGTGAACAGCCGCGCAAAGCGGCTTAGCTTTACCTCCTCTTGCAGGGCACGCAAGGCGTCCAGCGAAGCACCGCTTTGCACGTGACAGACAAAGGTGTTGCCGGGCCAGACCTGAACCGACCCGTCGGTTGCAAATTTCCCGCCTGCCGCAGGAAGTGAAATCCCGTTTGGCAACACATGCCGCGAAAGTCGGCCGGTTGCGTAAGCGATCGGGTCCCTGCTTGTGGCAGTGGCGGTTGACTTGGCTGTCATGGTTTTCTGCTCCGACTGGATGATGCCACCGCATGCGGCACCCGCCCCATGCCTAGCAGGCAACCGCAACGGTATAATTTCAGTCAACCCTTCGCACGGTGATACCGGCGCGACGGGACTGTCATTTCAGCCAAAGGCGCAGGTTCAGCCAGAAGCCATCGATATCACGCGTTCGTGCCAACGTAACGATGCCGAGCCTTGCGCCGAACTGCACCTCGACGATGCGACAAATCCCGATACCCCGGAAAAGCCTTGCGATGATCCTCTGCTCTGCGCGATGCCGCCAAAAGCGCCGCAGGATGATGACGCGGGTTCAGGGTGATTTGACCCCGCGCCAAACGCCCGACACGCATGGCCGCGCGAAAACGGGCAAAGCTCAGGGCGGCGTCTCGAACCAATCCATCGCCATCTTTGCCCAGCCCTTGGGAATGGAATGGCCGCCGTCATGCAAGGCGAAGTCAAGCTCCGCCCCGGGCGCACAGTCTGACCAGCGCCGTATGGTGTAGATGGTCCGGGTTTGCGTCACATCAGGGTCGACCGACGTACAGCGATCCGTGATCCGCCAGATCTCGATCGCCTCGAACACATTGCCTTGCTCGAAACCCTTCGCCACTTCACGCCCCAGCAGGGGAACAGTGGTGTCTGCCGTTCCATGGGTGTGCAACAGCCGGACGGGGCCGGCACAGCCTGCCGGATGGGGCCGCCAGAAACTGCCCGCAACCGGGGCATAGGCTGCAAAGGCGTCAGGTCTTGCACAGGCAAGATAGCTTGTCATAGACCCGCCGATGGAAAACCCCGCCAGCAGCATGGCACTCCGGTCCAGCCCGTATTTGGCCGCCGCGTCATCGGCAACCGAAATCAGGAAGCCGATCTCGTCGCGGGTCGCAGGGCGGTCGGGGTGAAAATCCCATGTCCGCCCCGCACCGGAACTGCGGCGTTGCCCGTCCGGCGCGATCACGGCATAGCCACGCCCCGACATCAGGCTTACCATCGCCTTGTTGCGGATCGTGCCCAGACCCTCGCCGCCATAGCCATGCAGCAGGATGATCGCGGGGACCGGGCCCTTGGCGCCTTCCGGCAAGACGATGTGATAGGTGCCGCCCGGCACCTCGCAGGCCACGGCCGCCCCATTGCAATCGGCTTTCGCCGCCGAGGCCACAAGGGCAAGTGCCAAGCCAATAGCCAATCCAAACCCAATGGTGTTCATGCGGCGATCCTTTGTTCCTTGCAGCGGTGAAATACGGCCACTGGCATCTGGAGAAGGGCGGCCAGCCCGACCGAAAGGCACAGGCTGATTGCCACCGGCAAGAGCCAAAGGCTGTGACCAGCCCCGCGGCCCAAAGCCCCAGAAGAACGGCGCCAAGAAGCGTCTCGGTCGCATGGAAACGCATCAGTTGAAACACCGTCAGGCTGCCGGTCGCATGCGCCGTCCATCCCCCGTCGAAGCCGGCAAAGGTGCGCAGCACCGCGCGCACCTGATGCACCATCTGCATGGGGGCGAGCAGCGCCGAGACCGTGATCTCGGACAGCACCACCAGCCCGAAGCGGGGGGCGTCGGACAGGGAAAGCCCATGGTCTCGGACATGACCGATGATCCCCAGAACCTTGGGGGCCATCAGGGCCAGACCGACCAAGGCCGCGAGTGCGCCTTGCGTCACGGGCGGCAGCATCGGAAAACCGGGCAGATAGGGGTTGGCGGCAAAGACATCGACACTGCTCCCGCCCCAACCCGGCAAGGCCCGAAGCACCAGAAGCATCAGCCACCAGACCGAGGCAAGATAGGACATGGCCCCTTGCAGCAGATGAAACCGCGACATGGGGTGCAGGCCGGGCATCCCGATCAGCCGCAGATGCTGCATGTTGCCCTGACACCAGCGTCGGTCACGGCGCAGATAGCCCAACAGGGTCTCGGGCGTGTCCTCGAAACTGTCCTCGGCCCCGGCCATCATCCGCACACCCCATCCGGCGCGACGCAACAAGGCCGCCTCGACGAAGTCATGGCTCAATATGACCCCCCGCGCGGGGCACGGCCCGGCAGATGCGGCAGCCCGGCACAACGGGCAAAAGCCCCGACCCTTACCATTGCGTTATGGCCAAGAAAGTTGCCCTCCGCGCCCGTCCACATCGCAAAGCCCCGGCCCATGTTGGTGCCGTACACCTCGGAGGCAAAGCTTTGCAGGGCTTGCCACAACGTATGTCCCGGCAGAACCCGCGGCACGGTTTGCAAAAGGCCCAGACCGGGCTCGGCGGCCAGGGCATCGGCCATCTTCATCACGGTCCTTGGCCCCATGATGCTGTCGGCATCCAGAATCAGCATGGCGTCATGCGCCGCACCATGGCTTTGCACCCAGTCGCGGATATTGCCCGACTTGAAATCCGTATTCCTCATGCGGCGGCGATACTGGATGGACAGGGCCGGATGTGTCTGGCGCAGGGCGCCTGCCAGGCCTGCCCAGCGAAAGCCATCCCAAGCCCAGCGTCACGCCCAGCGGCACCGACAGCGCCATGGCCCGAAGCATCAGGGTGGCGCGATCGGTCCGGATGCCCGGAGCATCGCGGTCATGGAACGGCGCCGACAGGTCTTGGTCGGGCATGACCAGCGGGTCGCCCATGACCACGGATTTTCTGTGCAGATAGGTCATGTCTTCACCCGACGGTTGACCCGGACCTCGGCCACGCGCGCCGCGCCGCGCCAGAGTTCGGCCTGCAAGGCCCCGTCATCGACAGGACGGTGCGGCGGGACGGGGCGGTCATGGGCGCACCTCGGTCGGGCTGTGCACAGCAAAGGCGCGGGTGCGGGCGGTTTTCCAAGGCTCCGCCTTGAAAAAGGCGGCAAGATGCGCCACGCCGATGATCAGGCCAAAGCCCGCCAGATTTACGGCCAGCGCGGCCACGGGACCATTGCCCGCAAGGTTCAGCACGGCGCCCAGCACCCGCGCCAGGACCATCGACGCGGCAAAGACCGCAAGCGACTGCTGGCCCACGCGCGAGATCAGAGCAATCGCCCGCCCTGCCAACCCGGTTTGGCGCAGATTGCGCCCCTCGGGCCCGACGGCGACCCAGGCCAGATAGGCCAACGCAAGAAAATGGACAAAGCGCAGGATGCCGAAGTCCGACTTGTCGATCAGGACGGCGCCTGCATGGCGCAGGGTGCGAATGGCCTCGACCTGACCGATGATCTTGCCCCAGGCAAACGGCACCGACACGAAAACCACCGCTACGGCCGTCCAGACCAGCCAACGGCGCACAGGCGGGGCAGGCAGCCAACCCGCCATCAGCGCAAAGCCGGTGAAGAACAGGACCTGCCAGGCGAAGGGGTTGAAAAACCATGCGCGGTCCGAGGGTTTGGCAAACCATAACTCGGCCGGCAGGTTCAATCCCGCCGAGGCCGCGACCCAAATGCCGACACTGGCCAAAAGCGCCAGTCGCACATCCACAGCGGCCAAGGCGATCATCAGGGGGATCAGGGCAAGGATCACCAGATACATCGGCAGGATGTCGAAGTAATTCGGAACATAGGTAAGGGTAAGAAGCCCGATCAAGTTCGGCCCGGTGGTGTTCAGGAACGGCCCGAGGTTCAGTGCATTCACTTCGTCCCGCGCAAAGAACCCGGTCATGTTCAGCGCCAGCATCAGGACCAGCGTCAGGAAGAACACCCCAAGATGCACCCAATAGACCTGCCAGATCCGATGTGCGATCCGCAAGCTGCCCATGACCCAACCCGCCCGGGCAAAGACCCCGCCAAAGGCAATGGCCGAGGCCATGCCCGAGCAAAACACGAACATCTCTGTCGCATCGGAAAACCCGAAGCGCGCCGGAATCCACAAGGTCCACGGGTTGTTGGTGATATGGGCGATCAGGATGATGAACATGCCGACGCCCCGAAAGAAGTCGAGACGCGGATCGCGCTGCTTCGCGGCCATGTCAGACCGCCAGCGCGCGGGCGGCATCGATCAGCGACAGGCGGGCTGCGGCATACCCGTCCAGCGCGCCTCCGCGCCGCGTCAGTCGGTCGCGCAAGAGACCATCGGCCGCGTCCATGTACCCGCCCCGCAGCGCGGCCTCGATGGTGATGCGGTCAAAGATATCGCGTTGCGCATGGCTGCCGCCGATCTGTTGCAGATCTCCTCGACCGGCGCGCAGATGCATCCAGGCGGTGGAGTATTCGCCCCCCGCAAAGGCCTGCAGACCCCGGGCGATATGCAGGCCCGGATGGGCGATGACGCGCAGCGACTCGTTGCCCGCGGCTTGGGTCTTGTGCATCCGCGCGATCAGACCCGCCGCCGCCTTCTCCCGCGCGCCGCCGCAAAGCGCCAGCATGTAATGCAGATCGGCAAAGGCGAGGCAACCATCGGAGGCCCGGTTTTCTGCCAGATCGGCCAGTTCTTCCCAACGCGCTCCGACATCGACACCCTCAAGCTCCAGCCGCGACAAAAGCGAGGCCGCGTTCGAGATATCGCGATAGTCATCAGTCTTTTCGGCACGGATGTCGGCGTCGTAATGGGCCAGGGCCGTGTCATACTCGCCAAGATCCAGATGCATCAAGGCGCGGTGCCACCAGACGTGAAAGCGAAAATTGTTGCAATGCGACCACGACACCTCTCGCCCCGAAAGCCAGTCGAGCCCCGCACGCGCACGGCCCGTCATGTCATAGACATGCGCCACGGCATGCAGGCCCCAGGCGTCATCGCGAGCAAGCTCCACACCTGCGCGACCGGTGGCTTCGGCCCGGGCATATTCACCCGTCTCCTCTAGCGCAAAGGCATGACAGCCCAAAAGATAGCCGCGCGCCGGGTGGTCCACCCACGCCGAAAGAACCCCCTCGACCGAAGCGCGCATCGCCCCGGGGCGCCCCATGACGAAATGAATGGCCTGGATCATCTTCATCGCCAATGCGTCGTGCGGATGCAGGGTCAGCATCGCCTGAACCCGCGCTGCCGCCCGCGTCGGACGTCCTCCCAGCCAGTCGCCCAAAGCATGAACGAAAGCGATCTCGCGCATCGTGGCAGGGGCGCCTTGCAAGGCTGCGCCATAGGCCTGACGCGCCACAGGGATCATCTCGGCACGGCCAAGAAGCAGGCACGAAAGGCCGCGGATGGCCTGGCCCAAGGCAAAGTCCGGCGCCGCAGCCAGCAGCGCGTTCAGGTTTGGCCCCGTGCTGGCGGCATGCGACAGGATCCCCAGGATAACCCGGTTCCAATCGCCGATGAGGTCCGGTGAAAGTGAGGTCGGCAGTCCACTCAAATCTTCGGTCATCGGCATCGCAGCACCTTTCGCATCCGGGCATGGGCCTGCGCAACCAGGGGTGCTTGCAGGCGTTCTGACATGCGGTTCGGTGGCGGTCGGCCGGTTGTTACCGGGGATTGCGATTGTGATGGACCCTTCACGGCAAAGTGAAACCACCCTGCCCTAAAAGGCGCCGTCATAGGACCGGCGCCCGATATGGGCGGCGATCAGCGTGAAGCTGTCGCGCGACAGGGCGGCTCTGGCCTCGGCGGCAAGCGAGGCACCGGAGTCGACATCGACCCCATGGCCGCCAAAGGCGCGGGCAAGGGCCGCAAAATCCGTGCCCGCCCCGGTAAAATCGACGCCAAGGTTCGGGCGTTGGCCACTGCGCTGCTTCATCTCGATCAGCGACAGGCTGTGATCGACCAGAACGCAGATCACGACGGGCAGATTTCGGGCGGCCAGCGTTGCCAGCTCGCCCGCCCCCATCTCCAGCCCGGCGTCGCCCACAAAGGCCATGACCGGCACATCGGGGCGACCGATTTTCGCCCCTGCGGCCAGCGGCACCGCGCAAGCCATGGTGCAAAGGCCCGACGATTGCAGCATCAGGCGCGGTCCCGGGCAGTCCCACATCTGGCTGACCAGGATGCGATGCGCGCCGCTGTCGGCGGTGATGACGGTTTCGGGCGGCATCACGGCGCGGAGCGTGGCAAAGACCTCATGCGGCCCCCAGGTGCCGGGTCCGGAAAAGGCGGCCTTCAGCGCGGCCCTTGCGGTCTGCGGCTGATGGTCCGGCCAGCGGGCGGGGGCTTCGTGGGACAGTTCCGAAAGCGTCGGGGCAATCGCCCCGGTCAGGGTGATCTTTGCGCTGTGCATGCCGTGATCGCGGCGGGTCGGGGCAAGCTCGATCACCTTGGCCGCGCCAAAGGGGTTGCGCCAGCCCGCGCGCATCTCGATCGGGTCATAGCCCAAAAGCAGGATCACGTCGGCCTC
The DNA here is from genome assembly GCF_003060865.1 of Gemmobacter aquarius. Classification (NCBI taxonomy): domain Bacteria; kingdom Pseudomonadati; phylum Pseudomonadota; class Alphaproteobacteria; order Rhodobacterales; family Paracoccaceae; genus Paragemmobacter; species Paragemmobacter aquarius. The sequence goes on from NZ_CP028918.1 coordinate 2,809,773, forward strand.
GGCCATCAGGGGCATCAGGATGCTGTCGGCCTTGGGCGAAAGGCCCGCCCCGCCCAGACAAAGCAATTCGCTTTCCGGCATCAACCCCTTGCCCTTGTAGGTGGTGATCAGGGGCATGCCATGCGCGCGGCAAAAGGCGGTGATCGCGGGGCCTGCCCCTTCGTTGACCGCATCGACCCCGGCAATGGCCAGCGGACGCTTGGCCTCGGCCAGCACCGCCAGCGCCCCGGTAATGTTGGCGGGCAAGCCGGGTGTGGCGAGTGACAGCCCTACCGGTGCTTCGCGTGACCGCCCCTCGGCCACGCCGATCGGCACATCGACATGCACAGGCCCCGGCTGGCCCGAGACGGCCAGAGCGATGGCCTTGGCCATACCGGCCGCCACCGCACCCTGGGCCAGGCGAAAGCTTCCCTTGACCACGGGGCGCAGCAGGGCCTGATGGTCAAATATCTGATGGGTATAGGTTTCGGCCTCGGCCGCATCGACGCAACCGGTCAGAAAGATCAAGGGTACGCGGTCCTGCATCGCATTGGCCACGACGTTCACCGCATTGGCGACTCCCGGCCCAAGCGTGGCCACCAGCACAGGCAAGGCGCCGGTCATGTGCCAAAGCCCCTCGGCCATGAAACCGCCGCCGTTCTCATGCTTGACCAGCACGAACTGCAGGCCAGCCGTATCAAGGCCCTGCATCAACCCCAAGACCTCCCCGCCCGGAATGCCGAAAGCATGGGTTGCTCCGGCGGCAGCAAGGGCCTCGCCGATGATATCCGACCCCGTCGTCATTGGACCCGCGCCTCCTCGATCACCCCTGCCGCAGCAAGGTCCTGCACTGCTTGCGCCGAAAGGCCCAGAATACGCCCCAGCACCGCGCCGGAATCCTCGCCCAGACAGGGCGGAGCTTTGGCATAGGTGACAGGGGTTGCCGACATCTTCAACGGGTTGCCGATCAGATCGACCCCGCCCTCCATCCTGACCGCCATATGCCGCGCGGCCACCTGCGGGCTGGCAAAGACCTGCGCCAGGTCATTCACGGGGCCTGCGGGCACCCCCAGACGCTCGCAAGCGGCCAGCCAATCGGCGCTGTCCCGGCCTGCGGTCAGGGCGGCAATCAGGGGAACCAGCACCTCGCGATTGCGGACCCGCGCGGCATTGGTGGCAAAGCACGCATCAAGCGCCAGACCCGGCGCTCCGGCCTCTGTGACAAAGCGGGCGAATTGGCTGTCATTGCCGATGGCGAGGATAAAGCTGACATCCCGCGCGGGAAAACTGCCATAAGGCACGATCGTCGGGTGATCATTGCCGCGTCGGGGCGGGATCTGGCCATCCATCAGATGCGCCACGCCCTGATTGACCAACATCGCCACCTGCACATCCATCAACGCAAGGTCAATGTGCTGCCCCTGCCCCGTGGAATGCCGCGCCTGCACGGCCGCGAGGATCCCGACCGCTGCATACATCCCGCACAGGACATCCGCGATGCCGACACCGGCCTTCACGGGCTGGCCCTCCGGCGTTCCGGTCAGGCTCATCAACCCGCCCTCGCCCTGCACCAGAAAGTCATAGCCCGCACGATGGGCATTCGGTCCCGTCTGCCCGAAGCCCGAAATCGAGCAATAGATCAGCCGGCGATTGGCCAGGCTCAGGCCGGTATAATCCAGACCGTATCGCGCAAGGTCTCCGGGCTTGAAATTCTCGACCACAATGTCGGACTGCGCGGCCAGGTCCCGGATCAGCCCTTGGCCCCGCGGATCGGCCATGTTCACCGCAACCGAATGCTTGCCGCGATTGGCCGACAGGTAATAGGCGCTCTGCCCGGGCGCTTGGGATTGAAACGGAGGCCCCCAGCCGCGCGTGTCGTCGCCCTTGCCCGGACGTTCTATCTTGATGACCTCGGCGCCCAGATCGGCCAGAAGCTGGGTCGCCGTCGGTCCGGCAAGGATGCGCGACAGATCGAGAACGCGCAGGCCGGTCAGGGCACGCGCGCTGGTCACATTCGGTTCGGACAGGGTCAAAGCCCGAAACCTTTCAGTTCGACACCGGCGCCACCGAGCTGAAATCGGGGATCTTCGAGGTCGAGGCCGCAGTGGGTTCGATGCCCACCCAATTCGTCTCGGATTTCTTCAGATTGCCGGGAATGTCCTCTTCCCAGAAGCCCACGACATTCTTGGTGATGTTCAGGTAAAGCTTGCCATCCACGATCCGCCACAGCGTCGGATTGCCCGGCACCTTGCCGCCTTGGGCCACGCCATAGGCGCAATGCCCGTCATATTGCGGCACATAGGCCGTGGGGTTGGACAGGAAGGCCGCGCGGTTGGCCTCGGTGGCAAAGGCAAAGGTCGCGTCATTGAAGGTGGCCGTGATGGCGGCATTGCCGGGCAGCGGCGATGCCTGCGGCTGCCCCACCTCGGACTGCGCCAGCCCGAAATACGACACGACATCATAGCCCGAGACGGCAAGCCCGGTCTTGTCGACATATTGCTCCCCTGCAAATGCCGGGCCCATGAGGCCCGCGACAAAGACGGCGGCGACGGCGGTAAGCTTGAACATGATCGGCTCCTGTTTGGCGGTTCAGGGGGCAATTCGTGCGGCGAGGCCCGGCCGTTACACCCGTTTCAGCGTGATCTCGCTTCTGTGAAGCGTCCGGGTCCACGCTCAGCGCGCAAGCTGCGTCGAGATTGCCGCACATAGCGCCTCTCGCCGCAGGTGCAGGAAGCGCCGCGCCGCCGCCTCGGTCGGATGCAGCGTATGCTTGACTTTACCCGAAGCCTTGCGGCGGAAATTCGCGGGATTGCGCATGTTCAGGGCGATGGTGTCCGGCGTCAGACCGGGGACGAAACTGCAACGGCCCAGTTGGTCAAAGGCGCTCTGGATGTTGTCTTGCGCCTCTTGCCGCAACCGGACCTCCTTTTCCCGATAGGGCGGGGCCGACGTCATGAGGATGCAGGGCCGTCCCCGTGGCAGGTCATCTGTAAAGTCGCGGCCATCCTCCAGCGCGGCCTCGGGGCTGGCGGCCCAGCGTTCGGCCGCATTGCCCATCAGAAACATGACCACAAGCGCAGGCTTGTAATAGCCGTCATGGAACACCGCCCCCAGCGCAGAGCGTTCCGGCGTGCAGAACTGGAACTGCGCGCCCCGACCGATCTGGACAAAAGGGTTCTTGCCTTGGGACAGGGTGCCATAGGCTGCGGCATTCACCCGCCACTTCGGATCGGCGTCGCAAATGGCCCTCTTGGCCGCCTTGCTGCGCCCCGACCACGACCGCAGAGAGGTCGAGCGCACTCCGATCACGCCCGTCGTGGCCCTTTGTCCAAGGCCGCAGGTTCCGGCCATGCCCGTCAACAGATCGACAAACGCCACTCCGGCGCCAAAGGTCAGTTGCGAATCTCCAAGGACCAGCACATCGGGCGATCCTGTGGCCTCGCTTCGGGCGGGGTGTGCCAGCCCCGGGGCCACAAGCGCCAGCACCGCAAGCCCGGCCCATTGATGACCTCCCATGCGTTCCGGGCGGGCGGGTCGATCCCAAGCAGATCGGCTGCGGCCCCGGCCAGCGCCGTGTTCAAGGGATGGCTGGAGACAAAGCGCATCATATCGCTGATCACCCATGCCAGACGGGGATCACCCGATTGCACAATCGCGGCCAAGGCCTCCGATTGTGGCTGCTCCCGGGTCGAGAAGGCCAGACTGTCGACAAGGGCCACCTGCATCGCATCCGTCAGCCTGTCTGGCAAAGGGCCGGCCGGACTGTCGGGCGGCTGTCCGAATTCCGTGATCACATGGGCGGGCAATCTGCCCTTGGTCTGCGCGCCTGCCACGTCCGCCTGGACCCGCGCCAATGCAAGGCCAGGCAACAGTGCAAAGCGCCGGACAAGACCTTGGCTTTGGAAAAGGAATTTCATCGGGGATTCTCCTTTGACCATTTCAAGAAGGCGCAGTCGCACGAAACTGCTGTCCGGCAGACCCGTGCCACCTCGCGCGGCCAAAAGGGGACCAGCCGAGATCGGTGCCATCCGCAAAGGCAAAGGCGAGCGTGACATCAAGGCTGGCCTTGAGAAGCATTACGCTGTGCCGGATGGTACAGCGCACCACCCGGCCGGTACGGGGGTCTTGCAGCGGCAGGCTTTCGGCATCTGTCTGGCGGCATCTGTCTGGCGGCATCTGTCTGGCGGCATCTGTCTGGCGGCGTCTGTCAGGCGGCGGCCAGAGCCAAATCCAGCAAGGCCCTGATATCCTCGGTCGAGGTGCCTGCGACGATCCGGCCCAGTTCCTGAAGGCCCTTCATGGCCACAAGCGTCGACCTGCGCGGGATATTCAGGGATTTGGAAAGATCGCCTTTGCCATATTCGTCCCAGTCCACGACGAAGAACACGATATTCTGTTCATATGCCGGGTTCTCCGCCTTCAGCGCCGCCAGAACGCGGTGTTGGGCGGCACAGGTCGAACACCAGCTGGCCCAGAAGTCCAGAAAGACGATCTTGCCCGCATCCATGGCGGCCTCGGCCGCACCTGGGGTGTAAGGGGTCGCTTCTCCCGCGCGGGCGGCGCGTGGCAGAAAGGTCAGGCTTGCCGACATGGCAAGGAAATCGCGGCGGTGCATTCGGGTGGCTCCTTGATTCAGATGGAAACGGAAAAGTCGATCAGCGAGGCGGGAAGCGTTTCGATCAACCAGCGGTCGATGACGTGATGCAGGCCGAACCAAAGCGCCAGGCCAACAAGGACAAAGGTTGCACCCATCACCGGTTTGGCACGATCCGCCAACGCGCGCAGCAGGGTCTGGCGCCGCCGGATGGCGGATTTCGCACCATATGCAAGACCGACGATCAATGTGGACACGCCAAGTGCAAAGCTCGCCATGATTGCGCCCGCACGGCCAAGGTTTTCTCCGGTCGAGGCCAATGCAATCGCCGCACCCAGGGTGGGGCCGATGCAGGGGCTCCAGACCGCACCAAGCAAGGCCCCTGACAGGAACTGCCCGCCAAGCCCTGCGTCGGATGTCGTGTCGATCTGCGCGTCGGCCCGGGCCGCCAAGCCTGCGGTCGCCGTCGAAAACCGTGCCGACAAGGCTGGCACAAGCATCACAAGGCCGAACCCGACCATGACGAGTGCGGCGATGCGGGCGACGCTGTCGGTATCGAACCCCAGGGCGGGCCCAAGGGCTGTGATCCCCAAACCCAGAGTGACGAAGGACAGGCTCATACCCGCTGCAAGCGCCACGGGCGCGCGACGGTCGCGGTGGAGGCTCGACGCCAGCACGATGGGCAACACCGGCAGCACGCATGGATTGATCAGGGTCAAAAGCCCGGCAAGATAGGCGAAGATCAGATCCATGCTTGCCTCTGCCACGCATGACCAAGGCCCTTGGCGACCCTCTGCCCGATGCTGCGGCGCCTTTCGGGCCTCTGACCCGTCCTGTCGAATGTCATTCTTCTTTGCCCTGTGATGGTCGCGCTTGTACGCCTCGCCCTTGCACTTCGTGAAATCGGGCGGAGTGTTACAGTCGTCACGTTCTTGTGTATGGATGCGCCAACACCGCATTTATCGCGAATGACCCTGTAACAAATCGAGCCGGGGCGCGAACTGGAAGGGCATGATGGCGGAACAAGGTGACGAATGGGCGCCGCTTCTGGCGGCCGCGAATGCCGGAGATGCCCGGGCCTATGGCAGGTTCCTGCAGGCGGTGACGCCTGTGTTGCGGGGCATTGTCCGGGCAAAGGGCGGCAGCCTTGGTGTTGCGACCTGCGAGGATGTGCTGCAAGAGGTTCTTCTTGCGATCCATCTGAAGCGGCATACGTGGCAGCCCGGCCATCCGGTGCGGCCTTGGGCCTATGCCATCACGCGGCATAAGGTCATCGACGCCTTTCGGGCGCGCGGGCGCAAGATCGACGTACCGATCGAAGATTTTGCCGATGTGCTTGCGGCCGATGCCGGACCTGACCCGACCGAAGCCGCCGACATGGCAAAGATGATCGGGATGTTGGACACAAGATCGGCCACGATCATCCAAAAGATCGGGCTGGAAGGCGTCAGTGTGGCCGACACCGGGGCCGCGATGACGATGAGCGAAGGTGCAGTGCGTGTGGCCCTGCACCGGGCGTTGAAAACTTTGGCCATCCTGCGGGAAAGGCATGTGAAATGAAGACCGATGATCTGCTCCGGGCGCTGGCCGCCGACACCAAGCCGCGACCGCTTCTTCGCACGACGCTCGCTCTGGGCATGGTGCCCTCTTTGGCGATCGTCGCTTTGGCGGTGTGGTTCGTCTTGGGCTTTCGTGCAGACCTTCTGACCGCCCTCGTGACACCGGTCTCTGTCGCTCGCATCCTGCTGACGGGCACCTTGGGCTTTGCGGCCATGCGTCTGGCCTTGCTTTTGGCGCGCCCCGAGGGCGCGCAGTCTGCGCGCCTGTGGCCTTTGGCGGCGGTCGCGCTGGCGGCGCTTGGGCTGCTGGCTTGGGCCTATGTCACCACACCGGCCGAGGCGCGGCAGATGGCAACGGTCGGCAAGACGATGAAGGTATGCCTTGTGGCGATCCCGCTTTTGTCGGTTCTGCCGGTCGCGACGATGCTCTATGTCCTGCGTCAGGGGGCCACGACCGCGCCGATGCGGGCCGGTTTCGTTGCGGGTGTGGCGGGATCCGGGCTTTCGGCGGCCATCTATGCGCTGCATTGCACCGAGGACAGCCCGCTATTCTATGTCACGTGGTACGGATTGGCGATCATGGGGGTCACCCTTGTGTCGACCCTCATCGGCGCGCGGACCTTGCGGTGGTAAGCGTTCTGCGCCGCGCATCCGGCCCTCCCTGATCCTCGAGCCAAGGACCGGAGACTGGCGACCGGAGACCGGCGACCGGAGACCGGAGACCGGCTGCAATCAGCAAAAGGAGCAGACGCCATGGGAAACATCTCGGTGCGATCCGGCGCCTTGACCGCCTTGATCGTCGGCCTTGCGATAACCGGGCCGACGGTTGGCGGCTCGTCCGTGCCTGATGGCGGCTGGCCTGTAAGTGCAACCTATGCCGAACCCACAAAGCGTTACGACCACAACATCATGGGGCGGATTCCGGCCTGGGGTCGCCTAACGGTCGATCTCGCCCCCTGTGCAACCTGTAGCTCCGGCGTGGTCAGGGTCAGGATCGACCAACCGCACTCCCGCGTGTTTGAAGACTTCGCACCGCGCCTGTGGGACATCACCGGTGACGGCCGCCCCGAAGTCGTCGCCGTCGAAAGTGATTTGTCCAAGGGGTCGCGGCTGGCTGTCTGGGAAGTGACAAAAGACGCAGGCGGTATCTCGTTGCGCCGTCTTGCGACGACCGCATATCTTGGTACGAAGCACCGCTGGTTGGCGCCGATCGGGGCTGCCGATTTCGATCGGGACGGGGCGATTGAAATCGCCTATGTGGAAAAGCCGCATCTTGCCCGTGTACTGCGCCTCGTCAGGCTTGAGCGAGATCGACTGACGGAAGTAGCCGCTTTGGCCGGGGTCACGAACCACGCGATAGGTCAGGAACAGGTCGAAAGCCTTGTTCGAACCTGCAGTGGCCTTCCTGAAATCATCGCTCTGTCGGCAGACGGTCAGCAAGTTCTGGCGATCACGTGGAACGTTCAAGGTCTGACAGCCCGCCAGATCGGCAGGGCCTCCGCTCGCAAGCTCCCTGCCGGGCTAGGGTCATGCTGAGGTCTCGCCGCCGCACGCCCCCTTCGATCTGACACGCGCGCAGGGTGCCCCGAACAAGGTTTCAGCCTTCGGTCAGGGGCAGGACTGCCGTCTTCTCTGTATATGTCCGGACCGTCCGCAGCCCTATTGCGCCGGCCGCAAGGCGCTTTCTGACCGGGCCGGGCCATGATCCAGCCCCAACATGGCATCCAGAGACACCCGCCCCGGCCCTCGCGCGATCAGCGCCAACAGGGCCGCCCCCCACAGACCATGCGTCACCCAGGCATCGGGATAGACAAAGGTCTGGATGACCAGCGTCATGGCCAAAAGACCCAAAGCGGAAAACCGCGTGAAAAGCCCGAGGATCATCAGGGCGGGCAGAACATGCTCTGCCGTGGTCGCAAGAACCGCCGCAAGGTCAGAGGCGACCAAAGGCAGGGCATATTCCTCCTTGAAAAGGAACCACGTGGACTCCTTGATGGTGAACAACCCCTCGACCTTGGTTCGACCCGATTGCCAGAAGACCATGGCAGGAAAGACCCGCAAGGCCAGCGAAACGGCGTCCGGCGGGATCAGGTCGAAACGGCTGTTCAGATGGCGGATCAGGGGGATCATGGGGCTTCCTTTGGCAAGGTGATGACGCCCGCCTGCATAAGGCGGACCAGAACAGGTTGCGGGTCGTGTTCAGGTTCGGCCCCGGCTGCGGCCTCTGCTGCATGCAGAAGGGTCTGGCCCTGTTGTAGCGCGGTGATCATCTCCGCATCGCCGGGCGCCAGCACGCTGACAGGCACATCGAAGACCGTGTTACGCAAGATCAGCGCGATTTGCGGGCCTGAAGCCAGGCCTTGGGCCAGAGCCCCCGGTTGATTAACCGCCCAGATGCTGGCGGCAGGCGTGTCCAGCCGCAAGACTTGAACCGAAGGATGCAGGCCAAGCCGGGCGCTGCCCGGGTCCGCGGCGGCCGAGATCAGGGCCGAAGCCGCAATCGGGGCGCAGTCCGCGGCGTGATAGGCGCGGCCGCGGGCCAGTTCGATCCGCGCGACATCGGCCATATAGGGATAGGCAGCAAGCGGCGGATAGTCGGCCAGAAAGCCCGGAAAACTTTCGCCCCATTCATGCAGCACCGGCGATTTCGGACGGTGGTCAGCCATGTAGATCTGGCCCATTGCGGCAAAGAACTCTGCGCCCACAAGGCGTTCGATTACCGGAAACCGGGCCGACAGGGCAGCGGCCAGACTGAGCGCCACATTGTTTCGATAGACGGCAAAGCGCCGGGCGGCCTCGTCGGGGGCCTGCGCCGTCAGGCCAGGCGGCAGGGTGCCACTCGCCAAACCCGAAGCGAAAGCACGCACAAGGTCAGGATACGCGGGCAAGGCGGGCCTCCGATGCTTTATCCAGCAGGGCTTGCGCCCGCAGGGCCTCGGCCAACAGGTCGGGCCAAGGCGGCACATCGTTATCCCGTTCGATAAGCGTGGGCAGCGGCCCGGTCTGCGCCAGCACCTGTGCATAGATCGCCCAGACCGGGTCCGCGACAGGCGTTCCATGCGCGTCGATCAAAAGCGGGCCAGAGGGCAGTTCTTCCCCGGAATGGCCGCCGAGGTGAATCTCGCCTACCGCCGACATCGGGAATTCCGCAAGATAGGCCAGCGCATCGGTCCGGTGGTTGGTGGCCGAAACGAAGACGTTGTTCACATCCAGAAGCAGCCCGCAGCCGGTGCGCCGAACGATCTCGGCCAGAAAGTCGGTCTCTGCGAGGGTGGATTGTTCGAACAACACATAGGTCGAGGGATTTTCCAGCAGCATCCGCCGCCCCAAAGCCTCTTGCACCTGGCACACATGCCGGCAGACCTGATCCAGCGTTTCCCCGGTATAGGGCAGCGGCAAAAGATCGTTCAGATAGTCGCCCCCATGACTGGACCAAGCCAGATGTTCTGAAAAACTTTCGGGCTGATAACGGTCACACAGCGCCTTCAGCCGCGCCAGATGATCGCGGTCCAGCGCATCGGACCCGCCGATCGACAGACCGACGCCGTGAATGGACAGCGCATGATCCCGGCGCAAGAGACCCAGTTGGTGATGCGGCAGGCCGCCCGCCCCAAGGTAGTTTTCGGCATGCACCTCCAGAAACCCAAGACCCGGCGTGGTGCGGATCCGGTCGAAATGCTCGGGCTTGAAACCGATACCGGCAGCGGCGGGAAGGGGCATGGCGCGCGTTCCTTGGAAGTAAGGGTCAGGACGGGGCAACATGCCCCGCCCTGAAGCAAGGTCATGCGGGGACATCGCGCGTAAGCGCCTCGAGGCTGCCCATGCGGCCTTCGGGCAGTTCCATCGTGGCGCAGGTGCCAGCCGGAACCAGCTTCCAGGCATTGCCCTGGAAATCCACTTTGGACGTGCCCGCGCAGGTCGTGCCGGCGCCAGCGGCACAATCGTTCTTGCCAGCTTCGGCCACGCCAAAGCACTTTTCCATCCCGCCCTCGGCATGGGCCGCCGTCACCGCCATCGTGGACAAAGCGCAGGCCAGGGTCGCGCCAAGCGCAAAGGTCGATTTCATCGTCATGTCATGCTCCATCCTGATCCAGAGGCCCCGTTTTTCGGGTCCGCATCTGACAATTCGCGGCAGCATGACACTTGTTACAGCGTTCACGACACCGTGTTTCCCTGATCCGGTTTGGTCAAAAGGACGGATCGCTGGCGATGTCAGGCTGTTCTCGAAAAAGGCATGATCTGGCGGCCTTCGACCAGCAGACTGCACAGACTGGCGTGACTGTGATCTTGGGGCAGAATTGGAACTCCGGCATCCATGACGGTTTGCTGAACACAGGACAGCGCGCGACTGCGCGTCTTGGTGAAGCGTATCCTGCGGAAGTACGGATACTCACCGGACCTGCAGTATATAGCGGTACAGCTGGTGCTTTGGCAGGCCGCGGCACTTTCAGCGAAGTGTGCCGCATAATGAAATGGGCGGCACTAAGCCGCCCAATCCCCGAAAACGCACTCTCTAGAACTGTGGTCCGGTAGCGATTAGCTGCATTCCTGAACACGGGCTTCCAGCGCGAGTATTTTGCCTTTGCTGGTGGCAATCGCACCTTCACGATCGGCGCCGGTCAAACTCGACACGGGGATCAGCACCAAAAACACGCCAATAGCATCACCCGTCTGGGCGCTCTTTTGCTGCGATTCCAAAGCGGAGAGCGTCTGACGCTCCTGCTCTAGCATGGGACGCGCCTTCTTGCAGGACAGGTTGTCATAGGCTCCGGCCATTGACACAGGAGCAATCGACGCGGGCGATTTTGCACATGCCCCGAGGGATGCCGCAAGCGACGCGGCAAGCACAAAACCAGTTGAAATTCTCATGAACGTAAGTCTCCTAAGTCTTATATTGTAACGAAAGGCACAATCTACGAAGCGCCGTCCGTTACGCTGCGCCGCGCCGTTAACAAAGGTCAACGTCGCAGTCATCAAACCGCGAAAGCTTTGGGTGTGTGTTGCTGGTCGCTCCCGCTACAAAGCGACCCAAGACATCCGCGCTCGACCGGCGCGGCTTGGCATTCTGCAAGAGAAAGCCGGGTAACAGGCCTCGTCAAAGAGGGTAGAGTACGTCTCGGCGGGAAAAGCGGTGCGACGCCCAAGGCGTCGCCCAATTTCATCAGTTATATCAAGATGTTATCGACTGGATCTGGTGGAGCAGAGGGGGATCGAACCCCTGACCTCGTCATTGCGAACGACGCGCTCTCCCAACTGAGCTACTGCCCCCACGTGCAGGTTTCTCGCCCGTCACCGCCCTCTTGTCAAGACCGGCTCAGGCCCGCGCCGTCCGGTGCGACTGCACGAAAGCTACGATATCCGCCGCCGGCCGCGCGCCCGGCAGCCGCGCGACCTCGCGCCCCCGGTGATACAGGACCAGCGCCGGAATCCCCCGGATCGCCGCCCGCTGCGCGATGCCCGGATGCTCTTCGGTGTTCAGCTTGCCCAACCGGACCTGCGGTGCCAAAGCCTTCGCCGCCTTGGCGAATTCCGGCGCCATCGTACGGCACGGCCCGCACCAGGGCGCCCAGTAATCGACAAGCAAGGGCACATCATCCCCCCGCACCGCCTTGTCATGGCTCAGCCCGTCCAACTCGTGCACCCGACCATCGGCCAGCGCCTCGCCGCAACTGCCGCATTTCGGCCCCGCAGCCAGACGATCCGCCGCGACACGGTTGGCCTGTCCACAAACTGCACAAACCAGCTTCAATCCATCCGCCATGGCGCCCTCACATTCTTTAACCGGAATATGATAACCACCCCGGCCTGCCGCAACCCCTCACAACAGATCTTCCTCGGCGCCCGCCACATCGACCCCCATCGCATCCAGCCCCGCTTCCAGATTCTCGGCCAGATGCGGCATCCCCATCAGGTAGACATCCGTCGGCACCGTCGCCTCGGCAAAGGCCGTGGCCACCGCCTCGCCGTAGGCTTCCGCACCAAAGGCTCCGCGCCCCACCCAGGCCAACGCGGTCAGATGCGCCTTCTCGTCCTCGTTCAGCCCGCCGATAAATGCGTGCAACTCCCGCGCGCCCGCCGGGCCCTCGCGCGCCAGAAACACCACCTGAACCACCTTGTCCGCTGCGATCTCGATCATGCCATCCACCCCCCGATCCGCCAGATGGTCCGCCCGCCCCGCCCGTCAGGCAAGCCCTTAGCGATTGTTACAGCCAATCGTGACTTTCATGCTCGTCCGGATATCCTCGGGGGGTAACGGGCGCAGGCCCGAGAGGGGGGCCTACGCGCTCACCGCAAAGACCAAGCCATAAGCCGCAGCTCCCCCCAGCGTCGCCAGCACCACCGACCGCCGCCAGACCCACAGCGCCAGCACTCCGGCCACCCCGGCCACCAGCGGTCCCCGATCCGCGCCCGCCAAGGGCAGCACCGATGCGACCACCAGCGTTGCAATCGCCGCAGGCCCCGTTGCGGCCAGAAACCGCGCGATCCAGCCCGCCCCGCCCGCCTGCCCCGCACCCAACCGCGCACCAATCGGCCCATAGCGGAACACGTAATTCGCCAAACCCACGATCAGCGCCAGCGCCAGAACCTCGACCCTCATGTCCGCACCACGCCCGCCAAGGCCCCCGCCACCATACCGCCCAGAATTCCGGCCGTGGGCGATACCGCCAAAGTGCCACAGACCGTCACCAAACCCGCCACCGCGATCACCGGAACCGCCGCCCGGGTCAGAATCGACAAAAGCAGCGCCAGAAACAGCGCGGGCAGCATGAACCCCAGCCCCGCCTCGACCGCCGGCCACCCCTGCAAGGCGCCGCCTCCCGCGACCGCCCCCACGACGGTGCCTGAAACCCAGGCGGCATAGGCCCCAAGCCCAAGCCCGAACATGTAGCGTTCCGAAAACCGCCGCCCCCGCGCCATCTCGCCCAGCGCCGCGCCGAACACCTCGTCCGTCAGGCCCCAGGCCCAGCCCCATGCCAGATGGCGCGACGCCCCCTCGCCCGCCGCCTTCATCAAGGCAGGCCCGTAAAGCACATGCCGCAGGTTCATCGCGACCAGCGTGAACGCCGCCACCAGCAGCGGCGCGCCGCTCGTCATCAGGGCCAGCGCCAGAAACTGCGATGCCCCGGCATAGATGACCAGCGACAACACAAAGGCCTCGGCCCCGGAAAACCCCGCCTTGGTCGCCGCCACGCCAAAGGCAAAGGCGATCGGAAAGTAACCAAGCGCAATCGGAACCGAGGTGAGAAGCCCCCGCGAAAATGTCGATGGTGTCTCGTCCAATCCGTCCCCCGAACCGCCACAAGGCGCAAAAGCCGCCAAGCCCTAGCGCCCCCGACAAGCTGCCGTCAAGCTACCGTCAGCCCGCCGTAAGGCCGCGGCCAACCCGCGCGAACAGATGAACCGATCTTAACGCTTTTGCGGAAAACATATGCATAGCCTGTGCATAGACCGTGCATCGGACGCTCCGAAAGATGACCATCCGGTTAACAGAAAATCCCTGCAAAATCAGATACTAAACTATCTCGACCACCGCTTGCGGCAAAAGCCGCAAAACGTCCTCGTTGCGGCAAAGTTCGGTCGCAGCCGACATCACCGCAGCCGCCGCCGCCGCCACCCCCATCGCCAAAGCCTCGGCTTCCGTCCCGCCCCGCGCCAGCGCCAGCACATAGCCGCCGACGAAACTGTCGCCCGCCCCGACCTTCGAGCGCACCGCCACCTTGGGCGCCGATGCAAACAGCCGCACCCCTTCCCCCGCCAGCACCGACCCGTCCGCGCCGCGCGCCACGATCACCTTTTTCGCCACGCCCCGCGCCACCAGTTCCACGGCGAAATCCGCCGTCTCGGCCCGCGTCGCAAGCACCCGCCCTGCCAGCGCCTCGGCCTCTTCGCCATCCATCCGTAGCACTTCCAGCCCCGGCACCGGATGCTCCACCGCCCGCGTCAGCGCAGCCCCGCTCGTGTCCATCACCACCCGCATTCCCGCCATGGCCGCAGCCAGCCTTGCCGGAAAATCCACCGGGACGCCGGGGGGCTGACTGCCTGAAATCACTGCGAAACCGCCCGGTTTCCCCGCTGCCCGGAGCAGCATGAACACCCGCTCCTGATCGGCCTCGTGCCAGACCGGACCGGGCAGCATGAAGCGGTATTGCCGCCCCGTTTCGGCCTCGTTCACCGTCAGGCTTTGCCGCGTCTCGCCCGGTCCGGTGATGCCCAGAAACATCACCCCCTCGCGGCGGATCAATTCGGCCAGCCGGTCGCCCGTCAGCCCGCCCAGCGCCACCAGCGCAAGGCTCTCGCCCCCCATCAGATGCACCGCGCGGCTGACGTTCAGCCCGCCGCCACCGGGGTCGAGCTGCGGATCGGTGCAGCGCAATTTCTCGTCGGGCCGCATCACCGCCACTTCCGTCGCCATGTCCAGCGCCGGGTTCAGCGTCAATGTCAGGATCGGCGCCTGATGCCGGAAACCGCCTTTTTCGCCCATGAAATCCTCCATCGCCCGCGCCGTTAGGATAGCGCTAACGCCCGCAGTGCTACAACCCGCGCAACGGCGCACAGACCCTCTGCGCGCATCGGCATATTCGCACATCGGCAAAGCGATTAGGTAAATCGCACAGGATTACCCCAACGCTTTCGCTCAATGAGGCTGAAAATGACCGTCAAACTCGCCGTGATCTATTATTCGACCTATGGCACCAACCATAAAATGGCCGAAATCGCCGCCGAAGCCGCCCGCGCCGCTGGCGCCGAGGTCAAGGTTCTGCGGATCGCAGAAACCGCGCCCGCCGATGTGGTGAACAGCCAAGATGCATGGAAAGCCGCCGCTGAAAACCAGTCGTCGGTTCCCGTCGCCACCCCCGCCGACATGGAATGGGCCGACGCCTATATCTTCTCGACCCCCACGCGCTTTGGTTCGGCCACCTCGCAACTGCGCGCCTTCATCGACACGCTCGGCGGCCAGTGGTTCACCGGCAAACTGTCGAACAAGGCCGTCTCGGCCATGACCAGCGCCCAGAACGCACATGGCGGGCAAGAGGCGACGATCCTCGGCCTTTACACCAGCTTCATGCATTGGGGCTCGGTCATCGTGGCCCCCGGCTACACCGATGCAGCCCTCTTCGCCACGGGCGGCAACCCGTACGGCTACAGCCACACCCAGGGTGCCGAATTCGACGACAAGGCGAAAGCCTCGATCGGCCATCAGGCCAAGCGCACCGTCGAAATCGCGGCCAAGCTCAAGGCCTGAAACCAAAGCACCGGGAGGGCACCTGCCCTCCCGGACCCTCCCTGTTCATTCTGACCCGGAAGACAAGGATAGACACCCCGGCTTCTTCTCGGCCCAAATATCCACAGGGGGTGAATGGCCGCAGAGCGGCCAGAGGGGGCGCGTTCGCCCCCTGCCCTTTTGGTTAACCGAACATGAACTGATACGAGGCCGGCACATAGCGGAACCCGTCGCCAGCCGCCTCGACAAAGCCGATGCCGGGAAACGGCATGTGATAGCCCGCAAAGGCGATACGATCCGCCGCCAGCATCCCGAGCATCTGTCGCCGCGTCGCCGCCGCCTGCGTCTTGTCCTGATCGAAACGCACTTCCCAATCGGGATAGGCCAGCGACCAGACATAGTGGTTCGTCGTATCCGCCAACACCGCCAGTTGCGCCCCGTTGCTTTCGATCCGATAGGCGAAATGTCCCGGCGTATGCCCCGGAGCAGCCATCGCCGTGATGCCCGACACCACCGAACCGCCATCGTCAAGGAAGGTGAACTTGTCGTTCAGCGGCTTCACATTCGCATCGAACCCCTCGTTCGCCGCCTGCGACCAGTTGTTATGCTCGGCCGCCCCCGTAACGTAGCGCGCATTGGCGAATGTCGGGGTTGCCCCGCCAAGCCCGCCGATATGGTCGCCATGCATATGGGTCAGCACCACCACATCCACCTGATCCGGCGCGATCCCCGCCGCCGCCAGCGCCGCCGTGATCCCCTCGGCAGACAGGCCGGTATCGAACAAAACCAGTTCGGAACCGGTGTTTACAAGCACCGGCGCGAAACTGTTGAACGTCTTGTCATCGGGGATGAAATTCGCCGCCGACACCGCCGCGAACTCCTCGGCCGGCACGTTCATCCCGAATGTCTCCTGCGGCTTGTCGCCTTCCCGCGATCCGGCCAGCAGCGTCGTCACCTCGAAGCCCCCGACCTTGGCGCGGTGGAACAAGGGCATCGCAGGCCCCTGCAACGGCACGGCAGCCTGCGCCGCACCGGTCATCAGCAAAGGCGCAAAGGGCAAAGCCGAGGCGGCAAACATCGCCTGACGGCGCGACAAACGGGTATCGGTCATGGGCGTATCCTTGGATGTTGCGAAACTCCCAAAAGGATAGGTCGCGCCTTTTGCCCGCCAAATCACGCCTTCGTCAGTCACGCTCCCACCACGGATCGATCGCGGCGATATCACCGTCCGACCAGCCGAAGTGATGCGCCAATTCGTGCACCAGCACATGGCCCACCATGTCGCCCAAGCCCACATCGCCCCGCTCGCACCATTCGTCCAGAATGGGTCGCCGGAACAGCCAGATCACATCGGGCTGCGCCGGTTGGTCCATCACCGACTTCTCGGTCAACGGCACACCGTCGTACAGCCCCGTCAGCTCGAACGGATCGGTCAGCCCCATCTCCTCGATCACCTCGTCCGGCGCGAAATCGACCACCCGCAGCGCCACCAGCGCCGCCGCCTCGCGGTAGGGCGCGGGCAAGGCGGCAATCGCATCCCGCGCCAACTCCTCGATCAACCCGAGATCGGGCGCGACAAAACCGTCCCATGTCGGCGCATCTTCGGTTTCGGCCATCCCACCCTCCATTCGATCCCCCACAGATATGGACAAAACCCCGCGCCTGTGAAAGAGCATCGCGGTCACCGGAGAGCCAAAATGTCCAACGTCACCACCCGCTTCGCCCCGTCGCCGACCGGCTATATCCACGTTGGCAACCTTCGCACCGCGCTGATGAACTACCTCATCACCCGCAAGGCAGGCGGAACCTTCATCCTGCGCCTCGACGACACCGATCAGGAACGCTCGAAACAGGAATATGCCGACGGCATCATGGCAGACCTCGAATGGCTCGGCATCCATTGGGACCGCGTCGAAAAGCAGTCGCTCCGCATGGACCGCTACCGCGAGGCCGCCGAAGACCTGAAAGCCAAGAACCGCTTCTACGAATGCTTCGAGTCCCCCGTCGAACTCGACCTGAAACGCAAGAAGCAGCTCAACATGCACCGCCCGCCGGTGTATGATCGCGCCTCGCTGGGCCTTTCAGAAGACGACAAGACCAAGATGCGCGCCGAAGGCCGCGACGGCTATTGGCGTTTCCTTTTGAACCAGACCCGCATCGAATGGCCCGATGGCATCCTCGGCCCCATCTCCATCGACGCCGCCTCCGTCTCCGACCCCGTCCTGATCCGCGCCGACGGGCAGGTGCTTTACACCTTCGCCTCCTCGGTCGACGACATCGACATGGGCGTGACCTTCATTGTTCGGGGCGCCGACCACGTCACCAACACCGCGACCCAGATCCAGATCATGGAAGCCATGGGCGGAACCCCGCCCTCTTTCGCGCACCACTCGCTCCTCACCGGCGCCAAGGGCGAAGAACTTTCCAAACGCCTCGGCACGCTGTCCTTGCGCGACCTGCGCGCCCAGGGCGTCGAACCCATGGCGCTTTTGTCGCTGATGGCCCGCCTCGGATCGTCCAAGCCGGTCGAGCTTGCCCATTCCATGCAAGACCTGATCGACGGTTTCGACGTGGGCAGCTTCGGTGCGGCCCCCACCAAATTCGACGCCGAAGACCTGTTCCCGCTGACCCGCGCGCATGTCCAGTCCCTGCCCCTGCCCGCCGTGGCCGACCGCATCGCAGCCCTTGGAGTCACCGCCGAAGAAGCCCCCGATTTCTGGGACATCGCCAAGGCCAACATCACCATCCTGTCCGACCTCAAGGAATGGGCCGACCTGTTCCAGAACGGTGCCGACCCGCTGGTCGACCCCGAGGATGCCGATTTCGTCAAGGAAGCCGTGGCCCTCCTCCCGCCGCGCCCATGGACCAAATCGACCTGGAGCGCATGGACCGAGGCCGTCAAAACCGCCACCGGACGCAAGGGCAAGGGCCTTTACATGCCGCTGAGAAAGGCGCTGACAGGCCGCGCCAACGGGCCGGAAATGGCCGATGTCATGCCGCTGCTCAAGGTCGTCAAGGCGGGCTGACGCCCGCCAGACGCGGTCACAGGACGTAACGGTAACCGCAAGTTCATCCTTGCGGTTCATTTTTCGCATTATATCGCGGCATGCCCCGCAAAGGAAACCCGATGTCCTCCCCGCAGCAGGCCAAATTCGTCCAAGGCAACCTTCTGCGCCACATCGCGGTGATGTCGTTGTCGTCCTCGGTCGGCCTCATGGCGATCTTCGTCGTCGACCTGATCAACATGGTCTACATCTCGTGGCTCGGCGATCCGGTAAAAACCGCCGCCATCGGCTATGCGGGCGCGGTCCTGTTCTTTACCACCGCTTTCGGCATCGGCCTGTCGGTCGGCGTCTCGGCCCGCGTCGCCCGCGCCATCGGTGAACGTGACCTGCCGCTTGCCCGTGAACGCGCCACCTCGGGCCTTGTCCTCGGCGGGCTGTTCGGCGTGGTCTTTGCCGCCGTGGTCTGGGCCGCCCTGCCCGCCATCGTCGGCGTTCTGGGGGCCGAAGGGCGCACCGCCGACGAAACGCTGTGGTATCTGCAACTGATGACCCCGCTGCAACCGCTTCTGATGGTCGGCATCGTCGCCACCGGCATCTTGCGGGCGCATGGCGATGCGCGGCGCTCGATGATGGTCACCGTCTGGGGAGCCGTAGTTCTGGCCGCTCTCGATCCTGTGCTGATCCTCTGGGCCGATCTGGGTCTGACCGGCGCGGCACTCGCGGGTTGGGGGTCGCGCCTTGCGATCATCGTGATGGGCATCTATCCCATTTGGAAAAACTACGGCGGCTTTGCCCCCGTCACCCGCCGCAGCCTGACCGAGGCCGCCCCGCCCCTGATGACAATCTCCGGCCCTGCGATACTGACCCAGCTTGCCACCCCTGTCGGCCAAGCCGTCATCACCCGCATGGTCGCAGGCTACGGCGAGGCTGCGGTGGCTGGCATGGCGATAGCCGGACGCCTTACCCCCGTGGCCTTTGGCATCATCTTCGCGCTGTCAGGCGCGGTCGGCCCGATCTTCGGCCAGAACCTCGGCGCGGGCCGGATCGACCGCGTGCGCCGCGCCTTCCTCGACGGCTTGCTTTTTGCGGGCATGGTCATCGTCGGCATGTCGGCCCTGCTCTTTGCCGCGCGCGGCCCCATTGGCGATCTGTTCCACGCCGAAGGGCTGACCCGCGATCTGGTCTACCTGTTCTGCGGCCCGCTCAGCCTGCTCTTTTTCTTCAACGCCATGATCTTCGTGGCCAATGCGCTGTGCAACAACCTCGGTGCGGCGTTCCAGTCCACCATGGTGAACTGGGGCCGCCACACGCTCGGCACCGTGCCCTTTGCCATGTGGCTTGGCGGTTACTGGGGCGCGCAGGGCATCCTCATCGGTCAGGCCGTGGGTGGCATCCTCTTTGGCCTCCTCGCTGTCTGGCTGGCATGGCGCGTGATCGACCGCGTCGCCCTCGCCCGTGGCCACGGCGCAGCGGCGGCGAAAGCAGCTTAAGAAACCGTATACCACGGTATTCTTTTTCGGCTTGCCACGGGTCCGCGCGGTGGTTTAACCCTTGATTCATCAGATTCGGGAGAATCCGGTTGCATGCAGCCGGTGCCGAAGGAGCAACCGCCCCGGTAAACTCTCAGGCGCAAGGGACCGTTTCTGACACACACTCTGGAGAGTGGCCGAAAGGCCCGCCGAAGGGATAACGATCTCAGGCGCCCCGCTACGGGCAAGGACAGAGGGGGCATCGCGGGACAGGGGTTAGCCTGTCTGGACGGTGCCGGTATGCGTTATCCGGC
This sequence comes from Gemmobacter aquarius, assembly GCF_003060865.1. Lineage (NCBI taxonomy): Bacteria > Pseudomonadati > Pseudomonadota > Alphaproteobacteria > Rhodobacterales > Paracoccaceae > Paragemmobacter > Paragemmobacter aquarius. The sequence goes on from NZ_CP028918.1 coordinate 2,829,916, forward strand.
TTTGGAAAGGGGAGCGGCATGGCCGATCCGAAGCTGAAACGATTGGGTCTGCACGACCTCCACGTAGCCCTCGGCGGCAAGATGGTCCCCTTTGCCGGCTATGAAATGCCGGTCCAATACCCCGCCGGAGTGATGAAGGAACACCTCCACACCCGAACCGCAGCGGGCCTCTTTGATGTCAGCCACATGGGACAGGTGATCCTGCGCCCCAAGACCGACATGGCGTCCCTCGCCCTCGCCTTCGAGGCGATGATGCCGGTCGACGTGCTGGGTCTGGCGCAGGGTCGGCAACGCTACGGGTTGTTCACCAACGATGCGGGCGGGGTGCTTGACGACCTGATGTTCGCCAACCGTGGAGATCATTTCTTCGTGGTGGTCAACGCCGCCTGCAAGGACGCCGATGTTGCCCATATGCGCGCCAGCCTCGCAGAGGCTGCGACGGTGGAATACATTGAAAACAGGGCGCTTTTGGCCCTTCAGGGCCCGCATGCCGGCGATGTTCTCGCCCGCCTGATCCCCGAAACCGCCGCCCTGCGCTTCATGGATGTCGCCCGTCCGGTCTGGAACGGCACCGAACTCTGGATCTCGCGCTCCGGCTACACCGGCGAGGACGGGTTCGAGATTTCCTTGCCCGAAACCGCCGCCGAAACCTTTGCCAAAGCCCTGCTCGACCACCCCGAGGTCATGCCCATCGGTCTCGGCGCCCGCGACAGCCTGCGGCTCGAAGCCGGACTTTGCCTTTACGGCCATGACCTTGACGAGGCCACGACCCCCGTCGAAGCCGCTCTGACATGGGCGATCCAGAAATCCCGCCGCACAGGCGACCGCGCAGGCGGGTTCCCGGGTGCCGACCGCATCCTGTCGGAACTGGCCAACGGACCAAAGCGCCTGCGCGTCGGCCTGAAACCCGAAGGCCGCGCCTCGATGCGCGAGGGGACCGAACTGTTCACCGAGGCAGGCGAAAAGGTCGGCACAGTCACCTCCGGCGGCTTTGGTCCATCGGTCGAAGCCCCCGTTGCAATGGGATATGTCGATGCGTCTAATGCCGCAGTCGGAACGTCGCTGCTGGGCGAGGTGCGCGGAAAGCGCCTGGCCGTGACGGTCTGCGATTTGCCTTTCCACCCAACACGTTACAAGCGCTGAGGACCCAAGATGAAATATACCGAAGATCACGAATGGCTGCGGGTCGAGGGCGACTTGGTCGTCGTCGGAATCACCGAACATGCCGCGACGCAACTGGGCGATGTTGTGTTCGTCGAACTGCCGGAAACCGAAACCATGGTCGCTTCGGGCGATGAGGTTGTGGTGATCGAAAGCGTCAAGGCGGCGTCCGACATTCTGGCCCCCGTCGATGGCGAAATCGTCGAAGTGAACGCCAAGCTCGTCGATGCGCCCGGTCTGGTGAACGACGACCCGCTGGGGGCGGCCTGGTTCTTCAAGATAAAGGTCGATGACCTTTCGGTGCTCGACCAGTTCATGGACGAAGACGAATACAACGATCTGATCGCATAAGAGATTGTTTTAAAGCGGTTTTCCAAGCTGGAATCCGCCGATACGGATTTTGTGGGCGCCACCCCGCGCCCGCAACGACATGGAAAGGAGCCGCGCCATGGCCTTTACGCCCGTTGACTATAACCCCTACGATTTCGCGAACCGCCGCCACATCGGCCCCTCGCCCTCCGAGATGGACGAGATGCTGAAAGCGGTCGGGGTTGCCTCGCTGGACGAGTTGATCGACCAGACGGTGCCTGCATCGATCCGCCAGTCGGTGCCTCTGGGTTGGGCACCCTTGTCCGAGCATGAGTTGCTGGCGCGGATGCGAGCCGTGGCGGGGCGCAACAAGGTGATGACCAGCCTGATCGGCCAAGGCTATTACGGGACCGTGACGCCGCCTGCCATCCAGCGGAATATCCTTGAGAATCCGGCGTGGTATACGGCCTATACCCCCTATCAGCCCGAGATTGCCCAAGGGCGGCTGGAAGCGCTGCTCAACTATCAGACCATGATCGCCGATCTGACCGGCCTGCCGGTCGCCAATGCCAGCCTGCTGGACGAGGCGACGGCCGCGGCGGAAGCCATGGCCATGGCCGAGCGGGTGGCCAAGTCGAAAGCGCGGGGGTTCTTCGTCGACCATGGCTGCCATCCGCAGACCATCGCCGTGATCAAGACCCGCGCCCTGCCCTTGGGGATCGAGGTGATCGTGGGGGCGCCCGAGGCGATGGAGGCCGACAAGGTGTTCGGCGCGATCTTCCAGTATCCCGGAACGCATGGACATGTTACTGATTTTACAAACGAAATCAATTATTTGCACGACAATAAGGCAATTGCCGTCGTCGCCACGGACCTGCTGGCGTTAACGCTTTTGAAAGAACCGGGCGCGATGGGGGCCGATATCGCCATCGGGTCGAGCCAGCGTTTCGGCGTGCCGATGGGCTATGGCGGGCCGCATGCGGCGTTCATGTCCTGCCGCGACGATCTGAAACGGGCCATGCCGGGGCGTATCGTGGGGGTTTCCATCGATGCGCGGGGCAACAAGGCGTATCGCTTGTCCTTGCAAACCCGCGAGCAGCATATCCGCCGCGAAAAGGCCACGAGCAACGTTTGCACCGCGCAGGCGCTTTTGGCCGTCATGGCCAGTTTCTACGCTGTGTTCCACGGGCCAAAGGGGCTGCGGGCAATTGCCGAGCGGGTGCATTTTCTGACCAACCGTCTGGCGCGGGCGCTGAAAGCGGCGGGTGCCAAGGTGTCTCCCAAGGCGTTCTTCGACACGATCACGGTCGAGGTCGGCGTTGGGCAGGCGGGGATCATGGCGGCTGCGCGGGCCGAGGGGTTGAACTTCCGCAAGGTAGGCCACGACCGCGTGGGGATCACGCTGGACGAAACGACCGATGAAAAGGTGCTGATCCGCGTGTTGCGGGCATTCGGCATCGACGGGGTGCCGCCGCATCGCGCCACGCTGGGCTTCCCCGAAGCGATGCTGCGCGAGACGGAGTATCTGACCCACCCCGTTTTTCACATGAACCGCGCCGAATCCGAGATGATGCGCTATATGCGCCGCCTGTCGGACCGCGACCTTGCGCTTGACCGTGCGATGATTCCGCTGGGGTCTTGCACCATGAAGCTGAACGCTGCGGCCGAGATGATGCCGATCACCTGGCCGGAATTCGGCAGCCTTCACCCCTTTGCGCCCGCGGATCAGGCGCTTGGCTACCGCGAAGCGATCGAGGATCTGACGGCAAAGCTGTGCGAGGTGACGGGTTATGATGCGTTCTCCATGCAGCCGAATTCGGGCGCTCAGGGAGAATATGCCGGACTCCTTACCATTCAGGCATACCACCGTGCGCGGGGCGACATGCACCGCAACATCTGCCTGATTCCCGTTTCGGCGCATGGCACGAACCCTGCGTCGGCGCAAATGGCGGGGATGCAGGTGGTGGTGGTGAAATCGGCCCCGAACGGGGATGTCGACCTTGACGATTTCCGGCAAAAGGCTGAAGCGGCTGGGGAAAATCTGGCGGCCTGCATGATCACCTATCCGTCGACGCACGGTGTTTTCGAAGAGACTGTCAAGGAAATCTGCAAGATCACGCATGATTTCGGAGGGCAGGTTTACCTCGACGGGGCGAATATGAACGCGCTGGTGGGGCTGGTGAAACCGGGCGAGATCGGGTCGGATGTGAGCCATTTGAACCTGCACAAGACCTTTGCCATTCCGCATGGCGGCGGGGGGCCGGGGATGGGACCGATTGGCGTCAAGGCGCATCTGGCGCCGTTCCTGCCCGGCCATTCCGAACAGGGAACCGACGGGGCAGTCAGCGCGGCGCCCTTTGGCAGCGCGAGTATCCTGCTGATTTCATGGGCCTATTGCCTGATGATGGGCGGGTCTGGCCTGACGCAGGCGACGCGGGTGGCGATCTTGAACGCCAATTACATCGCGGCGCGGTTGACGGGAAGCTATCCGATCCTGTTCATGGGGAACCGGGGGCGGGTGGCGCATGAATGCATCCTCGACACGCGGCCTTTCGCCGAAGTGGGCGTGACGGTGGACGATATCGCCAAGCGCTTGGTGGATAACGGATTCCACGCGCCCACGATGTCTTGGCCGGTGGCGGGAACGCTGATGGTGGAGCCGACGGAAAGCGAGACCAAGGCCGAGATCGACCGCTTCATCACGGCGCTTCTGGCGATACGGGCGGAAATCCAAGCCGTTGAAAAGGGTGAGATTTCTGCCGAGGATAGCCCCCTGCGCCATGCCCCGCATACGGTGGAAGATCTGGTCGCCGACTGGACGCGCAAGTATCCGCGCGAGCAGGGATGTTTCCCGCCGGGGGCGTTCCGGGTGGACAAGTACTGGCCGCCCGTGGGCCGTGTGGACAACGTTTTCGGCGACCGGAATCTGGTGTGCACCTGCCCGCCGCTCGAGGATTATCTGGCGGCAGCCGAGTGACACGAGCGATGCACGGGTGATGCAGACGCGAGAATCGCTGCGTTAGGGATATGGTAACGAATGGCGGGGGCGGTTTTGCGCCCCCCCTCACCCTGACCCTCTCCCCCAAGGGGAGAGGGGAGCGCCCTTTGCTGCGCGGTTTCACCCTTGCTTAAATACTCGGGGCGCAACGCAGGCGGCAGCGCTTAGCTGACCGCGTCGCGCCAACGGTTCACCATCGGGTAGCGGCGGTCGAGCCAGAAGGCCTTTTGCGTCAGGCGCACGCCGGGGGCGGATTGGAAGCGTTTCCACTCGCTGGTGTAAAGGAGGTGTTCGACCCGTTTAACGGTAGCGAGGTCATGGCCTTGCGCCACGATCTCGGCAACCGAAAGGTCCTTTTCCACCAGACCTTCGAGGATGGCATCGAGCACCGGATAGGGCGGCAGGCTGTCATCGTCGCGCTGGTTTTCGCGCAGTTCGGCGCTGGGGGGTTTGTCGATGACGTTCGGCGGAATGACGGTGCCTGCGGGGCCTTTCATCCACAGGCGGTGGTTGGCGTTGCGCCAGCGGCAGGTGTCGAAGACGCGGGTTTTCCACAGGTCCTTGATCGGGTTGTAGCCGCCGTTCATGTCGCCGTAGATCGTGCAATAGCCGACCGCGACTTCGGATTTGTTGCCGGTCGTCAAGAGCATCGCGCCGGATTTGTTCGACAGTGCCATGAGGAGCAGACCGCGCAGGCGGCTTTGGATGTTCTCCTCGGTTATACCCGCTTCGGTTCCGGCAAAGAGGGGCGCAAGGGCTTCGCCCACGGCGTCTTGCGGGCCGGTGATCGGGATGGTGTCGAGCCGGCAGCCAAGGGCGCGGGCGACGGCGGCGGCATCGTCAAGCGAGGCTTGCGAGGTGAAGCGCGAGGGCAGCATGACGCAATGCACGTTTTCGGGGCCAAGCGCATCGGCGGCGATTGTGGCGACGATGGCAGAATCGATGCCTCCCGAGAGGCCGAGCACGACTTTTTTGAAACCGGATTTGGCAAGGTAATCGTGCAGGCCGATGGTCATGGCGCGGTAATCGGCCTCGGCCACTTCGGGCACGCTGGCGCGTTCGCCCGTTTTGGCGCGCCAGCCGTCGGGGGTGCGGGTGAAAGTGACATGGGTTATCGAGTCGTCGAATTGCGGCATTTGCACCGCAAGCTGCCCGCCGGGGTTCAGCACCATCGAGCAGCCGTCGAAGACCTGATCGTCCTGCCCGCCGGTCATGTTGAGGTAGACGAGCGGCAGGCCGGTTTCGACCACGCGCGACACCATGAGGTTCAGCCGCAGATTGGGCTTGCCGCGGTGGTAGGGCGAGCCATTGGGGACGAGCAGGATCTCGGCCCCGGTCTCGGCCAGGGTTTCGGCGACATCGGGGTGCCAGCTGTCCTCGCAGATCGGGGTGCCGATGCGGACGCCCGCCACGGTATAGGGGCCATGCACATCGGCCGAGGCGAAGAGGCGCTTTTCATCGAAGACATTGCTGTTGGGCAGGTGGTGTTTGAGCACGGTTGCCGTGACGGTACCACCTTGCAGGATGTAATAGGCGTTATAAAGCGCGCCGCCCCGCAAGCAGGGGCCGCCGATGCCAAGTGCGGGGCCATCGGCGCAGTCTTTCGCCAGCGCCTCGATCGCGGCCACGGCATCGCGCACGAAGGCGGGTTTCAGGATCAGGTCCTGCGTCTGGTAGCCGGTGACGAACATCTCGGTCAGGGCGGCCATGTCGCTGCCTGCGGCTTTCGCCTGTTGCCAGACCGAACGGGCGAGCGCCATGTTCGCCGCAATCGCGCCCACGGTCGGGTTCAACTGCGCCAGCGTAAGGCGGAAGGTGTCGGCCATCGGTGCTTCCTTTGCGCGGGTCCGCTTGTGGTTCTAGCCCGAGGCGGGAGGAAGGGAAAGGTTCCCCGCCGAGACGCGGGCGCGGTGCTTGTCTGGGTCGGGGTGGAGGGATAGGCTTTGGGTACAGAACCTGAAAACGGGGCGGTACAAGATGCGGCAGTGGCAGGCGGCGGGGCTGGTCGGGTTGGGATTGGCGTTGGGCACACCGCAGGCGGGGCTTGCCCAGACGGCAGGCGAGATCGTCACCAAGCAATATGACGACGGGTCGGTCTATGAGGGCACGTTCAAGGACGGGTTGCAGGACGGGACCGGCACTTATCGGTTGGTAAACGGGTTCGAGTATTCTGGCGATTGGGTGGCGGGCGAGATCCGCGGTCAGGGCCGCGCCGCATATCCTGACGGTTCGGTCTACGTGGGAGAGTTTGCCAAGGGAAAACCCGAAGGCAAGGGCAAGATAACCTATGCCGACGGCGCCAGTTTCGAGGGGGATTGGAAGGACGGCAAGATCGAAGGGCAAGGCGTGGCCCGCTATCCGGACGGGTCGGCCTATACCGGCGCTTTCGTGGACGGCAAGCAGCAGGGCAAGGGCGTCATGGAAGGCCCCGGCGGCTATCGATACGAGGGCGACTGGGTGGCTGGCGAGAAAGAGGGCACCGGCAAGATCACCTATCCCGATGGCGCGGTATATGACGGCGGGTTGAAGGCCGGATTACGCGAAGGTCAGGGGATGCTGGTCCTGCCCGACGGGCTGCGCTACGTCGGCGACTGGAAAGACGGGCAGATCAACGGGCAGGGAAAATTGACCCAGCCGAAGGGCGATATCTACGAGGGTGGCTTTGCAAACGGTCAAAAGCAGGGGACGGGGCGGCTGTCTTATGCGTCGGGCGATGTTTACGAAGGCGATTATGCGGCCGACCTACGCAGCGGCAAAGGCCTGTTCCGGTCGAAGGACGGGTATGTGTTCGAGGGCGTCTGGACGGCGGGGCACCTGTCGGGGCCGGGTAAGCTGACCTATCCGGACGGGTCGGTCTATGTGGGCGGTCTGGTCAAGGACCGACCCGAGGGGCAAGGCAAGATCACCTATGGGGACGGGTCGTCCTACGAGGGGACCTGGTTTGCGGGAAGCATCGGTGGCCAAGGTCGCGCGACATATGCCGACGGGTCGGTCTATACGGGGCGGTTCGTCGATGCCAAGCCCGACGGCAGCGGCGAGATCACCTTTCCCGACGGTTACGGCTATCGCGGCGAATGGAAGGCGGGGGTGCGGCAGGGATACGGGCGCGCGGCCTATCCGGACGGGTCGGTCTACGCGGGGCAGTTCGAGGCGGGGCGGCGGCAGGGCAAGGGGCGTCTGGTGATGCCGGACGGGTTTTCCTATGTCGGGGACTGGGCGGCGGGCGAGATCGAGGGGCAAGGCGTCGCCGTCTATGCCGGTGGCGACCGCTACGAGGGGCAGTTTGCCAAGGGCAAGCGGCAGGGCAAGGGCAAGCTGGTGTACACAAGCGGCAAGATTGCGGAAGGCGAATGGCTGGCCGGTATTCTGGTCGAAGCACCCGACACCGCGGCCCCGGCCGAGGCGAAGCCACCGTCGGAGTGAGGGGCGGGGCAGAATTTTCGGCGAAAATTCTGCGGGAGGAACAAATTTTCTGCGAAAATTTGTGGCGTGCGGGGGCGTGCGGGCGGGTGGTAGGAGACGAATTTTCTGCGAAAATTCGTCGTCTGGCCAAAAATTTTCGCCGAAAATTTTTACCCCGTCAGACCGGATCGCCTGCATCGAGGCGGGTCAGAAAGGCTTCGGCAGCGGCCAGCACCGTGGTGCGATGGGTTTCGTCCATCTTGTCCCAGGTGCGATACATCTGGGCCATTCGGGGGTTGGCGGCGAAGCGGTCGCGGTGGCGGTTCAGGAAGTGCCAGTAGAGCAGGTTGAACGGACAGGCTTTGGCGCCGGACTTTTCCTTGACCGCATAGGTGCAGGATTTGCAGTAATCCGACATCCGGTCGATATAGGCGCCTGACGAGACATAGGGTTTCGATCCGACCACCCCGCCATCGGCCCATTGTGACATGCCGATGGTGTTGGGGGCTTCGACCCATTCGAAGGCGTCGATATAGACCGAGAGATACCATTCGTGGACTTCGGCCGGGTCGACGCCGGCGAGCAGGGCGAAATTGCCGGTGACCATCAAGCGCTGGATGTGGTGGGCATAAGCCATGTCGCGGGTCTGGCCGACGGCGTGCGACAGGCAGTTCATGCGGGTGGGTTTGCCCCAGTAGAGGGCGGGCAGCGGGCGGTTGTGGCCAAGCACGTTGCGCGATGTGTAGCCTTCGCCTTCGAGCATGTAGATGCCGCGCATGAATTCGCGCCACCCGATGATCTGGCGGATGAATCCTTCGGCGGCGTTTATCGGCACGCGGCCCGCTTTCCATTCGGCTTCGACGCGCTGGCAGATCTCGAGCGGGGCAAGGAGGCCGATGTTGAGGTAGGGCGAGATCAGCGCGTGGCTGAGCGTGGGGTCGTCTGTCAGCATCGCGTCCTGTTCGTCGCCGAAGCGTGGCAGGGCGTGAGTGGCGAAATGGTCGAGTGCCAGAAGGGCATCGTGGCGGGTGACGGCCCAGCCGAAGGGTTCGGCCTTGCCGAAGTGGCCGGGGAAGCGGGCTTTGACGAGGGCTGCGACCTCTTGTGTGACGGCATCGGGGGCAAAGCGTGGCGGGCGGGGGCGCAGGAGGTCAGGTTTGGCCGCTTTGCGGTTGTCGTGGTCGAAGTTCCACTGGCCGCCTGCGGGTTTGTCGCCCTCCATCATCAAGCCGGTCTTGCGGCGCATGTCGCGGTAGAAGAACTCCATGCGGAGTTGTTTGCGGTCTTTGGCCCATGCGGCGAATTCGGCGTCGGAGCAGAGGAAGCGGTCATCGGGCAGCAGGGTGACGCGGAGGGGGGTTTCTTGCAGCGCGCGGATCAGGCGCCATTCGCCGGGGGTGGTGGCGATGATTTCGGTCGCACCCGTGGCTGCGGCGTGGCGCAGGAGTTCGCCGGGGATGGAGTGGGTGTTATCGGGATCGTCGAGTCTGGTGTAGGCGACGCGCCACCCTGCGGCGCGCAGGTCATGGGCGAAGTGGCGCATGGCCGACAGGATCAGCACGATCTTTTGCGGGTGATGCGGCACATAGGTGCCTTCGGCCAGCACCTCGGCCATGACGATCAGATCGGTGGCGGGGTCTGCTTGGCGCAGGGCCGCTACGCTTTGGCAGAGTTGGTCGCCAAGGATCAGGATCAATCGCATGGCTGGCCTTTGGTTGAGCGGGACCGCCGGGAGGGCTGTCTGCCCTCCCGGACCCTCCCGAGGATATTTTCAGACAGAAAATGGCGGGCGGGGACTACCAAGGGATTGCTTTTCCCTGCCAGTCGAAGAAGCCGCCCGTGTCGGCGGGGGTGAGGTTTGCCAGCACGGACAGAAGGTGATGCGCGGCGGTGTCGGGCGGGACGGTCGGATGGCCGTTCGCATAGGCGCCGGTAAGGGGGGTTGCCACGGTGCCGGGGTGGTAGGTGCACAGGATCGCTTGGGGGTGGGTGCGTTTGACCTCGACCGCCGCGGTGTGGATCAGCTGGTTCAGGGCTGCTTTGGCGGCGCGATAGGCGAACCAGCCGCCAAGCGCATTGTCGCCGATCGAACCGACGCGGGCCGAAAGCGCGGCGAAGCGGGCGGGCCGGTCGCGGGGGATAAGCCGCAGCGCGTGTTTCAGCACAAGCGCGGGGCCGGTGGCGTTTAGGGCGAAATGCGCGGCGAGGGCTGCCGGGTCGAGCGCGCGGAGGGATTTTTCGGGCCGGTGGGGACCGAGTTCAAGCGCGCCTGTCGCCACGAGGATCAGGTCATAGGGGGCTTCGAGCGGGGCGAGATGCGCGGCAATGGATGATTCGTCCGTGAGGTCGAGGCCGTGGCTGCGGCGGGACAGGGCGGTTACCTCGGTGCCTTGTGCCATGAGCGCCGCCGTCACGGCTGCGCCGATGCCGCCGGATGCGCCGATGACCAGCGCACGGGGGGTGAAGGATGTTTCGTTTGCCATGAGGGGGTTCTAGGGCGACGGGGCGTGAGGGCGAGGGAAAAAATGGGGCGGCGGTGGTTGGACGGGTGGAAGGAAGATGAGTATTTGGGCAAAGGTGAAACGCCGGGCGCAACTGGATGCGGGTGCGGGCCGGGGTGCGGCGGCGGGATGGGCAAGGCGGCTCGGGCCGAGAGAGGCGAAACCTGACGGGGCGTTCCTTGATCGGGCGATTTTCGGCTTGTCTTGGCGCAAAGCTTCGGTATCGTCGCGGCCATGACACGGGACCCGCATATTCACGACCTTTCCGGCGCTGCGGCGTCTGTGCGCGCCCCTGCGCTGCTTCTGCTTCTTAGCTGCCTCTGAGCGTGCCCTTGGGCGCGACCGCTCGGAGGTGACAAGCGCCCAAGCCAGAAACAGAAGCCAAAAGAATTCCAAGGATACGATCCGATGACCGAAAAGACCACGCAACCCCGCGTCCTGATTTTCGACACCACGCTGCGCGACGGGGAACAGTCGCCCGGTGCGACGATGAGCCATGAGGAAAAGCTCGAGATCGCGGGGCTTCTGGACGAGATGGGCGTCGACATCATCGAGGCCGGTTTCCCGATTGCGTCCGAAGGCGATTTTGCCGCCGTGTCGGAGATTGCCAAGCGGGCGAAGAACTCGACGATCTGCGGCCTCGCGCGGGCGAATTACAAGGATATCGACCGCTGCTGGGAGGCGGTGAAACACGCGAAATCGCCGCGTATCCATACGTTCATCGGCACGTCGCCGTTGCACCGCGCCATTCCGAACCTGACGATGGACGAGATGGCGGCGCGGATCCATGACACGGTGACCCATGCGCGCAACCTGTGCGACAACGTGCAGTGGTCGCCGATGGATGCCACGCGGACCGAGGATGATTACCTGTGCCGCGTGGTCGAGATCGCGATCAAGGCAGGTGCGACCACGATCAACATTCCCGATACGGTCGGCTACACCTATCCGATGGAAAGCGCCAAGATCATCCGCATGCTGCTCGAGCGGGTGCCGGGGGCTGACAGCATCGTCTTTGCGACGCATTGCCACAACGATCTTGGCATGGCGACGGCGAATTCGCTGGCCGCGGTCGAGGGCGGCGCACGGCAGATCGAGTGCACGATCAACGGCTTGGGCGAGCGGGCGGGCAATACCGCGCTGGAAGAGGTGGTCATGGCGCTGCGGGTTCGCAACGACATTCTGCCATATCGGACGAACATCGACACCACCAAGATCATGAACCTGTCGCGGCGGGTGGCCTCGGTTTCCGGTTTCGCGGTGCAGTTCAACAAGGCCATCGTGGGCAAGAACGCCTTCCTGCACGAAAGCGGCATCCATCAGGATGGTGTGCTGAAGAACGTGGAGACCTTCGAGATCATGCGCCCCGAGGATATCGGGCTGACGCAGAAGAACCTGACGATGGGCAAGCATTCGGGCCGCGCCGCGTTGCGGGCGAAGTTGAAGGAGCTGGGCTACGAGTTGGCGGATAACCAGCTCAATGACGTATTCGTGCGCTTCAAGGCTTTGGCCGACCGCAAGAAAGAGGTCTATGACGACGATCTGGTGGCACTCGTGGCCGACGAGGCGACGATGGACGCGCATGACACTCTGGTGTTGAAGAAGCTGCGCGTGATCTGCGGGACAGACGGGCCGCAAGAGGCCGACATGGTGCTGACCATCGACGGGGTGGATCACCATATCGACGCCACGGGCGACGGGCCGGTGGATGCGGCGTTCAACTGCGTGAAGATGCTGTTCCCGCATCGGGCGCGGTTGCAGGTCTATCAGGTGGCTGCCGTGACGGCGGGGACGGACGCGCAGGCGACGGTTTCGGTGCGGCTGGAAGAGGACGGGCGGATCGTGACGGGGTCGAGCGCGGATACCGATACCATCGTCGCCAGCGCCAAAGCCTATATCAATGCGCTCAACAAGCTGATCGTGCGGCGGCAGAAGACCGCGCCGGATGCGGATGTGAAGAGCGTGAACTACCGCGACGCGGGCTGAGGCGTTTTCTGGCGTAAGACTTCGCGCCGGAATTTGGCGCAGATTCCGCTTTTCCCACAGGGGCGGGCGAAATCTGCGTCAGATTTCGGCGCGGAGTTTGCGTCAAACTCCGATTGTCGGTCAGAATGGGCCAAAGCGGGTTTGCAGGGCTTTGGCGTGGGGGGCGAGGGCGGGGGTGGCTGCCCATTGCGCGAGGAGGTCTGACCAGCGCAGGGGGACGAAGGCAACGTCTTGGCCCTTGATGCGGCGGGCGAGGTCTTCGACCTCGGCGCCGTGGCGGGCGATGGAGGCGGGATCGACGGGCTTGCCGCTCGCCCATGTGGCGGGGGCTGCATGGAGGTAGACGAGCACCGCGCCGCGCGCCCGTTTGTGCGCCTGCGTGCGCAAGCCATAGGCCAGTTTCACCAGTTGCACCGCGTCGAGGTGGCGATAGGTCAGCGCTCCCCGCGTCAGGGCGGCGCGCAGGGCTTCGAAACGTGCCATCCCCTCGCCCCAGTCTAGGCTGTCGAAGGGTTCGGCAAAGCGGTTCGCCTTGGCCGGACGGAAGGGTTCGTAGCGTCTGGCACAGATGCCGACGAAAGAGGTGGCGCTGGTGAGCGCCACGTCACACCACGGGTGACGCCCGCCGCGCCATGGAAAGTGCATCTCGACCGACAGGGCCACCTGCTCGGGCCGGCTCATCGGCACGGCGGGCAGCGCGGGCAAAAGCGCGGGGGCATCGAGGAACCGGCCAAAGGCATTTACCGCGAGGGCAGCAGAGGACTCGGGGCTGTCGAATTTGCCCGAAGCAAGCTCGTTTCCCGGTGATCTGGCGAGGGCGGCGAGGACGGCATCGACCGGAACGTCGGGCAGGAAGTCGGGCATGGCGTGGCCTTTGGCGGCGGAAGGTTGGTCCACTTAGGACGCTTTGGGAGAGAGGGAAAGGGACGAAGCCATGCATCCTGAACCGCGCCGCAAGGCTGCGCGGCGGGGCGAAAGGCGGCCTAAAGCAGGAAAAGTGAAATCCGGCTGAATTTCTACGGTTACTTCGCGGGCAAAATATGGGAAAAATGCTACTTGTGCTGCGTCACGCGGAATTGCGCGGGCCGCTTGGTGCGGGGCTTTCGCAGGCGCGGCGCTGTCTTTATATGGACTGACCCGCCTTGGATCCGTCCGAGTCGCGGGCACATATCTTATTTCTGCGTTGGCACAGGACACACCCCGTATGTCTATACTCTCGAGCCTCTTTTCGTCGGACATGGCGATCGACCTCGGCACGGCGAATACGCTGGTATATATTCGCGGCAAGGGCATCGTGCTAAACGAGCCTTCGGTGGTGGCCTATCATATCAAGGACGGCAAGAAGCAGGTTCTGGCGGTGGGCGAGGATGCCAAGCTGATGCTGGGCCGCACGCCGGGAACGATTCAGGCGATCCGCCCGATGCGGGACGGTGTTATCGCGGATTTCGACAGCGCCGAAGAGATGATCAAGCATTTCATCCGCAAGGTGCATCGCCGCACGACATTCTCGAAGCCCAAGATCATCGTCTGCGTGCCGCATGGCGCGACGCCGGTGGAAAAGCGGGCGATCCGGCAGTCGGTGCTTTCGGCAGGGGCGCGACGGGCGGGGCTGATCGCTGAACCGATCGCGGCGGCGATCGGCGCGGGGATGCCGATCACCGATCCCACGGGGAACATGGTGGTCGATATCGGCGGCGGGACCACGGAGGTCGCGGTGCTGTCGCTTGGCGATATCGTCTACGCGCGGTCGGTGCGTGTGGGTGGCGACCGGATGGACGAGGCGATCATTTCCTATCTGCGCCGTCACCAGAACCTGCTGATCGGCGAATCGACGGCCGAGCGGATCAAGACATCCATCGGCACGGCGCGGATGCCCGATGACGGGCGCGGGGCGTCGATGCAAATTCGCGGGCGTGACCTGCTGAACGGTGTGCCTAAGGAAACCGAGATCAATCAGGCGCAGGTGGCCGAGGCTTTGGCCGAACCCGTGCAACAGATTTGCGACGCGGTGATGCAGGCGCTGGAAGCAACTCCGCCCGATCTGGCGGCGGATATCGTGGACCGGGGCGTGATGCTGACGGGCGGCGGGGCGCTTCTGGGCGATCTGGACCTTGCGCTGCGCGAGCAGACGGGGCTTTCGATTTCGGTCGCCAACGAGTCGCTCAATTGTGTGGCTTTGGGCACCGGCAAGGCGCTGGAATATGAAAAGCAACTGCGTCACGTGATCGATTACGACAGCTGATCAGCTGACCGCTTCGCGTATCGGACGACAAGGGCAAGGCCGTGGCTAGAACGCGCAGCACTGGACCAGAAGACTTTGCACGACCCTTGCGGCGCGTGCTGGTGTCGTTGCTGGTCCTGCTTCTGGTAGGGCTGTTCCTTTTGTGGCGCATAGACAGCCCGCGGGTGGAACGTTTCCGTGCGGCGCTGGTCGATACGGTGGTGCCATCGTTCGACTGGGCCTTGCTTCCTGTCGCCAAGGCAACCGCGATGGTGGATGAATTCCACAGCTACGCCAGCCTTTACGCGCAAAATCAGGAGCTGCGGCGCGAGTTGCAGCAAATGAAGGCTTGGAAGGAAGCGGCGCTACAACTCGAGCAGAAGAATGCGCGGCTTCTGGACCTGAACCAGGTGCGGCTCGATCCAAAGCTGACGCATGTGACGGGGGTGGTTCTGGCCGACAGCGGGTCGCCGTTCCGCCAGTCGGTGCTGTTGAACGTGGGCGCGCGGGACGGCATCCGCGACGGCTGGGCAACGATGGACGGGATCGGGCTGGTGGGCCGGATTTCGGGCGTGGGAGAGCGGACCGCCCGCGTGATCCTGCTGACCGACAGCAACAGCCGCGTGCCGGTGACGGTACAGCCGAGCGGACAGAAGGCACTGTTGTCGGGCGACAACTCAGGCCTGCCGCCGCTGGAATTTCTGGAGGACGCCGATCTGGTGCGACCCGGTGACCGTGTGGTGACAAGCGGCGACGGAGGCATGTTGCCTGCGGGGCTGCTGGTCGGGCAGGTGGCGATGGGCACGGACAGGCGGCTGCGCGTGGTGCTGAGCGCCGATTACGAGCGGCTGGAGTTCCTGCGGGTGCTGCGGAGCCACGATCTGGAGCCGATCACCGATGCGGGCGCGCTGATCGCCGAACCACCTAGCCCGCCCGCGCCCGCGCCTGCGGTGACGGGCGAGGAGCCTGCGGACGGGGCTGCAACCGCAACTGGCACGGGCGATGCGACCGGCGGGTCACCGGACGGCGAGGCGGGCGATGGTTGATCCGCTGCGCGTTACACTGTGGTTCTATCGCGGGCTGTTCGTGACGCTTGCGGCCTTGTTGCTGTTCATCAAGCTGCTGCCGCTTGGGTCGCTTGCCGGGTCGTGGCCGGGGCCTGACCTTTTGCTGTGTCTGATTCTGGCATGGGTGGTGCGGCGGCCGGATTACCTGCCGGTGCTATTGATCTGCGCTGTGGTGCTGATCGAGGATTTCCTGCTGATGCGTCCGCCGGGACTGTGGGCGGGGGTGGTCATCCTTGGCACCGAATTCCTGCGGGTGCGGGTCGGATTGACGCGCGAGTTGAGCTTTGCCGCCGAATGGGCACTGGTCGCGGCGGTGCTGGTGGCGATGCTGCTGGCGTACCGGCTGGTGTTCGTGATCGCTTTCCTGCCGCAGCCTGCATTCGGCTTTGCGCTGTTGCAGACGTTGTGGTCGATCTTGTGCTATCCATTCGTGGTTGCCGCATCGCGCTTTGCCTTTGACTTGCGAAAGCCCGCGACGGGCGAGGTGGATGCCTACGGGAGGCGGTTGTGAGACGCCCATGAGACGCAATGCCCGCGATACCGAGGAAAGTGCGCGCCGCGTGAACCGCCGCGCCTTGCTGCTGGGCGGGGCCTCGGCGGCGATGTTTGCCGTGCTGGGGGCGCGGATGCGGTTTTTATCGGTGGAACAGGCCGACCAGTTCCGCCTGCTGGCCGAGGAAAACCGCATCAACATGCGGCTGATCCCGCCCGAACGGGGGTTGATTCAGGACCGCAACGGCAAGCTGATCGCCGGAAACGAGCAGAATTACCGGATCACCCTGACGCGGGAAGATGCGGGTGATGTGGAGACGGTACTGAACCGGCTGTCGCATATCATCGCGATGACGGAAGAAGACCTGGACCGGGTTCGCAAGGATCTGGAGCGCAACAGCCCGTTTGTGCCGATCATCGTAGCCGACCGGGTGCCGTGGCAGGATTTCTCGAAGATCGCGCTGAATGCCCCTACCCTGCCGGGTATCACGCCCGAAGTGGGCCTGTCGCGGCATTACCCGCTGGTCGAGGATTTCAGCCATGTTGTCGGCTATGTCGGCCCGGTGAGCGAGAAGGATCTGGCGGAGCTGACCGATCCCGACCCGGTGCTGACCATCCCGAAGTTCCAGATCGGCAAGATCGGGGTGGAACGCTGGATGGAGGACACGCTGCGGGGGGCAGCGGGCAACAAGCGGATCGAGGTGAATGCCGTGGGCCGCGTGATGCGCGAGCTGGAGCGGACCGAAGGCAAGCCGGGGGCCGATATCCAGCTGACCATCGACGCCGATGTGCAGAATTTCGTGCAGATGCGGCTGGGCGACCTGTCGGCGGCCTGTGTGGTGATGGATGTGAACAGTGGCGAGTTGATCGCATGCACCTCGGCCCCCGGGTTCGACCCCAACCTGTTCGTGCGCGGCATCACGCAGCGGGATTATTCCACGCTGATGGAGAATGACCACCGCCCGCTGGCCAACAAATCAGTGCAGGGTGCCTATCCGCCGGGGTCGACCTTCAAGATCGTGACCGCGCTGGCGGCGCTGGAAGCGGGGGTAATCACGCCCGAGACGACGCATTACTGCCCCGGTTACATAGAATTCGGCAACCGGCGCTTCCATTGCTGGAAACATGGCGGGCATGGCACGGTGAACCTTGCCCATTCGCTCGAGCAAAGTTGCGACGTCTTTTATTACGAGGTGGCGCAAAAGGTCGG
The DNA here is from genome assembly GCF_003060865.1 of Gemmobacter aquarius. Lineage (NCBI taxonomy): Bacteria > Pseudomonadati > Pseudomonadota > Alphaproteobacteria > Rhodobacterales > Paracoccaceae > Paragemmobacter > Paragemmobacter aquarius. Next base: position 2,847,263 of record NZ_CP028918.1, read on the forward strand.
GATCGACGCGATTGCGGCGATGGGCAAGCGCATGGGGCTTGGCATGCGGCATGATCTGCCGATGTCTGCGATCACCGAGGGCATCATGCCCAACAAGGAGTGGAAGCAGGAGCGCTGGGGGCAGGACTGGCGGATCGGCGATACGATCAACGCGTCGATCGGGCAGGGGTATGTGCTGGCGTCGCCCTTGCAGCTTGCGGTGATGACGGCGCGGGTGGCGACGGGCAAGATGGTCGAGCCACGGCTGATAAAGGCGGTTGGCGGCAAACCGGTCGAGGTGCCAGAGCCTGCCTCGATCGGGTTGACGCCTGCACAGTTGCGGGCGGTCCAGACCGGCATGTATGATGTGATGAACAGCGAACGCGGGACGGCGAAATCGTCGCGCATCGCTGACGAGACGATGCTGATGGCGGGCAAGACCGGGACCAGTCAGGTGCGTAACATCAGCGCCGCCGAACGGGCGCGGGGCGTCACGTCGAACGATGATCTGCCATGGGAGCGGCGCGACCATGCGCTGTTCGTGGGCTATGCGCCCTATGCGGCGCCCCGCTACGCGGTGGCGGTGGTGGTGGAACATGGCGGCGGCGGGTCGACGGTGGCCGCCCCCATAGCGCGCGATGCCTTGCTGCGGGCGCTGACGGGGGGGATACCCCCGCTTGACGCTTATCCGGCTGCCCAGCGCGGACGGATCGAGACCGATCTGAACGCGCTGAAGGAAAAGCTGCGTATAAGCGGTACGCCGCAGACGACGCGGGCCTGAGGGGGCGGACGGGTGAGTTTTCTCGAATATCGCGTAAAGACCGCGCCGACGGGGCTGCGAAAGGTGCTGCATCTGAACTGGGCGCTGGTCGTTCTGGTTACCGCGGTTTCGGCCATCGGGTTTCTGGTGCTCTATTCCATCGCGGGGGGCCGGATGGAGCTGTGGGCCGAACCACAGATGAAGCGGTTCGGCGTGGGGCTGCTGCTCATGTTCGCCATCGCCTTCGTGCCGATCTGGTTCTGGCGGAACGTCACGGCGCTTTGCTATGTGGTGACGCTTTTGTTGCTGGTGGCAGTCGAATTGTTCGGCGCGGTCGGCATGGGGGCGCAGCGTTGGCTGGATATCGGGCCGATCCGCATCCAGCCTTCGGAGTTGATGAAGGTGACGCTGGTGATGATGCTGGCGGCCTATTACGACTGGCTCGACCCCAAGAAGGTGTCGCGGCCGCTGTGGGTTCTGGTGCCGGTCTTGCTGATCGTGGTGCCGACCGCGCTGGTGGTCATCCAGCCGAACCTTGGCACGTCGCTCATGCTGCTGATGGGGGGCGCTGCCGTGATGTTCGCGGCCGGTGTGAGCATCTGGTATTACGTGGTGGTGCTGGCGCTCGTGGCGGGGGCGGTGACGGCTGTCTTTACGACACGCGGGACGCCGTGGCAGTTCCTGCACGATTACCAATACCGGCGGATCGACACCTTTCTCGATCCGTCTGCCGACCCGCTGGGGGCAGGCTACAACATCATGCAGGCCAAGATCGCGCTTGGCTCGGGCGGGTGGAGCGGCAAGGGGTTCATGCAAGGCACCCAGTCGCGGCTGAATTTCCTGCCCGAAAAGCACACCGATTTCATCTTTACCACGCTGGGCGAGGAGTTCGGTTTCGTCGGCACGATGACGCTTCTGGTGCTATACGGGCTGATCCTGTTTTTCCTGTTCACAAGTGCGTTGCAGAACAAGGACCGTTTCAGCCAATTGCTGATTCTGGGGATCGGGGCAAATTTTTTCCTTTATATTGCGGTGAACATGTCGATGGTGATGGGCATGGCGCCGGTGGTGGGGGTGCCCCTGCCCTTCCTTTCCTATGGCGGGTCGGTCATGCTGGTCTTGCTGATCGCATTCGGACTGGTGCAAAGCGCCTATGTCCACCGGCTGAGATAGGAGCCTTTCATGCCCACCGTCCTGTTCGCGGTTCCTGCCCTGTGGGAGGAGTACCGGCCAAGCCTGACCGCCGCCTTTGACGGGATGGGGGTCGATCTCGTGACCGAAGCCGCGCCCGAGACGGTGGATTACATCATCTATGCGCCCTCGTCGCCATTGCAGGATTTCGCGCCCTATACGGCTTGCAAGGCAGTGCTGTCCTTGTGGGCGGGAGTCGAGCGGATCGTGGGCAACCCTTCGCTGACACAAGCCCTGTGCCGGATGGTCGACCCTGCCCTGACCGAAGGCATGGTGGAATGGGTGGTGGGGCATGCGCTGCGCCATCACCTTGGGATAGACCGCCATATCGTCAATCCGGGGCGGGTGTGGGACCCGACCTGCCCGCCCTTGGCGCGGGAACGGCCCGTGGCGATGCTAGGCATGGGCGAGTTGGGCACGGCGGCGGCGCGGGCGCTGGCCTCTTTGAACTTTCCGGTGACGGGGTGGAGCCGGTCCGCGAAGGCGGTCGCGGGCATCGCTTGCCTGCATGGCGAGGAGGGGCTTGAAGCTGCACTGCGCGGGGCGGCCATCGTCGTGACGCTGCTGCCCAAGACGGCCGAGACGGAAAACCTGCTCGATGCGCGGCGGCTGGCAATGCTGCCTGCGGGGGCGGTGATCCTGAACCCCGGTCGCGGGGCGATCATCGACGATGCGGCGCTGCTGGCGGCGCTGGATGCGGGGCATATCGGCCATGCGACGCTGGACGTGTTCCGCGTCGAACCCTTGCCGAAGGATCACCCCTATTGGGCGCATCCGCGTGTGACGGTCACGCCGCATATCGCGGCCGACACGCGGCCTGCCTCATCCGCGCGGGTGATTGCCGAGAATGTGCGGCGGGGCGAGGCCGGCGAGCCCTTGCTGAACCTTGTGGACCGCAAGCGCGGGTATTGAAAGCGCCGCCCTTGCGTCGGGAACGGGACAGACGCGGCGCGGTGCAGATTGCCCCATGGTGGCAGTGATGTCTGGGGGTTCGATGCGCTACGGAACGGGAATGCTCTTGGTTGTCGCCGCGGGGGTGCTGTGGTCGGTGCAGGGGCTGGTGTTTCGCCAGATCGATACGGCGGGGACCTGGGCCGTGCTGTTCTGGCGGTCGGTCGGGATGCTGCCCGTTCTTCTGGCGTTTCTGGCCTATCGGGCGGGCGGGTCGCCTGTTCCTGCGATCCGGCAGGTGGGGCTGGCGGGTGCCTTGGGCGGGATCGGGCTGGTCGCGGCCTTTGCCGGTGCGATCTATTCCATTCAGGTCACGACGATTGCCAATGCGGTCTTCCTGTTCGCGGCCTCGCCCTTTCTGACCGCGCTGATCGGCTGGGTGGTGCTGGGCGAGAGGGTGCGCGGCGAGACATGGGCCGCGATCGGGGTCGCGCTGGTCGGGATATTCGTGATGGTGCGCGAAGGGCTGCACGGCGGGGCGATGGCCGGAAACGTGGCGGCGCTGTTGTCGGCGCTGGGTTTTGCGGTGTTCACCGTGTCGCTGCGCTGGAGAAAGCTGACCGACACGCTGCCTTCGGTGCTGATGGGCGGCGTGTTTTCGATCATCGTGGGGGCGGCGGTCGCGTCGATGCTGGGCCAGACGCTGGCCGTGCCAGTATCGGATGCGGTCTGGGCGATGGCGATGGGGGCGGTCACGCTGTCGGGCGGGATGGTGCTTTACACGCTGGGCAGCCGCGTGGTGCCTGCGGCAGAACTGGCGCTTTTGTCCAACATCGAGGTGATGCTGGCACCGCTGTGGGTCTGGGCCTTTCTGGGCGAGACGGCGAGTGCCAACACCTTTCTGGGCGGGGCGATCATTTTGGTCGCCGTGATGATGAATGGTGTTTCCGGGGCGCGACGACGCCTGGCCTAAGGGCGGAATTTGACGCAAATTCCGCGTAAAATTTTTGCGAAAAATTTTGGGTCGCGCCCGTGGCAGGTGGGGCGCCCGGGATTTGCGTCAAATTCCGGCGCGATTTCTGCGTCAGAAATCGCTAGCGGTGGCGGCGGAAGAAACGGGCGCGGGTGTAAAGGTCTTCGAGCCGTTTCAGGCGGCCTTCGGTCGTGGCCCATGTGCGGTCCTGCACCGAGGCGAGCAGGGTTTCGATCAGGACGAGGATCGACACCATGCTGTCCCATGCGCTTGGCGCTTCGATATGGCAGGCGAGCGTGTGGCGGGCATGGGTGGCGGCAGGGCTGACCCAGCGGTCGGTGATCAGGACGACTTCCGCCCCATGTTCGACGGCCAGTTCCACCAGTTGCAGCACGGCGTTTTCGTAGCGGCGCACGTCGAACACCACCAGCACATCGCCGGGCGCGAGGTCGACCAGCGCCGAGGGCCAGGCGTTCGACATGTCGGACATCAGCGTGACATTGCTGCGGACCGCCCGCATCAGTGTGGCGAAGTAATCAGCCATCGCATGGGTGATGCGCCCGCCCACGGTGAAGATGCGGCGGTCGGGATCGGCCAGCAGGGTGGCGGCTGCGTCGAATTCGGCATGGTCGATCTGGCCGAAGGTGGCTTGCAGGTTGCCCACCACCGCGTCCGCAAAGCGGTTGAGGATATGCGACTGAGGCACGCCCCCTGCCCAGCGGTCATGTTTGGCGAGCGGCGAGACGAGCATCGCCTCGACCTCGCCGCGCAAGGAGTGCTGGAAATCGGGATAGCCCTTGAAACCGAGTTTCTGCACGAGGCGCACGACGGTGGGTGTGGACACTTCGGCCGCTTTGGCCAATGCGGTGATCGAGCCCAAGGCTGCGACCGGATACTGGCCGAGGATATGGGTCGCGAGTTGGCGTTCGGCACGGGTCAGGTCGGGCAAGGCGCGGCGGATGTGGTCTTCGATCGTGCTGTCCAGATCCATGCGGCGGCTCCCTTGGTCCTGGCGCATCATCGGGCGCGGGGCGCGATGCTGCAAACAGAAAACATCACTACAGCGGGAGATGTCGTGAATAATTCTTGACAGTGCGCTTGGGCAAGGCAAGCCTTGGGTGCGAATTGACAAGGATGACAGGTAGGAATGGAGCAGCGTTTTGCGCCGGTGATCGAGAACGAGGCGGCCAAGGGCCGTGTGGTTCTGGTCTGCGAACATGCGTCCAATGCCTTTCCGGCACCCTGGGGCGATCTGGGGTTGTCCGAGGCGGCGCGTCAGGCGCATATCGCCTGGGATCCGGGCGCGCTGGGGCTGGCGCGGGGGCTGATGTCGCGGCTGGATGCGGTACTGATCCACGCTCCGGCCAGCCGGTTGATCTATGATTGCAACCGTGCGCCCGACATGCCCGGCGCGATGCCGGCGCGGTCCGAGGTTTATGATGTCCCCGGAAACATCGCCGTGTCGCCCGAGGAGCGCAGGGCGCGGACCGAAGCGGTCTATCTGCCGTTCCACGATGCGCTGCACGGGCTTTTGATGCGGCGTCTGGCGGCGGGGTTGCGGCCGGTGATGGTGACGATCCACAGTTTCACGCCGGTCTATTTCGGCAAGGCGCGGGCGGTAGAATTCGGGGTGATCCATGACGCCGATCCGGCGCTTGCGGTGGCGATACGCGATGCGGCGGCGCGGATGACGCGGATGAACGCGCAACTGAACGCGCCCTATTCGGCGGCGGATGATGTGACCCACAGCTTGCGGGTCAATGCCACGCCCTACGGGCTGCCCAATGCCATGCTGGAAATCAGGAACGACCTGATTGCCGATGCCGCGGCGCAAGAGGCGATGGCGGCGCTGCTGGCACCTGTGATCAACATGGGTGTGGCCGAAATCCAGAAACAGGCCAAGGCCAGTTGAGCCTTTCGCTGCCCGAGTGACGCGACGGGGGCCAAGCGCGCCCGCTTACAGATGCAAATGACCCCGCGCCCTTTGCAGGCAGGGGCTTGAACCCGACGGAGAGACCGGATGCCCGGAAACATGACGATGGACGCGCTGAAGGATGCCGTGGCGCGCGGCGAGATCGATACCGTGCTGGTCGCAGGGGTCGATATGCAGGGGCGCCTGATGGGCAAGCGTTTTCACGCCGCCTTTTTCGTGAACGGCGGGCATGAGGAAACGCATTGCTGCAACTATCTGCTGACCGTGGATATGGAGATGAACACGGTGCAGGGTTACAAATCGACAAGCTGGGAAACCGGCTATGGCGATTACGTGATGAAGCCCGACCTGTCGACGCTGCGCCCCTTGCCGTGGCTGCCCGGCACCGCGCTGGTGCTGTGCGATCTGCTGGACCATCACACGCATGAGGAGGTGCCGCATTCGCCACGCGCGATCCTGAAGCGGCAGGTGGCGCGGGCGCGGGCGATGGGGTTCGAGCCGATGATGGCGACGGAACTCGAATTCTACATCTTCGAGAACAGCTACGAGTCGTTCCGCGACAACGGGTTCGGCGGGCTGAAGCCGATCAGCGCCTATAACGAGGATTATCACATCTTCCAGACCAGCAAGGAAGAAGAGGTGATGCGGGCGGTTCGCAACGGGCTTTATGCGGCGGGGATTCCGGTGGAAAACTCGAAAGGCGAGGCCGAGGCGGGGCAGGAAGAGATCAACTATCGCTACTCGGACGCGCTGGATACGGCGGACAACCATTCGATCATCAAGACGGCGGTCAAGGAAATCGCATGGTCCAAGGGGCGGTCGGTGACCTTCATGGCCAAGTATGACCATCGGCGTGCGGGATCGTCGAGCCATGTGCACCAGTCGCTCTGGTCGGTGGATGGTAAGCCGCTGTTCGTCGACAAGGCTGACAAGCACGGCATGAGCGAGGTGATGAAGCAGTTCCTTGCAGGCCAATTGGCCCACGCGCAGGAGATCACGCTGTTTCTGGCGCCTTATGTCAACAGCTACAAGCGGTTCACCGTGGGGATGTTCGCGCCGACGAAAGCGGTGTGGTCGTCGGACAACCGCACGGCGGGGTTCCGGATTTGCGGCGAGCATACCAAGGGGATACGCGTCGAATGCCGGATTCCGGGCAGCGACGTGAACCCCTATCTGTGCTGTGCTGCTTTGCTGGCGGCGGGGCTGGACGGGATCGAGAAGAAGATGGAGTTGGAACCCGAGATGCGCGGCGATATGTATGCCGCCAAGGGGATCCGCGAGATACCGAAGAACCTGCGCGAGGCGGCGGCGCTGGCCAACGGGTCGGCCATGCTGCGGGCGGCCTTTGGCGACGACGTGGTGGACCATTACCACCATGCCGCCCAGTGGGAAATTGCCGAGACCGACCGCGTGGTGACGGATTTCGAGGTGCAACGCCTGCTTGAACGGGCGTAAGGACGGGCAGCGGTGCGCGGTGAACGCGCACCCTACACGGCGAAGGACGGGGTGAAAGCGGGGCGGTGGGTGCAGAGCACCCACCCTACGCAACGGGGCGCATGTCCCGCAGGAAATGGCAAGTAGGGTGGGTGCTTTGCACCCACCGCAGGGGGCGGGACGCCCGAAGGTGAAGCGATGAAGCCGATACAGTTGATCTCTCCGGTGGATGGTTCGGTCTATGCCGAGCGGACGCCGCTATCGCATGACGCGGCGGTTGCTGCCGTTGCCCGCGCCAAGGCGGCGCAAAAGGCCTGGGCGGCGCGGCCCTTGACCGAGCGTGTGGCGCTGGTGCAGGCGGGGGTTGCCAAGCTGAACGGGATGTCGGCGGTGATCGTCGAGGAGCTGGCGTGGCAGATGGGCCGCCCCACCCGTTTCGGCGGGGAATTCGGCGGGGTGAATGCGCGGACCGACTATATGGCGGGGATCGCGGCCGAGACGCTGGCGCCGAAGATGGTCGAGGACAGCGACACGTTCCGTCGCTACCTCGCGCGTGAGGCGCTTGGGGTCGTGTTCATCGTGGCGCCGTGGAATTACCCGTACCTGACCACCATCAACACGCTGGTGCCTGCGCTGATCGCGGGCAACTCGGTCGTGCTGAAGGCATCGAGCCAGACGTTGCTGGTGGGCGAGCGGATGGCGGAAGCCTTCCATGCGGCGGGCGTGCCTGCGGATGTGTTCCAGAACGTGGTGCTGGACCATGCGACGACGGAGGCCCTGATCGGGGCGCGGGCCTTTGGATTCGTGAACTTCACCGGATCGGTCGGCGGCGGCGTGGCGATGGAGAAGGCGGCTGCGGGGACGTTTACCCCGCTTGGGCTGGAATTGGGCGGCAAGGATCCGGGCTATGTGCGGGCGGATGCCAATCTGGATGCGGCGGTCGATACGCTGATGGACGGGGCGATGTTCAACTCGGGGCAGTGCTGCTGCGGGATCGAGCGGATCTACGTGCATGAAAGCCTGTATGACGCTTTCGTCGAAAAGGCGGTGGCTTGGGTCAACGCGCTGAAACTGGGCAATCCGTTCGATGCGGCCACGACGCTGGGGCCGATGGCGAACAAACGGTTCGCCGCCGTGGTGCGCGGGCAGGTGGCCGAGGCGATTGCGGCAGGGGCGATGCCGCTGATCGATCCGGCGAATTTCCCTGCCGATGACGGCGGGGCTTACCTTGCGCCGCAGGTGCTGGTGAATGTCGACCATTCCATGCGGGTGATGACCGAAGAGAGCTTTGGCCCCGTGGTCGGGATCATGAAGGTCAAGGACGATGCCGAAGCCATCGCGCTGATGAACGACAGCCCTTACGGGTTGACGGCAAGCGTCTGGACGGAAGATTACGACACCGCAGCCGCCATCGGGGCGCAGATCGAGACGGGCACCGTTTTCATGAACCGCGCCGATTACCTCGACCCCGCCTTGTGCTGGACGGGGTGCAAGGACACGGGGCGCGGCGGGTCGCTTTCCTATCTCGGGTTCCATTCGGTGACCCGACCGAAATCCTATCATTTCAAAAAGGTGTGACATGAGCCACAACGTTCCCAATCGCAACTGGTCCTATCCGACCGCGATCAAGTTCGGCGTGGGCCGGATTTCCGAACTGGCCGAGCATTGCGCGGCGGCAGGGGTGAAAAAGCCCCTGCTGGTGACCGACAAGGCGCTGGCGAGCCTGCCGATCACGGCGGCGGCGCTGGACGGGCTGGCGGCGGCGGGGCTGGGCAGGTCGGTGTTTTCCGAGGTCGACCCGAACCCGAACGAGGGCAACATGGCAGCGGGGATCGCTGTCTATCTGGCCGGTGGCCATGACGGGGTGATCTGCTTCGGTGGCGGATCGGCCTTGGACCTTGGCAAGATGATCGCGCTGATGGCGCATCAGCGGGCCGACCTGTCGGTCTGGGATCTGGAGGATATCGACGACTGGTTCACCCGTGCGGATGCGGGCAAGATCGCGCCGATCATCGCGGTGCCGACCACGGCGGGGACCGGTTCGGAAGTGGGCCGCGCGGGCGTGCTGACCAATTCGGTGACGCATAAGAAGAAGATCATCTTCCATCCCAAGCTGATGCCGGTGGTGACGATCTGTGACCCTGCCTTGACGGTGGGGATGCCCAAGTTCATCACCGCAGGCACGGGCATGGACGCGCTGGCGCATTGTCTGGAAGCCTATTGCAGCCCGTTCTACCATCCGATGTCGCAGGGTATCGCGCTGGAGGGGATGCGGCTTGTGTTCGAGAACCTGCCCACGGCTTACGGCGACCCGACCAACCTCGAGGCCCGCGCCCATATGATGAGCGCGGCGGCGATGGGGGCCGTGGCCTTCCAGAAGGGGCTCGGGGCGATCCATGCGCTGAGCCATCCGATCGGGGCGGTCTACAACACCCATCACGGCACGACAAATGCGGTGGTGATGCCCATGGTGCTCGACTTCAACCGCCCCGCCATCGAGGCGCGGCTGGAGAAGGCTGCGGCCTATATCGGCATTGCGGGCGGGTTTGACGGGTTCCGGCAGGCGGTGATGAACCTGCGGACGGTGCTGGGGATTCCGGCGAACCTGACCGCGATGGGGGTCGAGGCCGCGCGGCTGGACGCGTTGACCGAAATGGCGCTGGAAGACCCGTCTTGCGGCGGCAATCCGGTGGAATTGACGCGCGCCAATACACGGGCGCTGTTTGACGCCTGCATGTGAGTGCTGAGGGCGGGGGGACGGCCGTCCCCCCGCACCCCCCATAACCGATGAAGGCCCCGTTCCATGACCGAGCGCAGCGAAATCGCCGTGATCGGCGCAGGCGTGATAGGCCTTGCCGTGGCCGAGCGGCTGCTGGCCGAGGGGCGCGAGGTCACGCTGGTCGATCCGGGCGAGCCGGGGGCGGGGGCGTCTTACGGGAACGCCGGCACAATTGCAGATTACGCGGTGATGCCGGTGGGCAGCCCCGATGTGCTGCGGAACCTGCCTTCGTTGTTGTTCGACAAGATGTCGCCGCTGTCGATCCGGCGCGCGGCGATTGCGTCGCTGATGCCTTGGCTGATGCGCTTTGCCGCGCAATCGCTGCCCGGACCGACCGCGCGGAACGCTGCGGCGATTGCGCGGCTGCTGGCCGATGCCTGCCCGTCATGGCTGGATTTGGCCGACCGGATCGGCGGCGACGGCATCATGCAAAAACGCGGCTGTCTTTACGTCTACGAGACGAAGGCCGCCTTTCGCGCTGCCGAGGCCGATATGGCGTTTCGGCGGACACTCGGGATTACGGTCGATCTGGTCGGCCCTGCGGTGCTGCGCCAGATGGAACCGGGGTTGCCCGAGGTCGAGGGCGGGGCTGCGTTCTTTCCCAAGGCAGTGTTCCTGAACGATCCGGGCGCGATGATGCGGCTGCTGGCGGCCCATGTCGGAAGCGGGGCGCGGGTCATTCGCGCAAGGGCGGAACGGCTGGAGCGGCGGGTGGACGGGATCGTGGTCAGTGGACCGGGGTTTGCGCTGCATGCGCGCAAGGTGGTGCTGGCGGCGGGGGCCCATTCGCGGGCGCTGGCGGCGCAGGCGGGCGACCGCGTGCCGCTCGATACCGAACGGGGTTATCATGTCGAATGGGACATGGAGGCACCGCGTCTCATGCGGCCCGCCTGCCCCACGGCGCGGGGCTTTTATCTGTGCCCGATGCAAGGGCGCTTGCGGGTGGCGGGGACGGTGGAACTGGGCGGGCTGAGAGCGCCTCCCTCGCCTCATCGCATCGCGAAACTGGTCGAGGGCGCGCGGGCGATCTTTCCCGACCTGCCCGAACCGAGCCGCGAATGGATGGGGTTTCGCCCGTCGGTCCCCGACTCGGTGCCGGTGATCGGGCCGTCGTCGCGGGGCGATGACGTGATCCACGCTTACGGCCACGGCCATATCGGCCTGACGCTGGCCCCGATCACGGCGCGGATCGTGGCCGATCTGGTAGCGGGTCGCGCGCCCGAGCTTGACCTTTCATCCTATCTTCCAACCCGTTTCTGAACGGAGCCGCTGGCGCGGCACGCGGTCAGCGCCTTGCGGCGCGGGTTCAGGGGGCGCGAGCGCCCCCTCTTGGCCGTGCCGGCCAATTCACCCCAGAGGATATTTGAGGACAGAAAATGAACTGTATCGGCATTTTCTGTCCTTAAATATCCTGCAGGGGGAAGGCTCGCTTGCGAGCCGTGGGGGCGGCATACGCCCCCTTGCTGCGGCGGGGCTTGACCATGCCTTGCCGGATGGGCGAATTGGGCTTGGCATGAAGGGGACGGGCATGGGACAGCGGGCATTGGTGACGGGGTCGGCCGGGTTCATCGGGTATCACCTGACGGCGCGGTTGTTGGCCGAGGGGTGGAGTGTCACCGGCCTCGATGCGATGACCGACTATTATGACGTAAGCCTGAAGCAACGGCGGCACGGGATGCTGGCCCAGCAGCCGGGGTTCCGCCCGGTCGAAGGGCGGGTCGAGACGGCTGGGCTGGTGCGCGAACTGGCCGAGGGGGTGGATGTGATCGTCCACCTTGCGGCGCAGGCGGGGGTGCGCCATTCCATCGACGCGCCGCGGTCTTACGTCGAGGCGAACCTGATCGGCACCTTCGAGGTGCTCGAGGCGGCGCGGGCGGTGCAGCCTGCGCATCTGTTGATGGCCTCGACCTCATCTGTCTACGGGGCCAATACCGAGATGCCCTATGCCGAGGTGCACAAGGCCGACAGCCCCATGTCGTTCTATGCCGCCACCAAGAAGGCGACCGAGGCGATGGGCCATTCCTATGCACATCTTTACGCTATTCCCACGACCATGTTCCGCTTCTTTACGGTCTATGGTCCCTGGGGGCGGCCCGACATGGCACTGTTCAAATTCGTCCGCGCCATCCTCGCGGGGGAACCGATCGACATTTACAACCATGGCGACATGCGGCGGGATTTTACCTATGTCGACGATCTGGTCGAAGGGATCGTGCGGCTGATTGGCGTGCCGCCGGGCGGGGAAGCGGTGGGCGGGATGGACAGTCTGTCCGCCGTCGCGCCGTTTCGCGTGGTCAATATCGGCAATGGCGCGCCGGTCGGGTTGATGGAGTTCGTTAGCGCGATCGAGGCTGCACTGGGGCAGAGCGCCGAAAAGCGGTTCCTGCCGATGCAGGCGGGCGACGTGCCCGCCACATGGGCCGATGCGGCGCTGATCGAGGCGCTGACCGGCACCCTGCCCCGCACCGGCATAGCCGAGGGGGTGGGGCGTTTCGTTGCATGGTACCGCGACTATTACCGGGTCTAGGCCAGCGGTCCCTTGGTCACATAGTCTTGATAATCCTGCTTGGGGTCGGCCCCGAGCAGCATCTTGAGGCCCGCGACGAGGCTTGATCCGTTGAGCCACATCTCGGCCTGTGACGGGTCGAAGCGGAGCAGGAGGAGCGTTGGGTCGTCCTGCCCTTGGGGATACCATGCGGCGACGAAGGGATTCCAGAGTTTTGCCACCCTCGCGCGGTCGGTATCGGGCGAAAGCAGGCCATGGACGGTGGCAAACACATCGTGGCCTTTGGAAGCGAAGGTGAAGAAGGCTTGGCTGGTGGTTTGCACCGCTTCGCCAAGTTCGGTTTCCTTGGAGGTGAATATCCACAAGGGGCCGTGATCGGCGTCCCCCTCGGTCATCACGGTCATCGGGCGCGGCGCGGCTTCGCCGCCTTGCAGGCCCAGCATGACAGTCCGGTCGGAATGGAGGGCGCGCCAGAAGCGGGCGCGGATATCGGCATCGTCGGTCATGGAATTTCCCTTTCCCTGTGTCGGAAAGGGAACGCATCCGAGGCCGTGACCGTTCCCCTGCGCTGCGCGTTGGCGGGTCTGGTGCTTCGCGTCGCAGGCCGGCGCGCGGGTCAGAGCATACCCGGCACGACCTGATCGGGCGGGCGGTGGCCATCGGCGAAGGTCTTGATGTTGATGATGACTTTTTCGCCCATCTCGATCCGGCCTTCGCGGGTCGCCGATCCCATATGCGGCAAGAGGACCACGTTGGGGAGTTCGCGCAGGCGGGGGTTGATCTCGGCCCCGCGTTCGTAGACGTCGAGACCCGCGCCCGCCAATTCACCCGCGCGCAGCATGCGGGTCAGGGCGTTTTCGTCGATCACCTCGCCGCGCGACGTGTTCACGATCACGGCGGTGGGTTTCATCAGTTTCAGGCGCCGCGCGTTCATCAGGTGGAAGGTCGAGGGCGTATGCGGACAGTTAACGCTTATCACATCCATCCGGCTGACCATCTGGTCGAGGCTTTCCCAATAGGTCGCTTCGAGTTCGGCTTCCACCTCGGGGCGGACGCGGCGGCGGTTGTGGTAATGGACCTGCATCCCGAAGGCGCGGGCGCGGCGGGCCACGGCCTGACCGATGCGCCCCATGCCGAGGATGCCGAGGCGTTTGCCGCCGATCCGGCCACCCAGCAAGGACAGGGGCGACCAGCCGTGCCAGTCGCCCGATTGCATCAGCGCGAGCCCTTCGGGGATGCGGCGGGTGACGGCAAGCACAAGCGCCATGGCCATGTCGGCGGTGTCTTCGGTCAGCACGCCGGGAGTGTTCGACACAAGGATGCCGCGCGACCGCGCCGTGCCCACGTCGATATGGTCGACGCCCGCGCCGTAATTGGCGATCAGCTTCAGCCGGTCGCCCGCCTGCGCCAGAAGGCCTGCGTCTATCGCGTCGGTGATCGTGGGCACAAGAACATCGGCGCGGCGCAGGGCGCTGGCCAGTTCGTCGCGGGTCATGGGCGCGTCTGTGTCGCGCAGTTCTACGTCGAAAAGTTCGGTCATGCGGGTTTCGACCGCTTCTGGCAACCGTCGCGTCACGACAACACTCAGCCGGGTTGCGGGCATGAGGTTCCTCCCTTGCACTTCCAAATCCGCATCATGGGTGGCAAAGTGGCGGGAAGCGGGGAAAGGCACAAGACCCTGCTGGGACGGGGCGCCGGAAAGAGCGCCGTGGAACGGGCAACAAGGCAGAGCGAAGGGCCGGGCGACCGGTGTCTTTTCGCGAGATGGACACAGGCGGACGCAATGGGAATTGGCAAGCGGGCGGTGATCGGCTTTTGCATGATCGTCTTGGCCGGGGTCGTGGGGGCCGGGGTCGTGGCGGCCGAGGAGCTTGGGGCAAAGCGCCCCGCACCGCGCCCCGAGACGCTGGCGGCCCCCTTCATCGACGGGGCGGAGGCGGCCGGGGTCAAGGAAGCGCCGGCGCTTGCCGCGCCGCAGGTCCAGCCTGCGATTGCCAAGCCGCGGGTGCCGCCGCGTGATCCGACGCGGGGGTCGGTGACGAACCTGCCCTTGCCGCGCTTTGTCAGCCTGAAGGGCAACGAGGGAAATGCGCGGCGTGGACCGGGGTTGACGCACCGTATCGACTGGGTGTTCACCCGCTCGGGCATGCCGCTGCGGATCACGGCGGAATACGAGCATTGGCGCCGGATCGAGGATGCCGATGGTGCGGGCGGCTGGGTGCATTACGCGCTGCTTTCGGGCGTGCGCTCGGCGCTGGTGACTGCCGATGTCGCCGATTTCCGCGATGCGCCACGCGATGACGCCGAGGTTTCGTTTCAGGCCGAGCGCAATGTCGTGGGATGGATACAGGAATGTGTGCCGGACTGGTGCCGCCTGTCGGTCGATGGTGAAAAGGGCTGGGTGCGGACGTCGGCGCTTTGGGGTGTCGATCCGGGTGAGGTGATCGAATAGCAGCCGCAAGGCAGGGATAGACCGGATTTCCGGTTTTGACGCCACCTTTTGCGTGACTGTTATTGTTCAAACGTATAATTCATATGGTGCCCTGTTGTTGCGGATTGCCTGCCCATGACCGTCGCCCCGACCAATACACGCCGACCCTACCGCCGCGAGGGCGAGGAGAAGCGGCGTGACGATCTGATCGCCGCGGCGATCCAGCTTGTGGCCGAGGGCGGCGCCGCTGCGGCGACCGTTCGCGCGATTGCCGAACGGGCGGGGGTCACGCCCGGATTGATCCGGCATTACTTCGCCTCGAAGGAAGAGCTGACCCAGACCGCCTATCGCAGCGTTATGGAGGGGATGACGCAAAGCGCCGTGCAATCGCTGGCCGATGCGGCGGTGGATGACCCCTTGGCGCGGCTTGCGGTTTTCGTGGCGTCGAATTTCCAGCCTGCGATCCTCGACCCTGTCGTGCTGGCGGTCTGGGCGGCCTATCTGCACCGGTCGCGCACCGATCCGGCGATGATGTCGGTGCATGAGGCGGCCTATCTGGGCTTCCGCACGCAGTTGCAGGGGCTGATCGCCGCCCTGCCCGGACGCAAGCAAAACCCGGCGCGGGACCGGCGCGATGCCATCGCCTGCAACGCCGTGATCGACGGGCTGTGGATCGAGGGGGCGGCGCTGCCCGATGCCTTTACAAGGGGCGAGCTGGTGCGGATCGCGCTGGATGCGACCGGCGCGATACTGGGTGTGACCCTGCCCGTTCCCGATGCCCATTCCGAATGACCGAACCGAAGGAAAGACCGATGCGTTTCGCCCCCGTGACCGACCGCCTTGCCGGACTTGGCAGCGAGAAGTGGGATATCCATATCCGCGCCCGCAAGATGAAGGCGGCGGGCGAGGCGGTGATCGAGCTGACCATCGGCGAGCCGGATGTGGCGACCCCGCCCGCGCTGCTGGCGGCTGCGGCGGCCGCGATGCAGGCGGGGCGGATGGGCTATTCCAACGGGCGGGGCGAGCCTGCGCTGCTGCGGGCACTGGCCGCACGCTACACGGCGCGGCGCGGGCGGGTGATCGGGACGGATCAGGTGATGTGCTTTCCGGGCACCCAGACCACGCTTTACGCGGTGTTGCAGGCGATGGTGTCGGCGGGCGACGAGGTGCTGGTGGGCGATCCGATGTATGCGACCTATGAGGGGTTGATCCGCGCCACGGGGGCCGCTGTCGTGCCGGTGCCGCTGCGGGCAGAGGCCGGGTTTCGGATGCAGGCCGCCGATGTCGAGGCGCGGATCACTCCGAAAAGTCGCGTGCTGATGCTGAATTCGCCGCACAATCCGACTGGCGCGGTGCTGACACGGGCCGATCTGGTGGCGCTGTGCGAGGTGGCGGCGAAGCATGACCTTTGGGTGCTCTGCGACGAGGTCTATGAGGAGATGTGTTTTGCGGGGGTCGATTTCGCCTCGCCCCTCGATCTTGGCGAGTTTGCCGAGCGGGTGGTCGTCGCATCGTCGATTTCCAAATCGCATGCTGCGCCGGGGTTCCGGTCGGGCTGGTGCGTGGGCTCGCCCGCGTTTTGCGCCCAGTTGCTGCCGCTGGCCGAGACGATGCTGTTCGGCAACCAGCCCTTTATCGCCGATGCGACCGCGCTTGCGGTTTCGGCGCCTTCGCCGGTGGCGGCGGGGATGGTCGAGCGGTTCGCGCGGCGGGCAGAATTGATCGCGGCACGGCTGGACGGGGTGGCGGGCTTGCGGGTGCATCGGCCCAGCGCGGGCATGTTCGCGCTGGTCGATGTGCGCGAAAGCGGGCTTTCGGGCGACGCGTTCGCAGCGGCGCTGCTGGCGGAGGCCAAGGTTGCGGTGATGCCGGGGGAAAGTTTCGGCAGTGCGCTTGCGGGCTGGCTGCGCGTCAGCCTGACGCAACCCGACGAGGTGATCGCCGCCGCCTGCGACCGGATCGCGGGATTTGCCCAAGCGCGAAGGAGTGCGGCATGAGGACCGTCGGACATGCCTTGGTCGAGGGGTTGCGCCTACGCGGGGTCGAGGTCGTCTTCGGGATACCGGGGGTGCATACGATCGAGTTGTATCGCGGGCTTGCGGGGGGCGGCATGCGGCATGTGACGCCGCGCCATGAACAGGGCGCGGGCTTCATGGCCGATGGCTATGCGCGGGTGTCGGGCAAGCCGGGGGTGGCTTTCGTCATCACCGGGCCGGGGCTGACCAACACGATCACGGCCATGGCGCAGGCCAAGGCGGATTCGGTGCCGATGCTGGTGGTGTCGGGGGTGAACCGGCGGGCGTCGCTGGGGCGGGGCTTGGGGCATTTGCACGAATTGCCCGACCAGTCGGCGATGATCGCCAAGCTGTGCCCGACCGAGCGGGTGGAGGACCCCGCGCAACTGTCGGCAGCGCTGGACCGTGCCTTTGCGCGGATGGCAAGCGGGCGGCCCGGCCCCGTGCATATCGAGATTCCGACCGATGTAATGGGGCTGGCCTGCCCCGCGCCCGAGGTGGCTGCTATGGTGCCGCCCCCTGCCCCGCCCGAGGCGGCGCTTGCGGATGCGGTGGCGCGGCTGGACGGGGCTGCGCGTGTGGTCATCCTTGCCGGTGGCGGGGCGCGGGGCTGCGACGCAGGCCTGACCGCGCTGGCCGAACGGCTGGACGCGCCGGTCGTGCTGACAGTAAACGCGCGGGGAATGCTGCATGGGCATGGGCTGGGGGTTCCGGCCTCGCCCTCGCTTGATGCGGTGCGGGCGCTGGTCGCGGGGGCCGATCAGGTGCTGGCTTTGGGCACCGAGCTTGGGCCGACCGATTACGACATGTATATGCGCGGCGGCCTGCCCGACCTGTCGGGGATGATCCGCGTCGATCTTTGCGCCGAGCAGCTGCGGCGGCATCCGGCGGCGGTGGCGGTGCAGACCAGCGTGGCCGGGGCGATTGACGCGCTGTTGCCGCTTGTCACCCCGCGCAAGGGCGACGGGCTGGCGCGGGCCGCGGCGGCGCGGGTCGCGGCGCGGGCGGAACTGGCGGGGCTGCATCCGTCGATGCCGGCGCAACTGGCGATGGTCGAGGCGATCCGCGACGCGGTGCCGGGGGCTATCATCGTGGGCGATTCTACCCAGCCGGTCTATGCGGGAAACCTGTTCTTCGATCCCGACCGCGCGGGCGGCTGGTTCAATGCTGCGACCGGATATGGGGCGCTTGGCTACGGGCTGGGTGCTGCAATCGGTGCTTCTGTCGCAGCCCCCGGTGCGCCGGTCATCTGCCTTGTGGGGGACGGCGGGTTGCAGTTCGACCCCGCCGAGATGCGTGTCGCGGTCGATGAAGGCCTGCCCGTCACCTATGTCGTCTGGAACAACGCAAGCTACCGCGAGATCGCCGAAGCGATGCGCGACGCGCAGACCGAGATCATCGGGTGTTCGCCGTCACCCTTGAAGCTCGAACACCTTGCCGCTGCCTGCGACCTTGGCTTCCAGAGCGTCGCAGAAACGCCCGAGGCACTGACAGCGGCGCTGCGCCAACCCCATGACGGCCCGCGCCTGATCGAAGTGCGCGTTCTGTCCTGATTTCACGCTGGCCCAAATGTCCCAAGGTGGGGGGTGCGGGGGGTGTGAACCCCCCGCTCCGGCATGAGCGGATAAACTGCCCGCTTCCATTTGATCAAATTCCGCGCCATAAGGTTTTTGCTGGAAATGACGGGTGGCGCGGCCATGACAAAGACCATTGCAGGGGTACGGGCTGACCGCCTTGGCGCAATTGCCGAACGCGAGGCGCGGCGTTTCGGGGCCGGGCGCAAGCTGTCGGCCGAGGCGATGGCGGCCGGATCGGGCGCGTTTCTGTACGGCGTGCCGATGCATTGGATGACCGATTGGCCGATGCCGCATCTGCCGGTGGTCGCCAAGGCCCAAGGCGCGCGGCTGACCGATATCGACGGCTACGAGATCGACGATTTCTGTCTGGGCGACACGGGGTCGATGTTCGGCCACTCGCCCGCGCCCGTGGCAAAGGCGATCCGTCATCAGGCGCGGCGCGGGCTGACCTATATGCTGCCGACGACCGATGCGCTGGAAGCGGGGCATCTGCTGACCGAACGCTTCGGTGATTTCCGCTGGCAGATTGCTACCACCGCGACCGATGCCAACCGCTTTGCGTTGCGGGTGGCGCGGGCGGTGACGGGGCGGCCCAAGGTGCTGGTGTTCAACGGCTGCTATCATGGCACGCTGGACGACACGATGGTGGAATTGTCGGGCGGGCACACTGTCAACCGCGTGGGGCTGGTCGGGCAGGTGCAAGACCTGACGCTTGGCGCGGTGGCGGTGGAATTCAACGATCTGGCGGCGGTCGAGGCGGCACTGGCCACGGGCGAGGTCGCGGCGGTGCTGACCGAGCCTGTGATGACCAATTGCTGCATGGTGCTGCCCGAGGCGGGCTTTCTGCAAGGGTTGCGCGACCTGACGCGGCGCTACGGCAGCCTGCTGATCATCGACGAGACGCATACGCTTTCGACCGGACTTGGCGGTTATACCGGCGTGCATGGGTTGCAGCCCGACATCTTTGTCGTGGGCAAATGCGTGGCTGGGGGCATGCCCACTGCCGTCTGGGGGCTTTCGCCCGATGTTGCTGCGCGGTTCAGGGCCTATGACGATGCCCGCCCCGCAGGCCATTCGGGCATGGGGACCACGCTTTCGGGCAATCCGGTGCAGTTCGCCTGCCTGCGGGCCACGTTGGCCGAGGTGATGACGCCCGCCAATTACGCCAAGATGGACAAGGGCGCTGCGCGGCTGGCCGCGGGCCTTTCTGCGGCGATCGAACGGCACAAGGCGCCGTGGCATGTGGTGCGGGTCGGGGCGCGGGTCGAGTTCATTTGCGCCAAGGGGCCGCTCAGGAACGGAACCGAGGCGGGGGCCGCGCATCAGCCTGCGCTGGAGGCCGCGATCCATACCGCGCTGTTGAACCGTGGCTGTCTGATCGCGCCGTTCCATAACATGATGCTGGTCAGCCCTGCCACCACGAAACGGCAGATCGACCGGCTGATCGCCGCTTTTGACGAAATCCTGACCGACCTCTTCGAGTGATCCCATGACTGATACACAAAGCCCTTCGGGCAGCACACTGGCCGAGGCCGAGGCCTTTCTGGCCGCCCATCCGGAAATCGAGGCCTTCGACATCGTATTGCACGATGCCAACGGGATCGGGCGGGGCAAGATCATCCGCCGCCACGAATTGACCGCGCTTTACAAAGGCGGGCGGCATCTGCCGATCTCGATCCTTGGCTTGGATATCTGCGGCGAGGATGTGCACGAGACCGGGCTGATCTGGGATCAGGGCGACGGCGATCTGCGGGCATGGCCCATTCCGGGAACACTGGTGCCGCTGCATGGCACCAACCCGCCGCGGGGCGAGCTGTTCATGTCGATGTATGATCTGGACGGGGCCAAGATGGGATCAGACCCGCGCCATGCGCTTCAGGCACAGGTCGATGCGCTGGCGGCGGAAGGGCTTTACCCTTCTGGCGCATTCGAGCTGGAGTTCTTCCTGCTCCACAACCAGCGCGGGCCGGATGGCAAGGTGCAGCCTGCCCGCGATGTGCTGGACGGGCGCGCAAGCTTCAAGACCGAGGTTTACAGCGTCGACCACCTGCACGGGATGCTGCCGCTGTTTTCCGACATCTACGCGGGCGCGGCCAAGGCCGGGATCAAGGCCGAGACCATGATCTCGGAATATGCGCCGGGGCAGTATGAGCTGACGCTGCATTACCGGACGGATGTGATGCAGGCGGCGGATGATCTGATGCGCCTGAAGCGGATCGTGCGGGCACAGGCGCGGGCGCATGGGGTGACGGCCTGCTTCATGGCCAAGCCGGTCGAGAAATATGCCGGATCGGGGATGCATTTCCACGTCAGCCTTATGGATGCGGGCGGCAAGAATGTCTTTGTCGAGGCGGTCGAGGGCCAATGGTCCGAAACGATCCTGCACGCTTTGGGCGGGATGCGGGCGACGATGGGCGAATCGATGCTGGTCTTTGCGCCGCATGCGAATTCGTGGCGGCGCTTTGCGTCGCAAAGCTATGCGCCGGTCAGCCCGACTTGGGGGGTGAACAACCGCTCGGTCGCCTTGCGGATTCCGGCGGGCGACATCAAGGCGCGGCGGATCGAGCATCGGCCCGCGGGGGTGGATGCGAACCCCTATCTGGTGGCGGCGACGGTGCTGGCCGGGCTGCGGCACGGCATGGCGAACCGGATCGATCCGGGGCCGGAAACCACCGGAAACGGCTATGCCGACGCACAGGATGCGCCACCCATTCCGGTCGACTGGCGGTCGGCCATTACGGCGGCGGAAGGATCGGCCTTTCTGAAACAAGCGCTAGGGTCCGAGATGCACCGTACCTTTACCGCGATCAAGGCGGCGGAATACGCGCGCGTGGCCCGCACGGTCAGCGAGGTCGATTTCGACCTGTATCTGCACACGGTCTGAGACAGGCGCGACGGCGCAGGCGGGGCGGGATTTTTCGCAGAAAAATCGCGGCGGGTCAGGGGGTTCTGGCCTAGCTCATGCCTGCGTCGCGGGCGATCATCGCTGCATGAGTGCGGTTCTTGGCGCCGAGTTTGCGCGACAGGGTCTTGACGTGCAGCTTGACCGTCACCTCTTGCAGGTCGAGGTCGCGGGCGATTTCCTTGTTCGACTTGCCCTCGCAGATGCCCCGAAGCACGTCGACCTCGCGTTTGGTGAGGGCCGCCAACACCTCGGCAACGGGGGTGTCTTGCATCAGCAGCGACAGGGGGGCGAAAACCTCGCCCGAGGCCATGGCCTGGATGGCCGCGACCATCGCACGCGAGGCAAGCGTTTTGGGCACGAAGCCTGCCGCTCCGGCCGCGAGGGCGGCTTCGGCCAGTTCGCGGTTGGTGGTGCCCGAAATGATGGCGACGGGCGTCTTCTTTGCCGCGACGCGAACCACTTCCTTTGCTTTCAAAAGTCCTTCGAGGCCGTTCATGCCGGGCATCTGGTAGTCGAGCAACACCATGTCGAAGCGGGTCTGGCCCGCCAGTTCTAAAAGTGCGGCCGGCAAGTCGCCGACCGTGCGAACCTCGGCGAAGCCTTCGGCAAGAAGGAAAGCCGCAAGTGTTTCGCGCACGAGATCGTGATCGTCTGCAAGAAGGATTCGCATCGATTGTGGTCTATCGTCACCCGGAAACACGCTGCCATCCCATACTATTGGTACCATCATTCGATGCAGAACAAGATGGAACGCAAGCCTCTTGTGCATTAGGTTTGCAGAAAGATCCGAAATCCGGTGCGGGACGTGGTGAAATGACGTTTGGCGGACGCCCGCCTGTGGCTGAATGGTTCAAGACGCTGCGTTTTGCAGGGGCACTGGTCTTAGTCGGTATCTGTGTCGTGGCGATCGTCACGCTGGCGCTGGACGTCAAGACGCGGCTCAAGGCGCTGGAAGCGGCGAATTCCGACAATACGCAATGGGTGATGATGCAGACCGAGGTCGAGGTGCTGCGGTTGCAGGCCGCAGCCCTGACCGTGCTTGCCGAGGATCGCCCCGCAGACCCGGCCGCCCAGCTTGACGAGGTGCGGCGCTGGTTCAACGTGTTTTACAGCCGTGTGTCGATGCTGGAGCAAAGCCCGGTCTATGCGCCGCTTCTGGGAAAGGAAGGGTATGCTGCGGATTACAGCATGCTGCGGCAGTTCCTCGACATGGAAGTCGCAGTGATCGACGGGTCGGATGTGAAGCTGCGCGAGGAAATCCCCGCGCTGGCGCAACGCCTGCCCGACGTCAGGGCGGCGGCGCGCAGCCTGACCTTGCGTGCGCTGACCGATTTTGCATCGCTTTCGGATGTGCAGCGGATGTCGATGTCGGACACGCTGCTGCGGCTGGCGATCCTGACGGTTGGCCTGATCCTGATGCTGACCGCGCTGGCGCTTGTGATGGCGCGGCTTTACCGCGTGTCTGAAACCCGGGCCGAAGAGGTGCGCCAGACGAGCGCCCGGCTTGCGACGATCATCGCAAATTCGGCTGACGGGATCGTGGTGACGGATCCGTCGGGCAAGATCCTCGAATTCAACCCCGCCGCTCAGATCATCTTTGGCCATCGGCGCGAGGCGGTGCTTGGCAAGACCGGAACCGATCTGCTGTTTGCCGACGGAGCCGAAGGCGGCCAAGGCCGGGCCCTGCGCGATGCGATGGCGGGCATGACCGACGGTCGCGAGCCTTTGAGGATGGAGATCGATGCGCGACGCAGCGACGGCACCGATTTTCCGGCGGAAATCTCGATTGCCCTGTCGCGTCCGGCGGGGGCAGCCTTATCGTGGCTTTCGTGCGCGACATCTCGGAACGGCGCAAGGCGCAGCGCGACCTGACCGATGCGCTTGAGCGCGCGCTTGCAGGCGAAAAGACCAAGGCCGAGTTCCTTGCCGTGATGAGCCACGAGATGCGGACACCGCTGAACGGGCTGATCGGGTCGATGGACCTGATGGGACAGACAGCGCTGGATGCCGGACAACGCGAGTTGTTGGGGATCATGGAAACCTCGGGCGATATTCTGCTCGGGCATGTGAATTCGGTGCTTGATATCAGCAAGGCCGAGGCAGGGGCGATGCAGATCGTCGAGGCGCGGTTCGATCTGGACCGCTTGGTCGAGGATACGGTGGCGAACCAGAGCGGACTTGCCGCGATGCGGGGCACGAAACTGTCGGTCGTGCAGTTGAGCGGGCCGCTTGGCGAGGTGACGGGCGATGCGGGGCGCATCCGGCAGATCTTGCTGAACCTGATCGGCAATGCGGTGAAGTTCACTGACAACGGCACGGTCACGGTCGAGACGGAATGTCTGGTCGACGGCGCAAGACAGCCCCGGCGCAAGATGTTCGAATTCCGGGTGATCGACAGCGGGATCGGGATATCGGAAGACGATCTTGCGCGGATTTTTCAGGATTTCGTGACAGTCGATGCCAGCTACGGGCGCAAACAGGGCGGGACCGGACTTGGCCTTGGCATCGCCCGCCGTCTGGCGGATGCTATGGGCGGCGAGATCGGGGCCGAAAGCGTGGATGGTGAAGGCAGCCTGTTCTGGCTGCGCCTGCCGCTTGGCGTCGAGACCGAGGGGAGCGAGGTGGCGCGCACGCCGAAGCCGGCCCCGTCTGCGGAGAGATCAGCCGAACCGGCCGTTGATGTGCCGGTGGCCAGACCGCTCGACGTGCTGGTGGTCGAGGATAACGAGATCAACCGTTTCCTGCTGCGGCGCTATCTGGAAGCGGCGGGGCACAGCGTCACCGAGGCGGTCGATGGTCTGGACGGTGTGGAACAGGCGGTGGGGCGGCGTTTCGATGCAATCTTGATGGATGTGTCGATGCCACGGATGGACGGGGTTACGGCGACCGAGCGCATCCGCGCATCAGGCGGGCTGTCGGCGCAGACGCGCATCCTTGCCCTGACTGCCCACGCCATGCCCGAGGAGGAGTCGCGCTTCCGCTCGGTCGGGATGGAGACGGGTTTGACCAAGCCGGTCAGTCGCATCGAATTGCTGCGCCGTCTTGCCGGGGGGGCGGCGTCCGGCGCGGTGGAGGACGAGGATGCGACAGAGGCCGATGTGCTGGACCTCTCCGCCCTGAACGAGTTGGTAGAGCAGATCGGGCAGGAAATGGCGGTGATGCTGATCCAGCGGTTGGTCGAAGAGGCCGAAGTGACGGTGGGGCGGATCGGCGACTTGAGCGGTTTGGTGCATGATGACGAGGTGGCGCGGCTATCGCATCAGCTTGCCGGAACCTGCGGCACCTTCGGGACGGCGCGGCTGCGCTTCGTGCTGTCGGCGGTGGAGAGCGCGGCAAAGGTCGGGTCGCGCGACGATCTGGACCGCGAGCGCGCCAACCTGCCCGCCATATGGCGGGCAACGCGGGCGGCGCTGGAGGATCAGCTTTCGGTGCTGGAAAGCGTGGCCTGACGGGCCGACTGCAGCGCGGCAGCGATCAGGGCCGGAACACGGGGATCAAGGCCCACGGGTTCGAGCAGCGTTCCCTTGAGACCGGCTTGCTCGAGCGCCTCGGGTAAATCATCGATGACATGCCCGCCTTTGGCGGCAAAGAAGGGCAGGACGAGCGAGCCTGCGGGAAAGCCGGCGGCGGCTTCGACGATGCGCGGGGTCTGGTCGATGAAGGCGGCCTCGACCCGCGCAAAGCCTGTGTCACGCTTCAGCCGGTCGGCCATGGCATTGGCCACCCGCGCCGGGGCCGGGCTGCGGAACGAGCCATGTGCGGCCAGAAGAAGGGCCGTATCTGCCGGGGCAAGCCCGCGCGCGGCGGCGGCTTCGGACGCGAGGGTGACGGTAAGGCGTTGCAGGCCTTCGTCGATGCCGAAAGGGTCGAGCACCTGCCAGCCTGTGCCACCCGCCTCGGCCAGCCGTTTGGGCAGGTGGTCGCGGGTGAACCAGCCATCGGCCATGAACATCGGATATGCGAAGCCCTGCGGTCCGGCCTTGGCGATCTGGTCGGCCAGCGCATCGGGCGTGGCGAGCGTTGCCGAGGCAACGTGCCAGTCGGGCATCAGCGCCTGCACGCGGGCGGCGAGGGCGGCGAGTTCGGCCTCGGCCGGGGCCGGGTCGGAGGGTTGGCCGTGCGAGATGATGAGGGCTGCGGGCATGGTCGCTCCTTTCGCCTGCGATGTAACCGTGGAACGGGGCGCGTCAAGCGTGGGGAGAGGAGAGACCGGGCAGGACGGCATCGGTGACGGTGGCGCGGCAATGGTCGACGAAGGCCGCGACCGTGCGGCGCGGCGGGGTCTGGGCGGGCAGGATCAGGCCCATACACATCGGGGCACGCGTGGTTTCCAGCGGCACGAAGACCAGTTTGGCACCATCGGGCGCTCGGTCGGACCCGAGGCGGATGTTGGCGATGGAATAGCCGAACCCGTTGGCGACCATCGCCCGCATCACGCCCATGTCGCGGGTCCGTTCGGCGATGCGGGGTTTTGCGCGGGTGAAGAAGGACAGGAAATAATCGGTGCTATAGGGCAGATCGAGCAGCACCATCGGATGGGGTGCGAGGTCGTCGGGGGTGACGGTCTTGCGCGTGGCGAGGGGATGGTCCTCGGCCAGCAGGGCATAGGGCGGCAGCGACAGGAGCGGCTGGAAGGCGAGGTCGGGCGGCACCTGCATGTCGTAGCTGAGGGCTGCATCGATGCGGCCATGGCGCAGCGCGTCGATCAGGGCGGCGTGGTCGTGCTCGGATTGCCGGAATTCGACCTGCGGGTGGGCATCGGCGAAACTGCGGCGCAGGCGGGGGAGAAGGACGTGCGCGAAGGTCAGCAGACAGCCGACCGAGACGCTGCCCGACACGGTTCCGGTCAGTTCCGAGGCGCGGTCGTTCAGGTCGGCGGCGGCTGTCAGGATGGCGCGGGCGGCAGTGACGAACTGGCGGCCGCCTTCGGTGAGCGACAGGCCTTGCGCGTGGCGGCGGATGAAGAGCTGCAGGCCGAATTCGGCTTCGAGCTGCGAGATGGCGGCCGAGATCGAGGGCGAGGAAACGTGGAGCCGTTCGGCGGCCAAGGCGACCGATCCGGCATCGGCGACAGCGATCAGGTATTCGATCTGGCGAAGGGTAAAGCGCAGCGGCATGGCCGAAGGCTAGCGCGGCGGGGCGGCGGGGGGAAGATGCGACAGTGTGACGGGCCGGAATGTATGCTTCCTGCCGGTGGCCCTGTTCCGACGCCCCCACCCCGACCCTCCCCCGAGGGGGAGGGAGGCGCGCTTGCCCTTGACGGGGTGCGCGACTACTCGTTGCCGGGCACGCCGTATGAGGGTGCTTCGCGCGGGTCGCGGGCGCGTTGCAGGTAGGCAGGCATTTGCGGGGCGTAGACCTGCCATGCGCGGGCGACGGCTTCGATCGGGCAGGTGTCATCCACCCAGTCGCAGCGGAGTTCGGCGCAGGGCCATGTATCGGCGTCGACCATCAGAAGGCCTGCGGAATGGACGGGGCCTGCTTCGCCACCCGCATCGCGTCCGGCGCGCAGGGCAGCGATCAGGCGGTCGCCGAGGGTGCCGGAAGATGCCGCGAAGGCATCGACCATCGCTTGCGGCACGCCGTCATGGGCAAGTAGATTGCCTCCGGCAACGCAACCCGGCCCTTGGGCGGTGTTCCATGTGCCGAGGATATGCGCGCCGGAATGGAGGGCGGTGCGGCCTTGGGCGTCGATGCAGAGCAGTTGGCGATAGGCGATATGCGGGGCAGATGCCACGATGGCGGACATCGCTTCATGCGCGGAGTGCCCTGCGGCCATGAGATCGAGGAGGCGCGGGCCGAGTGTCGGATCGGTGATGTTCTGGGTCGCGGCCACCCCTACCCCGGCCCGCGCATGGGCGCAGCGGGCGGCGACGGCGGGCGAGGAGGAGGAGATCACCATGCCGAAGCGGCCGGTGGTGGCGCAGCGGGCGAGGAGAGAGAATGTCATCAGGTGCAGTTCCTTTGGCAAAGGCCGGGGGACTTTGCGTCCCCCGGACCCCCTGCAGGATATTTCAGGACAGAAAATACCTTGGCTTCATTTTCTGTCTTCAAATATCCTCGGGGGGAAGCCCGCAAGGCGGGCGCGGGGGCGGAAAGCCCCCCGTTCTTTCGGGGTCAGTCGGGGATCACCGCGGTGGCGTCGATCTC
This sequence comes from Gemmobacter aquarius, assembly GCF_003060865.1. Lineage (NCBI taxonomy): Bacteria > Pseudomonadati > Pseudomonadota > Alphaproteobacteria > Rhodobacterales > Paracoccaceae > Paragemmobacter > Paragemmobacter aquarius. Next base: position 2,874,787 of record NZ_CP028918.1, read on the forward strand.
GACCAGCCAGTCGGGGCGGGCAAGCGCCACGACGACGAGGCCGGTGCAGACCGGAAACACGCCTTTGATGTATTCGCCCATGGTGCGGTAGACCGCCTCGCGGTGGCGCACGTCGGTCAGGTAGACGACGAGCTTGGTCACGTGCTCCATCTTGCCGCCGCATTCTTCCACCAGTTGGCGGATGTTCTGCATGACCTTGTGGGTCTGTTCGACCGGATCGTGGCTGCCTATGTTCTGCGCGGTGTCGAGGTCTTGCGGGCATTGGCCGCGCAGGAAGATCATCGTGCCGCGGGCGACGACCGCTTGGGCCAGATCGTTGTCGAGTTTCTGTTCGGGGTAGGTGTCACGGGTGTTGAACTTGCGGTGGCGGGTGTGGGCCATTTTGTCCTGCTGATATGGTGGGTGCGGCCGGATGTGGGGCCGGGGGAACGTCAGGCTTCGGGCATCATGTCGGCGATGTAGCGGGCGAATTCGAAATTGGGCCGTTCGAGGTGGCTCAGCGGGCCCGGGCTGGAGAGGTTGGCACAGAGGCCGCGGTAGACGCGTTCGGTGCAGCCTTTGTCTTCGATGTTCACCCTATCCAGCAGGGCCTTGACGGCGGCGAGGTTGGCGGTGGCTTCGGGGTCGGCCATCCAGTCGGCGCTCATGCCGCCGCCGAAAGTGACGTTGACATGGCCGGGGCCGTCGGGTGTGAGGCAGAGATACCAGAAATATCCCGGTGTCAGGGTGATCAGAAGCGAGGGGTAGATCGCCAGAAGCCATGTGATGCGGCGCTGGTCGCCGGTCAGCGTGGTGTTGGCGGGATGGGCGAGCGCAAGGGGGACGGTGTCGTTTTTGACGATCCAGTGATAGTTGAAGGCGGGGTCGCCTTCGGGGCAGGTCATCAGCGCAAGGTCGCAACTGCCGCCGATGGTGCCCGCGTGGCAGGCGGGAAGGTGGTAGCTTTCCATGAAATTCTCGGCCAGCACCTTCCAGTTGGTCGCCCAGCGGAAGTCTTCGCGGAAGGTTTCGGTATAGGTCGACATGTCGAGGTAGCCGACGAGGTCTTCGACCGGCTTCAGGCGCGTGGCGGGATCGGGGGCATCGGGGTCGAGGGTAACGAGCACCCAGCCGAGCCAGTTGACCACGCGGATCTGCGGCAGGCGGATGGCATCCTTGCAGAAGCCTTCGTTCAGGGTCATGGCGGGCGCGCCGCGCAGGGTGCCATCGAGGTTGTAGGTCCAGGCGTGATAGGGGCAGGTGATGGCGCGGACATGGCCGCGGCCTTCGAGCAGGGTCGACATGCGGTGGCGACAGACATTGGACATGCCGCGCAAGGCGCCGTCGCGGTCGCGCAGGATGATGACGGGTTCGCCCGCGATCTGCATGGTCAGGTAATCGCCCGGTTCCTTCAACGCGTCGGCGCGGCCCGCGCAAAGCCAGTCGCGGGCGAAGATGTGGCGCTGTTCGGCGGCGGCGAAGTCGGGCGAGGTATAGACCGATTTCGGCATGGCGCGGGCGCGTTCGAATGCGTCTGCGACATTGGCGCGCAATTCGGCGAGGGCCGAGGCAGCTGCAGGGCCAAGGGCGGGATCATGCGTGGTCATCGGCGGGCTTTCCGGTCGGGTCGGGATGGGGTCGCGCCGCTGTGGCAGGCGGGCGGCGAGGGCCAGTTTCGGGCAGCAAGGCGGGCAGGACAAGCAGGATGTTCCGCCGCAAGGCTTTGGCGCAGCCTAATCAAAGCCCGGCGCGTCCTGTCCCGTGGCGATCATCGTGGCAAGGCGGCGCGCGACGGGTGTCAGGATCGTGCCGGTGCGGGTCAGAAGGCCGTAGGGTTCGACGGTTATGCCAAGGTCGAGCGGCAGGATGACATAGGGCGTGCCTGCAGGCGACAGGGGGGCCGAGCCGAAACGGTCGCAGACGGCGCGGGCCAAGGGGGCGATGGCATTGGATTGCTGGATCAGCGCCAGCGTCAGCAGGAAGGACGCAGTTGCCAGACGCTGCGGCGGCGGCGGCAGGCCCAGCGCCCGAAGGCGGGCGAGCACGGCACGGGTCAGCAGCGCCTCGGGCGGGGGAAGCACCCAGTCGTAGCCCATCAGGTCGGTCGGTTCGATCCGGTCCTGAAGCGCGAGGCGGTGGCCACGGCGGACCATCAGCGCCACGGGTTCGCTGTCGATCGGGGCCGAGAGGGTCAGGTGGTCCTCCATCCCGTCAGGCATGCGGCCGATGGCGAAATCGAGCCGTCCGGAAATGAGGTGCTGGCCAAGGACGTCGGAAGTTGCGACGACCGCCTCGGCGGTGATGCCCGGCAGGGCGAGGCGGGCGGTGCGGAGCGCGGGGAGCAGGCGGTCGAGCGCGGGGCCGGTGACGGACCCGATCCTGACATGGCCCGACCCGCCCGAGGCGATTTCGGAAATCTCGCGTTCGGCGTCGCGCAGTTCGGTCACCACGCGGGCGGCGCGGCGGGCCAGCGCCTCGCCCATCGGGGTAAGCGTGATGCCGCGCCCGGTGCGAAGGTGGACGGGTTGGCCCGCGATACGCTCGACCTCGGCCAGAAGGCGGCTGGCGGCGGGTTGGGCGATGGAGAGGCGGCCTGCGGCAAGGCCGATCTGGCCGGTTTCGGCCAGTGCGTGCAGGAGGCGCAGATGGCTGAGCTTCAGCCCTTTGCGAAGTAGCGTGTCGGGATCATTCATAACATTTTCGCCATGCATCCATCACGAAGCATTCTTTGACGGATATGGCGCAGCTTGGCAACTCTGCGCGCACGTGCCGCGGCGGTTCGCGGCAAGGGAGGACATGCAATGAAACTTTCCAGAAGGGCGCTTTTGGCGCTTGCGACTGCTACCGTGGCCGTTGCCGGCGTGCCGGCATTTGCCCAGGACAAGGGCACCATCGGGATCGCGATGCCGACCAAATCGTCGGCGCGCTGGATTTCGGACGGCGACTCGATGGTCAAGCAGTTCGAAGCCGCCGGTTACGCGGCTGATCTGCAATATGCCGAAGACGACATCCCGAACCAGCTTGCCCAGATCGAGAACATGATCACCAAAGGGGTGAAGGTTCTGGTGATTGCCGCCATCGACGGCACCACGCTGTCGAACGCGCTGGCCAACGCGCAGGCGTCGGGCATCAAGGTTATCGCTTACGACCGCCTTATCCGCGATTCCGGCGATGTGGACTATTACGCCACCTTCGACAACTTCAAGGTTGGCGTGCAGCAGGCGGAATCGCTGGTGAAGGGCCTGAAAGAGCGCTTCGCAGACGTGAAGCCGTGGAACGTCGAACTGTTCGGCGGATCGCCCGACGACAACAACGCCTTCTTCTTCTACGATGGTGCGATGTCGGTCCTGCAGCCCATGATCGACTCGGGCGACATCGTGATCCCGTCGGGCCAGACCGGCATGGACGTGGTCGGCACCCTGCGTTGGGACGGTGCTGTCGCACAGGCCCGCATGGATAACCTGCTGTCGGCCAACTATGGCGACAAGGCGCTGCACGGCGCGCTCTCGCCCTATGACGGGCTGTCGATCGGGATCCTGTCCTCGCTCAAGGGCGTGGGCTACGGGTCGGGCGACATGAAGATGCCGATCGTGACCGGTCAGGACTGCGAAGTCCCGTCGATCAAGTCGATCATCGCGGGCGAGCAGTATTCGTCGATCTTCAAGGACACCCGCAACCTTGCCGGTGTGACCGTGAAGATGGTCGATGCGATCCTGTCGGGTGGCGAGCCCGAGATCAACGACACCAAGACCTACAACAACGGTGTCAAGGTCGTGCCGTCCTATCTGCTGGAGCCGCAGCCGGTCGATGCGACCAACTACGAGCAGGTTCTGATCACCGATTCGGCCTATTACACGGCCGACCAGCTGAAATAAGCTGTAGCCTGAGACATGGCCCGCCCCCTGACGCGGGGGCGGGCTTTTTTGACCGGAGGGACCGGATGGCAAAGACGCTTCTTGAAATGCGCGGGATCACCAAGGTTTTTCCGGGGGTCAAGGCGCTGGACCACGTCAACCTGACGGTGGAACAGGGCGAGATCCATGCGATCTGCGGCGAGAACGGCGCGGGGAAATCCACGCTGATGAAGGTGCTTTCGGGCGTCTATCCGCACGGGTCGTACGAGGGCGAGATCATCTATGACGGGGCGCCCTTGGCCTGTCGTGGCATTCGCGACAGCGAGGCCAAGGGAATCATCATCATCCATCAGGAACTGGCGCTGGTGCCGCTTTTGTCGATTGCCGAGAACCTGTTTCTGGGCAACGAGGTGGCAAGCCGTGGCGTGATCAACTGGCCGCGCTGTTTCCAGAAGACCGAGGAATTGCTGAGGAAGGTGGGGCTGGCCGAGGCACCGACCACGCAGGTAGGCAAGCTGGGGGTCGGCAAGCAACAGCTGATCGAGATCGCCAAGGCGCTGGCCAAGGATGTGCGGCTGCTGATCCTCGACGAGCCGACCGCCGCCTTGCAGGAGAACGACAGCCAGAAGTTGCTGGACCTGCTTTTGGAGTTGAAGCGGCAGGGGATCACCTCGATCCTGATTTCGCACAAGCTGAACGAGATTTCGCGGGTCGCGGACCGCATCACCATCATCCGCGACGGGGCGGCGGTTTCGACGCTTTCGACCGACGACATCAGCGAAGAGCGTATCATCCGCGACATGGTGGGCCGCGATATGGCGCACCGCTACCCCGACCGGACGCCCGCCATCGGCGAGGTGTTGATGGAGGTCGAGGGCTGGAACGTCTGGCATCCGGAACAGACCGGACGGCAGATGATAAAAGACGTGTCGATCAATGTCCGCAAGGGCGAGATCGTCGGCATCGCGGGGCTGATGGGCACGGGGCGCACGGAACTGGCGATGAGCCTGTTCGGCCATTCCTACGGGCGGGGCATCAGCGGCACGGTGCGGATGGGTGGCAAGGCGGTGGATACATCGTCGGTCCAAAAGGCGATTGCGGCAGGGCTGGCCTATGTGACCGAAGACCGCAAGCAGTTGGGTCTGGTGCTGGAAGAGCCTATCGTGAAGAACATCACGCTGGCCAATCTGGCGGGGGTGGCGTCACGGTCGGTGATCAGCCGCGGGCGCGAACAGCAGGTGGCCGAGCAATACCGCCGTGCCATGTCGATCCGCACGCCGAGCGTGTTCCAGAAGGTGGTGAACCTGTCAGGCGGCAACCAGCAAAAGGTGGTGTTGTCGAAATGGCTGTTCACCGATCCGCAGGTGCTGATCCTCGATGAACCCACGCGGGGCATCGATGTGGGTGCGAAGTTCGAGATCTATACGATCATGAACGAATTGGTCGCGCAGGGGCGCGGGGTGGTGATGATCTCGTCGGAGATGCCGGAACTTCTAGGCATGTGCGACCGGATCTATGTGATGAACGAGGGGCGCATCATGGGCGAATTGACACGGGCCGAGGCCAGTCAGGAGCGGATCATGGCGCTGATCCTGAAGAACGAAACGAAAGCGAAGGTGGCGTGATGGCGGATACAACTGCATCGGGCGGCGAAAAGGGCATCGGCGCGCATCTGGGCGGGCATCTGCGCGAGAACGGGATGCTGATCGCGCTCGTGGCGATTGTGCTGTTCTTCTATGTGGTCTTGCAGATCGTGCCGCAGAACCCCGTCGATTTCCTGTCGGCGCAGAACATCACCAACCTTTTCCTGCAAAACAGCTACGTCATCATCATGGCGCTGGGGATGCTGCTGGTGATCGTGGCGGGGCATATCGACCTGTCCATCGGGTCGGTCGTGGGCTTTACCGGAGCGGTGGCTGCGGTCTTGACGGTGAACATGGGCTGGCCGGTCATTGCGGTGGTGCCGACCTGTCTGCTGATCGGGGCGGCTATAGGCGCGGCGCAGGGCTACTGGATCGCCTATTGGCGCATCCCGTCGTTCATCGTCACGCTGGCGGGGATGCTGGTGTTTCGCGGGCTGACGCTGTGGCTGCTGAACGGGCAGAACGTGGGGCCTTTCCCGAAAACCTTTCAGTCGCTTTCGACGGGGTTCATTCCTGACGCCTTTGGCGTGGACAAGCCCAACGTGACGGCCTTGGTCATCGTGGCGCTGGCGGCGGCTATCGTGATTTTCATCGGCTGGCGGGCGCGCAACCGCGATGCCGAGTTTGGCATGACGCCGGAACCGATAGTGATGTTTCTGGCACGCAACATCATCGTCGCGGCGGCGCTGATGTTCGTCGGCTACAAGCTGGCAACGTTCCGTGGCCTGCCCAATGTGGTGATCATCCTTGGCCTGCTGACGGTGCTTTATGCGTTCTTTACCGAAAGCACGACGACCGGGCGGCGGGTTTACGCGCTTGGCGGCAACGAAAAGGCGGCGAAACTGTCGGGTATCAACACCGACCGGCTGGTGTTTCTGACCTTTTGCAACATGGGCGTTCTGGCGTCATTGGCCGGTATGATCGTGGCGGCGCGGCTGAATTCCTCGACCCCCAAGGCGGGGGTGGGGTTCGAGCTTGACGTGATCGCGGCGGTGTTCATCGGCGGGGCGTCGATGACCGGCGGGTCGGGCAAGATCATCGGGGTGGTGGTCGGCGCGCTGATCATGGGGGTGATGAACAACGGGATGTCGATTTTGGGCATCGGGATCGATTATCAGCAGGTGATCAAGGGGCTGGTCTTGCTGGCTGCCGTGATTTTCGACGTTTACAACAAGAACAAATGAGGCGGGCGATGCTGATTTCGCAGGTGGTCGGGCCGGACGGGAAGATTGCCGTGGTGGTGCGCGACGGGTCGGAAGCTGCCGTGCTGCGCGGAGCCGACAGCAGTTATGCGCTGGCTATGGAGGCTGCGGCGGCAAAGCGGCCTGTGGCGGCGCTGGTGGCCGAGCGGGGGCTTGGCGAGGCGGTCGATCTGCCGTCACTTCTGGCGGCGGGGCGCGTGGTGCTGCCGATTTCGCACCCTGACCCGGTGCATATGCATCTGACCGGAACGGGGCTGACGCATCTGGGCAGTGCGTCGGCGCGGGACGCGATGCATGCCAAGCTGGAGGGGGCGGAAGTGCTGACCGACAGCATGAAGATGTTCCGCATGGGGCTGGAAGGCGGGCGACCCGCGCAGGGGACGGTCGGCGCGCAGCCCGAGTGGTTTTACAAGGGGAACGGCACGACCGCCGTGGCCCCCGGCAAGCCCCTGACCATGCCCGGCTTTGCCGAGGACGGGGGCGAGGAGCCGGAGATCGCGGGGATTTACGTGATCGCGCCCGATGGCACCCCTTGCCGTCTGGGCTGGGCCTTGGCGAACGAGTTTTCCGACCATGTGACCGAGCGGGTGAATTACCTCTGGCTGGCCCATTCCAAGCTGCGTCAGGCGTCTTTCGGGCCGGAAATCCTGATCGGCGATCTGCCCGCCGATGTGCAGGGCAGCAGCCGGATCCGGCGCGGGGGCGCGATTGTGTGGGAAAAGCCCTTCGTCTCGGGCGAGGCGAACATGTCGCATAGCTTTGCGAACCTTGAGCATCACCACTTTAAATATGACATCTTCCGCCACCCCGGCGATGTGCATGTGCATATGTTCGGCACCGCCACGCTGAGCTTTGCTGATGGCTTTGCCACGCAGGCGGGCGACGAATTCGAGATCGAGGCGGCACCATTCGGCCTGCCGCTGACCAACCCCCTTGCCAAGGCCCCTGCCCTTGCGGGCACTGTGGCCGTGACCGCGCTCTGAAAGGAAGATCATGACCTTTAAACCCGCCGCATGGCCCCGCAAACTGCGTTCGCAGGAATGGTTCGGTGGCACGTCGCGTGACGTGATCTATCACCGCGGCTGGATGAAGAACCAAGGCTTTCCGCATGACCTGTTCGACGGGCGGCCGGTGATCGGCATCCTGAACACGTGGTCGGAGCTGACACCCTGCAACGCGCATCTGAACGATCTGGCGCAGCGCGTGAAGCACGGCATCTACGAGGCGGGCGGGTTTCCGGTGGAAGTGCCGGTGTTTTCAGCATCGGAATCGGCGTTCCGCCCCACGGCGATGATGTTCCGTAACCTTGCCGCCATGGCGGTCGAGGAAGCGATGCGCGGCCAACCGATGGACGGTTGTGTGCTGCTGGTCGGCTGCGACAAGACCACGCCGAGCCTGCTGATGGCGGCGGCCTCGACCGATTTGCCGTCGATCGTGGTGACGGGCGGGCCGATGCTCAACGGGTATTACCGCGGCGAGCGGGTCGGGTCGGGCACGCATCTGTGGAAGTTTTCCGAAGCGGTGAAGGCGGGCGAGATGACTCCGGCCGAATTCGCCGAGGCCGAGGCGTCGATGAGCCGCAGCCCCGGGTCGTGCAATACGATGGGCACCGCTTCGACCATGGCCAGCATGGCCGAGGCGTTGGGCATGGCGCTGTCGGGCAATGCGGCGATTCCGGCGGTGGATTCGCGGCGGCGGGTCATGGCGCAGCTTACCGGGCGGCGCATCGTGCAGATGGTGAAGGATGATCTGAAGCCTTCGGACATTCTGAAGAAAGAAGCGTTTGAAAACGCGATCCGCACCAATGCGGCGATTGGCGGGTCGACCAATGCGGTGATCCACCTTTTGGCGATTGCAGGTCGCGTGGGTATCGATCTGACGCTGGACGATTGGGACCGCTGCGGGCGCGATGTGCCGACGATCGTGAACCTGATGCCATCGGGCAAATATCTGATGGAGGAATTCTTTTATGCCGGTGGTTTGCCCGTGGTCATCAAGCGGCTTGGCGAGGCGGGGCTTTTGCACAAGGACGCGCTGACGGTTTCGGGTGAAACCGCGTGGGATCAGGTCAAGGATGTGGTGAACCACAACCCCGATGTGATCTTGCCGACCGACAAGGCGCTGACGCAATCGGGCGGTGTGGTGGTGCTGAAGGGCAACCTTGCGCCCAAAGGGGCGGTGCTGAAGCCTTCGGCTGCGACCCCGAGCCTGATGGTGCATCGGGGGCGTGCGGTCGTGTTCGAGGATATCGACGACTACAAGGCCAAGATCAACGACGAGGCGTTGGACATCGACGAGACCTGCGTGATGGTCTTGAAGAACTGCGGACCCAAGGGCTATCCGGGCATGGCCGAGGTGGGCAACATGGGCCTGCCGCCCAAGGTGCTTCGCAAGGGGATCACCGATATGGTGCGGATTTCCGATGCGCGCATGTCGGGTACGGCGTTTGGCACGGTGTGCCTGCACACCTCGCCCGAAGCCGCCGTTGGCGGGCCGCTGGCAGTGGTGCAGAACGGTGACTTCATCGAGTTGGATGTGCCCAACCGGCGCCTGCATCTGGATATTTCCGACGAAGAACTGGCCGCGCGTCTGGCGGTCTGGGCAGCGCCCAAGGGTGCGCCTGAAAGTGGCTATGCCTGGCTGCACAACGCGCATGTGATGGGGGCGGATACGGGGGCGGACCTCGACTTCCTGCTCGGCGGGCGGGGCGCTCCGGTCGGGCGGGATTCGCACTGATGGCGATGAAGGTCGCGTTGGTCGGGATCGGCAAGATCGCACGTGACCAGCATGTTCCGGCGCTTGCGGCTTCGGGCGATTGGGAGTTGGCGGCGACGGTCAGCCGGTCGGGAACGGTGGACGGTATTGCAGCCTTTACCGATTTCGCCACGATGATGGCCGAGCGGCCCGATATCCCCATGGTGTCGCTGTGCCTGCCGCCGCAACCGCGTTTCGCCTATGCCGAGGCGGCGCTGCGGGCGGGACGGCACGTGATGCTGGAAAAGCCCCCCGGCCAGACGCTGGCCGAGGTGCATGCGCTGGAGACGCTGGCACGCACCATGGGTGTCACGCTTTACACCACTTGGCACAGCCGCATGGCCGAGGCGGTGGCCGCCGCCAAGGCGTGGCTGGCGGATACGGTGGTGCGCCGCGCGCATATCACCTGGCGCGAGGATGTCCGCAAATGGCATCCGGGGCAGGACTGGGTGTTCGAACCTGGCGGCATGGGCGTGTTCGATCCGGGCATCAACGCGCTGTCGATCCTGACCGAGATCTTGCCCGCGCCGGTGCATGTGACCGCCGCTGTGCTGGAGTTTCCGGAAAACCGTGACACGCCGATTGCGGCGCAGATCGGCTTTTCGGGCGGGGTGAGTGCCGATTTCGACTGGCGTCAGGAAGGGCCGCAGACCTGGGATATGGAGTTCGAGACCGACAAGGGACCGATGGCGCTGCGGATGGGGGGCAACCGTCTGGAACTGGGCGGCAAACCTGCGGGTGGAGTGAACAGCATCATGGGGGAATATCCCGCACTCTATGCGCGCATGGCCGATCTGGTGCGGAACGGGCAGTCCGAGGTCGATCTGTCACCGATGGTGCATGTAGCCGATGCTCTGACGCTCGGCAAACGGGTGACGGTCGCGGCCTTCAACTTCTGAGCGGAACGGAAGGACCCGGGGGGTTTCCGGGCCCTTCAGCCCCGACTGGCCGAAGTGACTGGCCGAAGTGACTGGCCGAATTGGCCGTAGTCTTGCGGCCACCCCGGAGGGGCGACCGCTTCACCGGGTAAGGCACACCAACCGAAAAACTCGTCACAGCACTCGTAAAAGGCAGAAGCCGGATGCGTGCGCACCGACGGGTCGACAGCACGCGTTGCTTTGACTGGTCCCTTAATGCCACGAAAACGGCGCGTGACTTGGTTGCGCCCGAGTAGCGCATGTCGTCCGAAGCGCCGCCCGCCCGACCGATGGGACAGCAGAGGCATCCTTGGGGCGGTCTGCCATTCCTGCGGCCCTGACCGTCTGCCCTGCCTTTGCTGTTGCCCGCCGTAGCCAGCAGGTTAAGGTTTTGCCCAAAGGGTGGAGTTCGCTTTGGCAGGTATCAGGGACATCGCAACCCGCGCGGGCGCCTCGATCGCGACCGTATCACGGGTGATAAACGGGTCGGGCTATGTCAGCCCGTCGATGCGGGCCCGGATCGAGACGGTGATCACCGAGATGCAGTTTCGCCCGAATGCGGGGGCCGCGTCGATGCGGCGGGGGAAAAGCCGGATGGTGGGGGTGCTGCTGCCGGCGCTCGACGTCAAGTTCTTCGGCATCCTTGCCCATGTGATCGAGCAGGCCTTGTTCGCGCGAGGGTATCACGCCTTTATCTGTTGCAGTTCGGAAAGCCCCGATCGCGAGGCCGAGTATATCGCCGCCATGCTGGCGCAAAGGGTCGACGGGGTGATCATCGCCAGCGTCACCTCGGATACGGTGACGGCGGCGCGACTGACAGCGGCGGGCGTTCCCATCGTGGCGGTGGACCGGGCCATTGCCGGGGCGGTGACGGTCAAGGCCGACCATTACGCGGGCGGGCGGCTGATGGCCGGACATCTGCTGGGCCTTGGCCACCGCAGCATCGCGGTAACGGGCGCGCCGGAACATTCGACGCCGGTGACGGAACGTCTGGCAGGGGTGCGCGATGCGCTGGCCGCGGCGGGGCTGGAACCTGTCGCGGTACGACTGGGAGACGAGCACGGGTTCGAGGCCTGCCGCGATCTGGCGGCAGGGATGCTCGATGACGGGGTGGAGGCCGACGCGGTGATCGGGCTGACCGACCTTGCCGCGATCGGCGCGATCCATGCGCTGCACGAGCGCGGCGTGGCGGTGCCACAGGATGTTTCGGTGATCGGCTTCGATGACATGCCGATGGCGCGCTATGTGATCCCGCAACTGACCACCGTAGCCCAGCCGATCCGCGAGATCGGGGCGCTGGCCGTCGAGCAGATCGTGCGGCTGATGACGGGCGAGCCGCTGAGCGAGGAGCAGCCCCCTGCCCTTTCGGTGATCGAACGCGGCACCACGGCGCGGCGCCCTGCCTGACCGCAGCGGGGGCTGTCTGCCCCCGCACCCCCGAGGATATTTGCACCAGCGTGAAAAGGGGCAGCGGTCTTTGCTGGTTTCATGCTGGCTGAAATATCCTCGGGTGAGGTCCGGAGAGGGTGGAAAACCCTCTCCGGGGCTAAAGCAGGGCGGACAGGGGGGGAATGGATTCGGTGGCTGTGGCGCCTTTCAATGCGGCGGCGGCGGCGCGGTGACCGAGGCGGAGGCAGGCCTCTGGCTGCCAGCCTTCGTGGATGCCGTAAAGGCAGCCTGCGGCGAAGGCGTCGCCTGCACCGACTGGGCTGACGATGTCTTCGGGCATGACGGGGTCGGGGCGGCGGGTCAGCGCGGTGCCCTCTGCGCCCAACCACAGGCCGAGGGCGGGGGTGTGCACGATCACGGCGCGGCGGACGCCTTTGGCGAGCAACTGGCGGGCAGCGGCGGAAAGCGAGGCTTCATCTGCGGGGTCGGCGGGCAGGCCCGTGGCGCGGGCGGCTTCGACTTCGTTGAGGAAAAGGTAATCGGTGTGGGGCAAGGCGGCTTCGACTGCGGCGCGGAATTCGGGGCGGTCAGTCGAGACGAGGTCGACTGCGGTGACCATTCCGGCGGCGCGGGCGCGGGACAGGACGCGGGCTGCGCCGGTGCCTTGGGGGTCGATTTCGTCGAGCTTTCCCAAAAGGTTGAGGTAGCCAAGGTAGAAGATCGCGGCCCCTTTGGCGGCGGCGGCTTCGACGGCGATGTCATCTTCGGCCAAAAGGTCGTTGGTGCCGGGGTGGTAAAAGAAGGTGCGGCTGTCGCCGGACAGGTTCATCACATGGGTGTGGGCGGTGGGGGCGCGGTCGGTGGTTTTAAGACCGCTGAGGTCGGCCCCTGCCGTCCGCACCGCGGCGCGGACGGTTTCGGCGTGGCGGTCGGTGCCGACCAGCCCAAGCGCGTAAAGCGGCAGGCCGGTGCGAAAGGCGGCGAGGGCCAGAAGCACATTGGCCGCGCCGCCTCCGGTGCCTTCGGCCTCGGCCTTGATGCGGACGAGGTCGGACTTTTGCGGCCATGCCTCGATGGTGTGGACGATGTCCACGATCCAGTTTCCGGCGCAGGCGATGCCGCGCTTCATGCGTAGGCGACCTTGACCGATTGGCCGGTCTTGCCTGCCTGAAGGGCAGCGGTCAGCACCGCGTGGTGGGCGCTCGCTTCCTGCGGCGAGGCGCAGGGGAAGCCATGCGCGTCGCCTCCGGCCAGTTCATCGATAAAGGCGGCCCACATCTGCTGGATCGCATCGGTGAAGCCGAATTCGAAGATGCCGCCCGTGATCGCAGGGAAAAGCGGGGTGTAGCCGAGATCTTCTGTCGCCCATGCCTGCGGGCCACCTGCCGTGTAGCGCATGAATTGCCATTGGCGGGGTTGTTTGGTGCTGAAATAGGCCGAGCCGTTCATGCCCAAGACGCGGATGGACCATGTGTTCGCCTCGCCCGGGGCGATGCGCCATGTCTTCAGGACCATGGGGAAGGCGCCGTCGGCATGGGGGACGGTGGCGGTGATGGTTGCGTTGTCCCATGTGTCGCAAGGCAGCGTGCCGCCCTTGCCATCGGGGCGGGTTGGCACGCGTTTCACGAGGCTGGCGGTCACGGTTTCGGGCCGCCAGCCAAGCCGCAGGGGGACGTGCAGGACGTGCATCCCGAGATCGCCCATGCAGCCGTATTCGCCGTTGACCGATGCCATGCGCTTCCAGTTCAGGGGCTTTTGCGGGTTGATGTCGGAGGAGTGGAGGAAGGCGGCTTCCACCTCGAGGATCGGGCCGATTGAGCCGGATTTGACGAAGTCGATCACGCGTTGCGCGCCGGGGTAGAAGGGCATTTCCGACGAGCAACGGACGATCAGGTTCGGGTGTGCTGCGATTGCGGCCATGATGGTGGCGTTTTGCGCGGCGTCCATGCCGAAGGGTTTTTCGCCCAAGAGATGTTTACCGGCGGCAAGTATGGCGGGGTAAAGTTCCGCGTGCAACACATGGGGGACGGCGCAATAGACGGCGTCGACCTCGGGGTTGGCCAGAAGTTCGCGGTAATCGGTGGTTTGCTGCATGGGGCCGAGGTGTTCGGCATACCAGCCCATCAGGGCGGGGTTGGTGTCGCATACGGCGACGATGCGGGGCTTGGCGCGGGTGTCGGTCAGGTGCAGCCAGCGGGCTGCGGCGCTGGCGAATTCGCGCCCCATGAGACCGCAGCCGATGATGCCGAAGCGGATTTCACGCATCAGATCATCCTCAATGCGGCTTCGGGGGTGGCCCCGTCATGCACCACGGCCATGAGCGCGCGGGTCATGCCGCCGGGGTTGGGGTGCTGGATGACGTTGCGGCCGTAGACGATGCCGCGCGCGCCTTGGCGCATAAGTTCGGCGGTGCGCGACAGGATTTCGGCATCGGACACGCGGCCGCCGCCGCGCACCAGCACCGGCAGGCCCTGGGCGATTTCGATCACGCGGTGGTAATCGGCCACGTTTTCGCACGGGTCGGCCTTGATGATGTCGGCGCCGAGTTCGGCGGCTTGCCGGACGAGCGGAAGGATCAGGTCGATATTGCCGTCGACCATGTAGCCGCCCTTGGAATTGTCTTGCATCACAAGGGGTTCCACCATAAGCGGCATTCCCATGATTTCACATTCGCGTTTGAGACGATTCACGTTTTGAACGCAGGCGCGGTAGAGTTCGGGTTGGTTGGGCAGCAAGAGCAGGTTCACCACCACGCAGGCCGCATCGAGCACCACGCCCTGTTCGACGGCGCGGTCGATGGTTTCGGAAAACAGCGAAGACGGCAGCGGCGTGCCATAGACGTTGGCGATATCGGTCCGCAGCACCAGCGCGGGGCGGGACTTGCCGGGGATGGCTTGCAGGATCGGGGCGGTGCCCGGGGGAAGCTGGATCGCATCTGGGGCGGCGGCGGCGACGGTGTGGATCGCGTCGCGCATGTTCTCGATCCCGCCGAGGAAGGAGCGTTCGTTGAACATGCCGTGGTCGATCGCCACGTCGAAGCAATTGCCCGAGGGCGAGAAAAGGCGGTTCATCCGGGCGAGTTTCATCTGTGCTGCCTGCGGTTTGTGTAAACGTTTACAGAAAATTAATGCGACTTGTGGCGATTGTCAAAATTTTTGGGCGTCGGGGAAAGGAAATTCGTCGCGGCGCTGCGGCATCGGGGTTTTGAACTGGTATGATGAGTATACATCATGTTAAAGCTGCGTCCGGTCATGGCTTTGGCGGGTCTTCGGGCGGTCGGGGCGTTTTGCAGCTTTGGGAAAATCGATATGGCACAGTCAGTCGCGGTGTTCGGTGCGGGCGGGAAGATGGGCTTCCGTGTTACACGCAAATTCGTTGAGGCCGGGTATGACACCCGTGCGGTCGAGGTGGGCGAGGTCGGGATCAAGCGGCTGGCCGAGGTGGGGATTGCAGCGGTCGACGCATCGGTCGGGCTGGACGGGGCTGCGATCGTGGTGCTGGCGCTGCCCGACAGCCTGATCGGCAAGATCGCGCACGAGATCGTGCCGGGGCTGGCTGCGGGGACGATGGTGGTGATCCTCGACGCCGCGGCGCCCTATGCGGGGGCCTTGCCCGAGCGGGCGGATATCACCTATTTCGTGGGGCACCCCTGCCATCCGCCGCTGTACAACGACGAGACGGACCCCGCCGCGCGGGCCGATGTGCATGGCGGCGTGGCCAAGCAGGCAATCGTCTGCGCGCTGATGCAGGGGCCGGAGGAGCATTACGAGATCGGGGCGGAAATCTGCCGCGTGATGTGGTCGCCGGTGATGCGGACGCATCGGGTCACGGTCGAACAGCTGGCGATACTCGAGCCGGGGCTTTCGGAAATGATCGCCATGCCCTTTGTCGACATGATGGCCGAAGCGGTGGATGTTTGCGCCGAGAAGTACGGGATTCCGCGCGAGGCCGCGTTCGATTTCCTGATCGGGCACCTGAACGTGGAAATCGCGATGTGGTTTGGTTATTCGCCCAAATTGCCGTCGGATGCGGCGGTGCGGGTGATGACCCATGCGCGGAAATATCTGATAAAAGACAATTGGTTGGATGTTCTTTCGCCCCCCGTGGTCAAGGACAGCTGCGAGCTGATCGTGCAAGGCCGCACCGCCTGATGGGGGGGCCGATCCTGCGGCGCAAGCTGGGCGAGGAGGTGCGGTTGCGCCTGCTTGCCCAGATCGAGCGGGGCGAGTTGCGCCCCGGCGATGCGCTGCCTTCGGAGCGGGAATTGATGGAGACGATGGGGGTTGGCCGCCCCGCCGTGCGCGAGGCGATGCAGGCGCTGGAAGGCGCGGGGCTGATCGAGATCAGGCATGGCGAGAGGGCGCGGGTGGCCGAGCCTTCGGTGGGCCGCATGGTCGACCAACTGTCGGTGACGATGAAGCATCTGCTGGTCCATTCCAATGCTTCGCTGGAAAATCTCAAGGATGCGCGGGTCACGTTTGAATGCGAGATGGCGCGGATCGCGGCGCGGCGTCATACGGCGGCCGACCTCGAGCGGCTGGCCGAAACCGTGGCGCGGCAGGCGGCGGCGCTGGACGATCCGGCGGCATTCCGGCGGCTGGACGGGCAGTTTCACCGCGAGATCGCGGGCATCAGCGGCAACCCGATCTGGACGGCCTTGTCGGACGGGCTGTTTCGCTGGCTGAACGATTTTCATGTCGATCTGGTCAGCGTTCCGGGCAAGGAAAACCTGACACTGGCCGAGCATCGCGGCATCATCGCGGCGATAGGGTCGGGCGATGCGGGGCGTGCGGGCGTGGCGATGGCGGACCATTTGAACCGGGCGAACGAGCTTTATCGCCGGGGAACGGCGATGCACAGGTGATGCAGATGGATGCACGGAAGTCTTCAGAACCTGTTCATCTTTGCGCGCAAGCCCCGCGGCGGGGCGTGGTAACAGACTGGAAACTGGTATGATGACCAAGGCCGAGGTGCTGCGTGACGTAACGGTTGGTCGGGTGTCGCTGCTGATCGCCGACGGGGATTTGCGGCGCATCCGTTTCGACGGGGTCGAGGTGTTGCGGCGCGTGTCCTATCCGGTGCGGGACGAGGGCTGGGGCACCTGTCCGGTGGTGACGCTTGCCGAGGCGGTCGAAGAAGGCGCGGGACGCATGAGCTATGAGCGCCGTTTCGCAGCGGTGGACGGGCGGTTCGGCGGGGTGTTCCGCGCCGAGGTAGCAGAAACGGGTGACGGGGCGCGGCTGGCATTGTCGGTCGCGATGGATGCCCCGCAAGAGGTGGCGGTGAACCGCGCGGGGTTCACGCTGCTGCATCCGCTGGAGGGTGTCGCGGGTCAGGCGCTGACGGTTATGCATTCTGGCGGGAAGAAGGAAGAGACGGTTTGGCCGTCGCTCATTTCGCCGTCGCAGCCTGCTTTCGACATCGCGGGGCTGGCGCACGAGGTTGCGGGCGTGCGGGTGGCGATTGCGATGACGGGCGAGGTCTTCGAGATGGAGGACCAGCGCAACTGGACGGATGCGAGCTACAAGACCTATTGCCGCCCGCTGGCATTGCCCCTGCCCTATGCGCTTGGACCCGATGCGCCGGTGCGGCAAGGGGTGGAGGTACGGCTTTCGGGGCGGGCGCTGCCTGCGGTTTCCGGCGAGGCTCCGCTGCGCGGAGTGGTGCCCGAGGTCGCAGTTGCTATGGAGCCGGGGCTGGCGGCTGCGGTCTTGCCGTTTCCGGTACAGTTAAGGTTAACGCCGGGCGATGCGGTGCCGGATCTGGCGGGGCCGGTGCAGCTGGAGATCGTGGTTAACGAAGGGTTGGACGGGTTGGAGGCGCTGGCGAGGGATTGCGCCAGGCTGGACGTGGTGCGGGTGACGGCTTTGACCGCGCCCTATCTGAAAAGCCACCAGCCCGAGGGGCCTTGGCCCGCAGGTCCGAAGCCCATGGATCTGGTGCCGAAGCTGCGGGCGCTGTTTCCGCAGGCGGCGGTGGGGGGTGGTGTGTTGACCAATTTCACCGAATTCAACCGTTGCCCGCCTGACCCTGCGTTGGTGGATTTCGCTACTTGGGGCGGGACGGCAGTGGTGCATGCGGCGGATGATCTTTCGGTGATCGAAACGCTGGGGGCGCTGGAGGCTGTGTTTGCCTCGGGTCACGCTTTGGCGGGGGGAAAGCCGTTGCATCTGGGGCTGTTTTCCATCGGGATGCGGTCGAACCCCTATGCGGCGGAATGCGTGGCGAACCCTGCGCTGGACCGGATTGCGATGGTGCGGGACGACCCGAGGCAAGTGGGGCGGTTTGCGGCCTGTTTCGCGGTGGGTGTGCTGGCCGCGGCGGTGGCCGGAAACGTGGCGTCATTGGCGCTGGCGATGACCGACGGGCCATTGGGCGCGGTGGGTCCGCAGGGGGTGCGGCCGGTCTTCCATGTGCTGCGCTTTGCCCGAGGGTTGCGCGGTCAGGCGGCGGTGGCGGGCCTCGATGATACGGTGACGATCAAGGCGCAATCCGGCGGGATCATCGCGGCTTTGGGGGATGGGGTCAGCTTGCCACAGGGTGCCCGTGGATGGTTACTGAATGCTTATTCGGAAACTTGCGCGCAGAGGGCGGATTGGCTGGACATGCCGTCTCAGAATCTGGGCGGAGTCAGGCTTTCGGCCTTTGATCTGGCCTTTCTGACAGGGGCTTTGCCATGACGAAACGGGGCGTTCTGATCGGCTGCGGTTTCTTTGCGCGCAACCATATGGAGGCGTGGAGGCGGCAGGACGGGGTGCGGATCGTCGGGGTCTGCGACACCGATCCGGCCAAGGCTGCGGCCTTTGCGGCGGCCTATGGCTGCGAGGCCGGGACGGATGCGGGCGAGATGCTGGGGCGGCTGCGGCCCGATTTCGTGGATATCGCCACGACCGTGGGGTCGCATCGGGCGCTGGTGGAGCTTGCGGCGGCGCATGCGCGGCTGGTGATTTGCCAGAAACCCTTTGCCGAGACGCTGGAAGATGGCGCGGCGATGGTGGCGGCCTGTGCTGCGCGGGATGTCACGCTGACGGTGCATGAAAACTTTCGCTGGCAGCGGCCGATCCGCGAGATGAAGGCGCGGATGGGGTTGGTGGGCAGGCCGCGGTTTTTGCGGCTGGCGTTCCGGCATGGTTACGACATTTACGCCAACCAGCCCTATCTGGCGGCGGTCGAGAACCTCGCCTTGACCGATGTCGGGCTGCATCTGTTTGATATGGCACGGTATCTGATGGGCGATGTGGTGCGGGTGTCGTGCGAGGCGCAGCGGCGCAACCCTGCCGTGGCGGGCGAGGATGCGTTTTGTGCGCTGCTGCGCCATGCGTCGGGCGCGGTGAGTTCGG
Source organism: Gemmobacter aquarius (assembly GCF_003060865.1). Lineage (NCBI taxonomy): Bacteria > Pseudomonadati > Pseudomonadota > Alphaproteobacteria > Rhodobacterales > Paracoccaceae > Paragemmobacter > Paragemmobacter aquarius. The sequence continues at coordinate 2,893,865 of NZ_CP028918.1, forward strand.
TGGAGTGTTCGTTCCATTCGACGCTTGCGCCCGACCCGTTTCCGCAGACTCTGGCGCTGCTGGAAGGGGATGCGGGGTCGATCGAGGTGCTGGAGGGATACCGCTTGCGGCTGCATCGGGGCGGGGCGGTCGAGGAATGGGACGCCGAGCCGGGGTGCCCCGCGTGGGGGGCAAAGCCGTGGTATCTGATACAGGAGTCGGTCATGGCGTTTCAGGCGCATGTGGTGGCGGTGCTGGAGGGGCGGGCGGAGCCTGCGCCTTCGGGGGCGGACAATCTGGAGACGTTGGCGCTGATGCTGGCGGCGATAGGCTCGGCGCGGACGGGCAAGGCGGTGGAACTATGACGCGGTTCGAGGCGGATTACCGGATCGAGACAGGGTATGACCTGTCGGTCGCGGCAGAGGCGATGGCGGGCGAACAGTCGTCGGGAACGTTCCTGCCGGTGCCTGGAGAGACGCCCGAGTTGAAGGCGCGGGCGGCCGCAAGGGTCGAGCGGATCGAGGAGTTGGGCGAGGTTCCGGTGGCGCTGCCGGGGGCTGGCAAGGGTGCGGGTGTGGTGCGGGCGGCGAAGGTCACGCTGTCATGGCCCTTGGCGAATATCGGGCCGAGCCTGCCGAACCTGTTGGCGACGGTGGCGGGCAACCTGTTCGAGTTGAAGTATTTCAGCGGGTTGCGCCTGATGGACCTGCGCTTGCCGGTCGAGTTTGCGCGGCGCTATGGCGGGCCTGCCTTTGGGGTCGAGGGCACGCGCCGTCTGAGCGGGGTGGCGGGGCGGCCCCTGATCGGGACGATCATCAAGCCGTCGGTCGGGCTGTCGGCGGATGATACGGCGGCGATGGTGGACCGGTTGTGCGCGGCGGGGATCGATTTCATCAAGGATGACGAATTGCAGGCGGACGGCCCCGCCTGCCCCTTCGAGGCGCGGGCGCGGGCGGTGATGGCGGTGATAAACCGCCATGCCGACCGGACGGGCAGACGGGTGATGTATGCGTTCAACGTGACTGGCGAGGTCGACGAGATGCTGGCGCGGCACGATCTGGTGGAAGCCTTGGGCGGGACTTGTGTGATGGTGTCGCTGAACTCGGTCGGGTTGACGGGGTTCACGGCGCTGAAGCGCGGGGCGCGGTTGCCGATCCACGCGCACCGGAACGGCTGGGGGGCGCTGTCGCGGCATCCTTCCTTGGGGTTCGACTATGTGGCGTGGTCGAAGCTGTGGCGCGTGGCGGGGGCGGACCATCTGCATGTGAACGGGATCCGGAACAAGTTCTGCGAGAGCGATGCATCGTCGGTCGCCTCGGCCCGGTCGGTGTTGTCGCCTATGTTCGAGGGTGCGGCGGGCTGTCAGGCGATGCCGGTGTTTTCCAGCGGGCAATCGGCGGCGCAGGCGCATGATACGTGGGCGGCGCTGGGGTCGGTCGATCTGATCCATGCGGCGGGGGGCGGGATCATGGCGCATCCGCACGGGCCTGCGGGGGGTGTGGAATCGATGCGGGCAGCGTGGGAGGCGGCGGTAGCGGGCGTGCCTTTAGCAGTGGCGGGGCGGGAGAATTCCGCGCTGGGAGCAGCGCTGGGGGTCTTTGCATGACATTGCCGGAAGGTGTGCTGCTGACGTGGTATGGCGATGATTTCACCGGTTCGGCTGCGGTGCTGGAAGCGCTGGATTTCGCGGGCCTGCCTGCGGTGATGTTTCTGGGCATTCCCGCGCCCGAGGTGCTGGCGCGTTTTGCGGGTGTGCGGGCGGTGGGGATCGCGGGGGATGCGCGGACGCGGGGGCCAGAGTGGATGGAGGCGCATCTGCCCGCCATCTATGCCAGCCTGCGGGCGATGGGCGGGCGGGTGATGCAGTACAAGCTGTGCTCGACCTTTGATTCCGCGCCGCATCTGGGCAGCATCGGCAAGGCGGCGGAACTGGGGATCGGGGATTGGGCGCCGATGGTGGTGGCCGCGCCCAAGAACGGGCGCTGGCAGGTGTTTGGCACCCTGTTCGCCAAGACACCGGACGGCGTGGCGCGGCTCGACCGGCATCCGACGATGTCGGTGCATCCGGCGACCCCGATGCACGAGGCCGACGTGCGGCGGCATCTGGCGGCGCAGACCGCGCTGCCGGTGGGGTTGGTCGATGTGCTGGCCTTGCAGGCCGGGCGCGCGGCGGTGGCGCTGGAGGGTGAACTGGCCAAGGGGGCGCGGATCGTCGCCTTTGACGTGCTGGACCAGCAGACTTTGGCCGAGGCGGGGCGGGTCATCTGGGAGCGGGCGATGGAAGCGCCGGTCTTTGCGCTGGGATCGCAGGGGCTGAACGAGGCGCTGATCGCGCATTGGGACCTGCCCAAGCCCGCGCTGCGGTTGGCGGGGGCTGCGGGGCGGATCGCGGTGGTATCGGGGTCATGCTCGCCCGATACGGCGCGGCAGATCGGGGCGGCGGAAGCGGCGGGCTTTGCGGGGCTGCGGATTGCGGCGGAACGGGTGGTGGACGCAGGCGCATGGGCGGCGGAACTGGCGCGGGTCGAGACGGCGGCGCTGGCCGCGCTGGCCGAGGGGCGTTCGCCGCTGGTCTATTCGGCGATGGGGCCACAGGATCCGGCCCTTGTGCGGGTGGCCGAGGCGCGGGCGGCCGCAGGAATGGATGCGGCCACCGCCACGGCGCGCTTGTCGCAAGGCTTGGGCGCTGTGCTGGCGCGGCTGGTGGCGCAGGAAGGGTTGGGCCGCGTGGTGATTGCGGGGGGCGATACGTCAAGCCTTGCCACGGCGGAACTGGGCTGCGTGGCCCTGACGGCCAAGGCTGCGATTGCCCAGTCGGTGCCGCTGCTTGCGGCGCATTTCGCGGACGGGCGCACCCCTCTGGAACTGGTGCTGAAGGGTGGCCAGATGGGAGAGGCCGGGCTGTTTGCCCAGATCCGCGACGGGATAGGCGGGTAACGCGCCGAGGGCGGGGGGGCGTGTTGCCCCCGCCCCAGCGTTACAAGATAAGGTCGGAGGCGGTGAAGCGCGCGTTGCCCGCGAAGGCGATGTCGAGATCGGGCAACGCATCGCCGTCGACATCGGCCACAAGATGCATCGAGCGTTTATCGCCTTCGGTCCAGATGCCGTAGCTTGTGGCGGTCTTGCCGAAGGTGAGGCTGTGGTCGGAGATGTCCATCAGGTCGATCTTGTCCTGACCGCCGCGGAAATCGGTGATCGTGTCGCCTGCACCGCGGGGGGAATCCGTGGCGCTGCGGAACAGGAAGGTGTCTGCGCCCTGCCCTCCGGTCAGGCGGTCGCGGCCAAGCCCGCCGTCGAGCACATCGTTGCCTTTGTCGCCCGAAAGCGCATCGTCGCCTGTGCTGCCGAGAAGGATGTTGGCCATACGGTCGCCGGTGATGGTGTCGTTGCCCGCGCCGCCGATCACGTTCTCGACGTTCTTGACGGTGTCATTGCCCATCGCGGCGTCGCGGCCGCTCTTGCCCAGTGTCAAGGCCACGCCTACGGCGCTGGCAACGGCAAGCCAGTCGATGCCCGCTCCGCCATCGATCAGGTCGTTGCCCGCGTCGAGAAAGAAGGTATCGGCCCCGTCGCCGCCGAACAGATGGTCGTTGCCCGCACCGCCGAGCAGCGCATCGTCGCCCGCGTTGCCGTTGAGGGTGTCATTGCCGCCGCGACCGTCCATCACGTCGTTGCCGATGGTGCCCGCAAGCAGGTTGGCCAGTTCGTTGCCGACAAGGCCCGTCGGGGGCGGTTCGCCGCCTTGGGTCACCATGCCCATCGCGGTGACTTTGGCCACCATCGGCGAGCCGGGATAGACCCAAGGCCCGGCCCAGTATTCCTGCCCGCCCGGCGAGACGGGCCAAAGGTCGACATAGGCGCGCAGGTCGGTCACGCGCCATGCATCGCCGATCATGTCGGCGGCGGTATAGGTGGCAAGTTCGCGCCCGTCGATGGTGAAGGTGGCCGAGGTGCCGGTGACTTCGATGGTATAGCTGTGCTGGCCAAGCGCGGCGTCGAAGCCGAGGTCGATGGTTTGCGGGCCACCCTCGAGCGTGACGATCTGGCCCGATACGTTCTGCATATGGACGTTCAGTTCGATCTGGGTGGTGTCGTCGCCGACGAATTCGAAATCATATTCGGCGCGGGGCGATTGCGGATCGGCCTGAAACAGGAACATGCCAAGCACCGAACCCGACGCCATGTCGGGGGCTTGCAGCGTCCATTCCCATGTGCCGGTCATGGCGGTTGCGGTGGTTGCCACCTCGCCGCTGACGAAGGGGCGGTCGGTTCCGGCGGGGGAGGGTTCGAGCACGAGGTCGAAGCTGCCGTCGGGGTGCCAGATCACGTTGTCGGGCGACCAGCGCAGGCGGGATGTCTGGGTCGCGGGGTAGTCGGACACCATGTAGCCTTCGGTCGGGGCAGAGGCGGTGAAGATGGAGGCGAGCGAAGTCGGCGTGGGGCCGAGCGAAGGGCTGAAGGCTTTCTTGCCTGATGAAAAATCCAGTGCCATGGGCTGCTCCATATGAAACGTCGCTCTCGCAACGGTCGGGCGCGCCGGCGGGTTGCCTGTTCTGGTTTGGGGTGGGCGACAATAAGCGTCCGTAAATGTGACGGAACCCGAGGAAAGGCAGCGGGGTTCGGCGCAGTGGGTCTGCGAAGCAGGATGAGGGGGGGCATGGCACCGAATAGCTATTGGAAAGGCTACCTCAAGCTGTCGCTGGTGACCTGTCCGATCCAGATGGTGCCCGCGACGAGCGAGACCGAGCGGGTGCGGTTCCGCACCTTGAACAGGGCAACGGGGCATCCGGTGGTCAGCCGCGCGGTCGATGCGGTGACGGGCGACGTGGTCGCGCCGGAAGCGACGGTCAAGGGCTATCCGCGCGGCGAGGACGCCTATGTGATGCTGGAAGACGCGGATTTGGAGGCGGTGGCGCTGGAAAGCACCCGGACCATCGACATCGAGACCTTCGTCGATGCAGGTGATGTGGGGTGGATCTGGTATGATCGGCCCTATTACCTGCTGCCGTCCGACCCGGTCGGGGAAGAGGCATTCGCGGTGATCCGCGCGGCAATGGCGGCGACGGGACAGGCGGGGATTTCGCGGCTGGTGATGGGCGGGCGCGAGCGGGCGGTGCTGCTTTTGCCGCGTCTGGACGGGATCGTGATGTGGACGCTGCGCTATGGCGACGAGCTGCGCGACGATGCTGCGTTCCGCGATGCAGCGCAGGATGCGGCACCCGAGCAGGGATTGCTCGACATGGTGTGCAAGCTGATCGACGCGCGCACGGCGAAGTGGTCGGCGGATATGGTGAAAGATCCTGTGCAGGACAATCTGCTGGCGCTGATCGAGGGCAAGCGGAAGGCACCTAAGAAGCGCGCGCAGAAGCCCAAGGCAGAGCCGGAGGGCGGCAATGTGATCAGCATCATGGATGCTCTCAGACGCAGCCTATCGGCGGAGAAGAAGCGTTAGGGCACGATTTTTCTGCGAAAAATCTGGCGCCCGGATTTCGGGCGCAGCGTGCTTGGTCAAAGGGTGCGGGGGGCCAGCCCCCATCGGCCCTTGGCCGATTCCCCCGGGATATTTGAGCCAGCGTGAATGGGGAAAGTGCAGGTGTGTTCACCTTTGTGCAAATACTCGGATACGACGCGCGCCAAGGACGCGCCGCTGGCAGGTTCGCGCGATTTTTCGCAGAAAAATCGGGGGGGTCAGGGGCGCAGCGGGGTAGCATGGTGGCGGAAGTCTTGCCACGGGTCTGCGGTAAGGGTGGCGAGGCGGGCGGGCAGGGTCGTTGTGGTGAAAGTGTTTGCGGCGGAAATGTCGGGCAGTTCATCCCATGTCAGCGGTGCCGAGACCGGGGCACCTGCGCGCGCGCGGGTCGAGAAGGCGGCGACGGCGGTCGCGTTCCACTGGTTGCGGAGGTAGTCGATCAGGATGCGGTTCCGGCGTTTGGCCTTGGCGATGGTCGAGACGTAAAGGTCGGGGCTGTCGGCGGCCATGCTGTCGGCCATCGCCTTGGTGAAGGCCTTGACGGCTTTCCAGTCTGCCTTGGGCTTCAGGGGGGCTACGACGTGCAGGCCCTTGCCGCCCGAGGTCTTGACGAAGGCGGTCAGGCCTTTGGCTTGCAGGCGTTCACGCACTTCATGCGCTGCGGTGACGAGGGCGGGCCAGCCCACGCCCTCGCCGGGGTCGAGGTCCATGGTGATCTGGTCGGGGTGGTAGAGGTCGGCGGTGGCGGCGCCCCATGGGTGGATTTCCAGCACGCCTGCCTGTGCCAGTTCCATCAGCCCGTCGAGGTCGTTGATGCCGAGGAAGGGTTCGGCTTTGGGATCGGAGGGGTCGGGGATGTTGGCGATGTTCTTGCCCGCGCCGCGCCAGAGGTGTTTCTGGAAGAAGTGCTGGCCGTCGATGCCGGTGGGGCAGCGGACGAGGGCAAGCGGGCGGCCCACGACGAAGGGGGCGATGTTGGGCCAGACTTCGGCGTAGTAATCGGCGAGGCCCTCTTTCGTGACGCCGGCATCGGGCCAGTAGATGCGGTCGGGGTGGGTCAGACGGATGCGGCGGCGGGCGGGGGGGTCTTCCTTGGCGTCGGCCTTGGCGCTGCCGGTTTTGGGGATTTCGCGGGTGACGGCGCTGGCGGGTTTGTCTTCGCGCAAGCCGCGAAAGCTGGCGTGGCGGAGTTGGCCTGCGCCGGTCCATGCGCGGAATTCGACCTCGGCTACCAGTTCGGGCCTGGTGAAGCGGGCGGTTTTGTCGGGCGGGGGCGGGTTGGCGGTGAAGGGCGAGGTGTCCTGCCGGATCGCTTCGAGTTTACCGTAGAGGTCGCGCGCGACGGCATGGGTGAAGCCGGTGCCGACGCGGCCCACGTTGCGGAAATCATGCCCGTCGAAGACGCCGAGGAGCAGCGCGCCTATGGCGCGGGGGTCGGTCGAGGACGGGGTGAAGCCGCCGATGACGAATTCCTGCCGCGCCGAGCATTTGGATTTGATCCACGCCTTGGTGCGGCCCGAGCGGTAGGGTTCGTCGCATTTCTTGGACAGGATACCTTCGAGCGACAGGCGGCAGGCGTGGGTCAGCACCATTGCGCCCGCATCGTTGAACGGGTGCGAGAGGCGGAGGGGGTCTGTTTCGGCGACCGTGGCCTTGAGGAGTTCGAAGCGGCGGTATTGCGGCAGTCTGGTGGTGTCGTGGCCGTCGAGGTGCATCAGGTCGAAGAGGTAGAGGAGGAAGCGGTCGCTGCGTTCTGCCGAGAGGTCGGCTTGCAGGGCGGAAAAGTCGGAGGCGCCGGTGGCGGCTTCGACCACCACTTCGCCGTCGAAGATCGCGGTATTGACCGGCAGGGATTGCAGGGCGTTCGTTATGGCGGGGCCGAAGCGGGCGGTCCAGTCGTGGCCCGAGCGGGTGAGGAGTTGGACGGTTCCGTTGTCGATGCGGGCTTGCAGGCGGTAGCCGTCGAATTTGATTTCATGCGTCCAGTTCGGGCCTTTGGGCGGGGTGGTTTGCAGGGTGGCCAGCGCGGGGGGAAGGAAAACGGGGAGTTTGGCCTTGGGGGCGTCGGTGAGGTCGGCTGGCTGCGGGGCGGGTTTCGTGTCCTTTGGTTTCGCGGCCTTCGGTTTTGCGGCTTTGCGTTTGCGGGCGGGTTTGCCTGCGGCGACGTCTTGGATGCTGCGGCTGGTTTGCACGCTTTCGGGGCGGTCGGTCAGGATGTCGCGGTCGGGCGTGGCGTGGGTGTCGTCGCCCTTGATCAGAAGCCAGTTGGTGCGCTTTTCCTTTGGTTTGCCCTTGATGCGGACGAGGTGCCAGCGGCCATGGAGTTTTTCACCTGCGAGGTCGAATTCGAGATGGCCTTTGGTGAAGCCCTTGGCCGCGTCGAAGGCGGGGGACCATGTGCCGCGATCCCAGACGATGACGGTGCCGCCGCCGTATTCGCCCTGCGGAATGGTGCCTTCGAAGCTGTTGTAGTCGAGCGGGTGATCCTCGACCTCCACCGCGAGGCGCTTGTCTTGGGGGTTCAGGCTGGGGCCACGGGTGACGGCCCAGCTTTTCATCACGCCCTGCCATTCGAGGCGGAGGTCGTAATGCAGGCGGGTGGCATCGTGTTTCTGGATGACGAAGGCGTTGCCCGACTGCGGGGCCGCCTGCCCTGCCGGTTCGGGAGTTTTGGTAAAATCCCGCTTGGCGTTGTAGGTTTCGAGCGCCATGGGTCAGCCTGCCTTGCGTTTGGGCTTTGGGGCGGGTTTTTGGTCGGGCTTGGCATCGTCGGGTTTGCCCGCGCTTTGGCGCAGGGCGGCGAGGAGGTCGGATTGCCTTGACACCTTGGGTGCGGGCTTGGGTTTGATCCTGCGGCCTTCGATCTTGGCTTTGACCAGTTCGGCGAGGGCGGCATCGTAGCGGTCGTCGAAGGTGGCGGGGTCGAAGCTGCCTTTCTTGGTGTCGATGATGTGGCGGGCGAGGTCGAGCATTTCGCCCTTTATCTTGACCTTGGGCGCGTCCGACAGGGCCTCGGATGCGGGGCGGACTTCGTAATCGAAGTTGAGGGTGGTGCCGGTAAGGCCCGCGCCGTTCGGGCGGATCAGCATGGTGCGGAAGCGGCGGAAAAGGACGGTTTGCGCCAGCGCCACGACATTGCGGGCGCGCAGGCCTGCGACCAGCAGTGCGAAGGGTTCGGCGGCGTCTTTGGACGAGGGCGCGAGGTAATAGGGTTTGTCGAAATATACATCATCCACGGACGCGCAGGGGATGAAATGCTCGATGGTCAGGGTTTTGTCGCTGTCGGGGATGGCGGCGGCGATTTCTTCGGGGTCGAGGATGATGAAATCGTCGGGGGCAACCTCGTAGCCCTTTACCTGCGCGTCGCGGTCCACCACGGCGCCGGTTTCGGCATCGACGAACTGGCGGTTGATGCGGTGGCCTGTGGCGCGGTTCAGGGTGTGAAAGGTCACGCGGTCCGAGGTGGAGGCGGCGGCGTAGAGGGCGACCGGAACCGTCACCTTTGCCAGTTTGAGCCAGCCTTTCCAGAGCGCGCGGGTCATTCGACGGGCCTGCCGCCGGAGCGGTGCTTGTCGTGCGGGTCGCCGTGGGGGTGGTCCCAGTCGGCGGGGGTGGGAAGCCGTTCGAAGGTGTGGGCGGGCGGGGGCGAGGGGAGCGACCATTCCAGCGTGTCGGCGTTGGCAGTCCACGGGTTCGCCACGGTCAGGCGGCGGCCGAAGAACAGCGTGTAGAAGACGATGCCGATGAAGAAGAGGAAGGAGGCGAAGGAAATGAACGCGCCGAGGGTGGAGACGGAGTTCCACAGGGCGAAGGCCTCGGGGTAGTCGATGTAACGGCGGGGCATGCCCTGGCGGCCAAGGAAATGCTGGGGGAAGAAGGTGAGCATGACGCCGGTGAAGAAGGTGACGAAATGCACGCGCCCCGCCCATTCGGGGTATTGGCGGCCCGACATCTTGCCGATCCAGTAGTAGATGCCTGCAAAGAGCGAGAAGACCGCGCCTATGGACATGACGTAGTGGAAATGCGCCACGACATAATAGGTGTCGTGGTAGAAGCGGTCGATGCTGGCTTGGGACAGCACGACCCCCGTCACGCCGCCGAGGGTGAACAGGAAGATGAAGCCGATGGCAAACAGCATCGGCGTGGCGAAGAGGATGGACCCGCCCCACATGGTGGCGATCCAACTGAACACCTTGATGCCTGTGGGGACGGCGATGACCATGGTGGCGAGCATGAAGTAGCTTTGCTGGGTCAGCGACATTCCGGCGGTATACATGTGGTGCGCCCAGACGACGAAGCCCAACACCCCGATGCCGATGAGCGCATAGACCATGGGCAGGTAGCCGAAGATCGGCTTCTGGCTGAAGGTGGAAATCACATGGCTGATGATGCCGAAGCCGGGCAGGATGATGATGTAAACCTCGGGGTGGCCGAAGAACCACAAGAGGTGCTGGTAAAGGACCGGATCGCCGCCGCCCGAGGCGTCGAAGAAGGTGGTGCCGAAGTTGCGGTCGGTCAGCAGCATGGTGATCGCGCCCGCAAGCACCGGCAGGGCGAGGACGATCATCCATGCGGTGACGAAGACCGACCATGCAAAGAGCGGCACCTTGTGCAGGGTCATGCCCGGCGCGCGCATGTTCAGGAAGGTGGTGATGATGTTGATCGACCCGAGGATGGAAGACGCGCCCGAGACGTGGACGGCGAAGATCGCGAGGTCGGTGGAATAGCCCGGTTCCTGCGTCGAAAGCGGCGGGTAAAGCACCCAGCCGATGCCCGACCCCGCGCTGTCATTGCCGCCGGGCGCGAAGATCGAGGCCACGCCGAGGGATACGCCCGCCACGAAGAGCCAGTAGGACAGGTTGTTCAGGCGCGGAAAGGCCATGTCGGGCGCGCCGATGTGCAGCGGCATGAAGTAGTTGCCGAAGCCGCCGAACAGCGCAGGGATCATCACGAAGAACATCATCAACACGCCGTGGTAGGTGATGAAGGTGTTGTAGCGGTGGCCATCGGGGGTGCATTCCGCGGATGAGGGCCAGAGGCGCATGCCCTCTTCGCACATGAACTGCACGCCGGGGTTCATCAGTTCCATCCGCATGTAGACCGACATCAGGACCGCGATCAGCCCGACGATGCCTGCGGTGAAGAGGTAAAGGATGCCGATGTCCTTGTGGTTCGTCGACATGAACCAGCGCTGGAGGAAGCCGGGGTGGTCGTGGTTATGGGTTGCGTCAACCATGCGGAAAGCCCTCGCTTTGCGGCTGAACACGGGTCGGGGGCGGGGCGTTCCGCGCGGAGGGGTGAAAAATCGCGCGCGGGATTGCTGCGGATGGGGCTTCAGCTTTGCCCTGTCAGGGTGGCTGCGGCCTCGGCCATGATCAGCAGGCCCGTTGCGCCGATGATGCCTGCTGCGATGCGGTTGGTCAGCCGCAGTGCGCCGGGGCTTTGCATCAGCCCGCGGGCGCGCGAGGCGAGCAGGGCGTAGGGGGTCAGGATCGCTGTCAGCACGCAGATGGTTATGGCCACCAGAAGCGCCCATTGCGCGAGGTCGATCTTGTCGAGGTCAAGCACGGTGGGCAGGAGGGCGAGGTAGAAGATGATCGTCTTGGGGTTGCCCAGCGTCAGCGAAAACCCCGCAAGGACCGTGCCGAGGCCGCTTTGGCCCCGTGACGCGGCGATGCGCGACGGGTCGGTCGGGCCGGTCCAGAGCTTGACGGACAGATAGATCAGGTAGGCCCCGCCGGTGATCTTGACGAGCAGGATCACGCCCGCAAAAGTTTGCGCGATGGCGGCGAAGCCCGCGATGGCGACGGTCAGGTAGACCACATCGCCCAGAACGATGCCGGCCATCAGGCAGAGGGCGGATTGCAGGCCGCGACCCATTGACTGCCCGACGAGGGCCGCGACGCCGGGGCCGGGAATGGCGACCGCCAGACCAAGCGCTGCGGCATAGGCGAACAGCGATGCCATCGAAAAAGCCTTTCCCCCGATCGGCGCGTTATCGGGCCGATCGGGGGAAAAGAGAAGCACCAAGACCAGCCCGAAGGCGTGACGACCGACAGGGGTTGCCGCAGATGGAATGCACGGGTGCAACCCGAAGGCGTGCGGCGGGGCGTGCAAACGCCCCTATGGGCGGGTTTTGGCTGACATTGCCGCAACGTTTCTAGCCTTCGACGAAATAGGGGGTTCCTTGCGGGCCTGTCATGCTCCATTTGGGAAACGGGGCCCGACGCAGGCCCTGAATGAAAAGGCGACAGGATGACCCGACCCGAGTTTGTGGCCCCGCGTACCGAGGGGCAAGGTTTTGTGACATCGGTTGAAGGAGCGCAGACCAAACCGCGCGATGCGGTGGCTTGGGTCAGGGTGCTTGCGAAGTATCGCGAGCCGTCGACCCGCCGCAGCGTGCTGGAACTGGCGGCGACGCTGGTGCCCTTTGTCACGCTCTGGGTGCTGGCATGGGTGTCCCTGTCGGTGAGTGTCTGGCTGTCGCTGGCCATCGCGGTGGCAAACGGGTTCTTTCTGGTGCGACTGTTCTGCATCCAGCATGACTGCGGGCATGCGTCGTTCTTTCATGACCGTCGGGTGCAGGACTGGGTCGGGCGCTGCATGGGGGTGTTGACGCTGACGCCCTATGACGTGTGGCGGCGGACGCATTCGCTGCATCACGCGCAGCATGGCAATCTGGACATGCGCGGCATCGGTGACATCACCACGCTGACGGTCGAGGAATACCGCGCGCGCGGGCGCTTGGGGCGGTTGGCTTACCGGCTGTATCGCAATCCGGTGGTGCTGTTCGTCCTGGGGCCGGCCTATCTGTTCTTCGTGCAGAACCGTCTGCCGGTGGGGCTGATGACGGCGGGGGTGCGCTATTGGGTTTCCGCCATGGGCACCAATGCGGTGATCGGGATCGCTCTGGGGCTGATGGTCTGGGCGGGCGGGTTCATGCCGCTTTTGCTGATCTATATCCCCACGTCGGTCGTGGCAGGCACTTTGGGCGTGTGGCTGTTCTATGTGCAGCACCAGTTCGAGGAAACCCATTGGGCCAAGGGCGAGGATTGGCAGTTGCATGATGCGGCCCTTGCCGGATCGTCGCATTACGTGCTGCCGCAGCCGTTGCAGTGGTTGTCGGCCAATATCGGCATCCACCATGTGCATCACCTTTACAGCCGCGTGCCGTTCTACCGGCTGCCGGAAATCTTGCGCGACCATAAGGAGCTGGACGAAGCACAGCGCCTGACGCCGTGGGAAAGCCTGAAGTCGGTGGGGCTGCACCTGTGGGACGAGAAGCGGGAAAAGCTGATGTCGTTCCGCGAGGCGAAGCGGCTTTACGGCGCAGCTTGAGGGTTTCGTTGCCCGCGCTAGATGGGACGCATGGGCGACGATATCCGCGTTTTATACAATGATACCTGTCCGGTTTGCCGGTTCGAGATCGACAGCTATCGCAGGCTGGCCGAGAGCCACGGGATTGCTATGGGCTTCGATCCGGTGGCGAAGGCTGCCGACTGGGGGCTGACGCAGGACGCGGCGGCGCAGCGGTTGCACGTGGTGCTGGACGGCGAGTTGTTGTCGGGGATGGCGGCGTTCCGCGCGATATGGGCGCGGTTGCCACGCTGGCGCTGGGCGGCGATGGTGACAGGCTGGCCGGTGGTGCGGCCCGTGATGGATTTCGTTTATGACCGGATCGCAGCGCCCGTGCTTTACCGCGCGCATCTGCGGCGGCAGGGGCGGCAGGGCGAAATCTGACGCAGATTTCGCGGCGGAATTTGACGCAAATTCCGGATCGTGTGGTGCGGCCCGTGATGGATTTCGTTTATGATCGGATCGCAGCGCCCGTACTTTACCGCGCGCATCTGCGGCGGCAGGGGCGGCAGGGCGAAATCTGACGCAGATTTCGCGGCGGAATTTGACGCAAATTCCGGATCGTGACGGGTGGGTGCGGAATTTGCGCCAAATTCCGGCGCGGAAAATGCGTCATTTTCCGCTGTCAGAAGGTTAGCACCATATCGCGGTGGGGAATGCCCGCGTCGTCGTATTGCGGGCCGGTGGTGACGAAACCGAGGCGCTCGTAAAAGCCGATGGCATGGGTTTGCGAGCCGAGCTTGGCGCGGGTGATGCCGGGCATGGTGCGGAAGATTTCGACCGCTTGCCGGATCAGCGCCGCGCCGAGGCCGGTGCCCCGCGCGTCACGCAAGACGCAGACGCGGCCGATCTTGCCGGTTTCTCCCATCGCGATCAGGCGGGCCGATCCGGTGGGGACGCCGTCTACAGTTGCCAGAAGGTGGATCGCCTGACCGTCGAGGTCGTCGAGTTCGTCGGCTTCGGGAACGCCCTGTTCGTGGATGAACACGATGCGGCGCAGGCGGCGGCAGGTTTCGATGTCGGTCGTGGGCTTGATGAGGATTTCAGGCAAAGTAATCTTTCAGGATGCGGCTGTAGATGGATTTCAACTGGTGGATCTGGGTCATGCTGACGCGTTCGTCGACCTGATGCATGGTGCGGCCCACAAGGCCGAATTCCACCACCGGGCAGTGGTTCTTGACAAAGCGGGCGTCCGAGGTGCCGCCGGTGGTGGAGAGTTCCGGCGTGACGCCGGTTTCGGCCTGCACTGCGCGGGCGATCAGGGCGGACAATTCGCCCGGAGGGGTGACGAAGCTTTCGCCGGAGATCTGGATGCGGGTGGCGATGGTCACGCCGGTTTCGGCTTCGACCTTGGCAGCCTCGGCACGCAGCCAGTCGGCGAGGGCGGCGCCCGTGTGGCTGTCGTTGAAGCGGATGTTGACGGTGGCGCTGCCTTTGGCGGGGATCACGTTGTTGGCGGGGTTGCCACAGTCGATGGTGGTGATCTGCAGGGTCGAGGCGTCGAAATGCGCGGTGCCTGCATCCAGCGTATCGGGCAGGCGCGACAACAGTGTGGTCAGCGCCCGCATCGGGTTCTTGGCGCGGTGCGGATAGGCGGAATGGCCCTGCACGCCCTGGGCGGTGAACCATGCGGTCATCGACCCGCGGCGGCCGATCTTCATCATCTGGCCCATCGTATCGGGGCAGGTCGGTTCGCCCACGAGGCAATGCGTCATCCGCTCGCCCTGCCCTGCCATCCAGTCCAAGAGCGCCACGGTGCCATCGGTGGCATCGCCTTCTTCGTCGCCGGTGATGGCGAGGATGACGGCGCCGTCGGGGGGCGTTTCGCGCACGAAGTCGATGGCGGCGGCAGCAAAGGCGGCTACGCCCGATTTCATGTCGGTGGCGCCGCGTCCGTAAAGCCAGTCGCCTTCGGTTTCGGCGCCGAAGGGGTCGTGCGTCCATGCCGCAAGGTCGCCCACGGGGACGACGTCGGTATGTCCGTTGAAGCCGAAGCTGCGGTTCGCGCCGCGTGCGCCCCAGCGGGCGAAAAGGTTGGGGGTGCCGTTGCGGTCGACCCGCGTGCAGGCAAAGCCCGCTTGCGACAGCAGGTCTTCGAGCAGGACCAGCGCGCCGCCTTCGGCAGGGGTGACAGAGGCACAGCGGATCAGTGCGGCGGTCAGGGCTGCGGGATCGGTGGGGGCTGCGGGATCGGTGGGGGGCATCGGAACCTCGGGCTGCGCGGTGCGGCAGGGATAGCGGCTTGGCGGGGCGGGGGCAAGTTGGGCGGCAAGGCCGCGCGACTGTTGCCGTTGAGTCACCCGCCCCGTGCCGCGCGACCCATCCTTTCGGATGTTGGTGACAGCGCGGATGCGCTTCGCTACGGTGGGGGCAATAACAATGTCCCGAGGCAGGACGGTTGGGCCAATGTGCCCGTCAGAGCAGACCCGACAGGACCGGATGCGCGTAGCGCGTTCGCGGGGCGGCCATGGCATATCCGTTTTGCACCCGGGAAGATGGGGTGTGGTGATGGTGCAGATCGGGTCGGGGACGGACTGGATAGCGCTTTCGGACAGGGCAGGACAGACGGGCGGGGCCGATGTGGCGGACGGGCTGTTCGTGGCCGAGTTGCGGCTGCCGATCGACGGGCCGCAGGTGCTGCTTGACCAGCGCAGTGCGGACGGGGCCGAGGTGTTTTCCATCCTGCATGACGCGGCCGCCGGGCTTTCGGTGCTGCATCGCCGCGACGGTCGCCTGACGCGGCACGAACTGCCCGGGCCGTTGCCGGTCGACCGTGCGACGGCGCGGCTGGAATTCGGCTGGAATACGGGGCGGGACCTGTGGCGGCTGGAATTCGGGCTGCTGACCGACGGTCACGGCACGGGGCTGCGGATCGAGGCGCAGGGGCGCGGGGTGCAGGGCTTGGGTGCCGGGATGCTGTCCGACCTATGCGCGGGGCGCGGGCAGCGGCATGACGCGGTGCTTTGGTTTGGCGTGACCGGCGGCGCAATGCCTGCGCGGCGGGCTTGGGTCGGGCCGAGAAGCAAGCTTCGCACGGTGCGCGGGCCGGTCGCCGCCGAAGACTTGCGGGTGGGCGAGGTGGTGGTGACGCGCAACGGGTTGGTGCCGATCCTTGGTCTCGCGCGGCATGCGGTTCCGGCGCGGGGCAGTTTCCAGCCGGTCCTGTTGCGCGCGCCGTGGTTTGGGGCTTCGGATATCCTCGTGTCAGGCGAGCAACTGGTGCGGCTGGGCGGGCCGGAGGCGGAATACCTGTTCGGCGAAGAGGAAGTGCTGGTTCCCGCGCACCTGCTGGTCGACGGGCAATCAGCGCTGGCCGAGGTGCGGCGGGCGGTGGTGAAAGGCATCACGGTCGATCTGGGCGGGGCCGAGTTGATCGAGGTGCAGGGCTGCACGCTGTGCACCGAGCCGCCCCCCGGTCTGGAGTTGCCGTTGCGGCTGCTGGACCGCTACGAGGCGGTGCCCTTGTTGGCGCAACTGGGCAGGTTGCCGCAGCGGGCGGTGGGTTAGTCGAAAAACGGGGTCATCTGGGCGACGACGACCGAGTTTTCGTCGAGCGCGCGTTGCATCAGGGCGCGTTCCTCGGGGTCGATCTCGTCGCCTGCGGCCACGCGGTCGTCGAGCGTGCCGTAGCCCGACACATCAAGCGGCGCGAGGTCGGCCTGTTTCAGGATGGCCACGGTTTCGCGCACGGCCTCGTCCTCGTCCACGCCGGAAGCATAGATCATCAGGGCAGCACCTGTCGCCTTGGCGGGCAATCCGTCACCGGGTTTGCGGCCGACCTCGACCACCAGGGTATAGACCTGCTGCGGGCGCTTTTCCTTTTTGGGCTTTTCCGTCTCGTCGGTCATGGGGTGGTCCTGCGTGTTTTGTGGCCCTGTTAGCACTGGCGCGGGGAAAGCGCAAAGCGTCGGGCCTCTGCAACTGGGGTTGCAGACGGGGATTTCGGGGCAGTCTGTAACCTTTGGTCAATTTGCGGCGGTGCAGCAAAGGGGCAAGTGGGGGGCACCGGAAGCGGGGCGCTTGTGCCCTGACCGGATGCTGATGGAGAGACCCGAATGAAACGCACCCTGACCGCCGTGGCGCTTGCCTTTGCCTGCCTGTCGGCCCCTGCCTTTGCCGATGGCGATGCGGTGGACGCTGCGGTGAAGGACAAGCTGACCGCGCAACTGGTTGCCGAAGGCTATGACGTCCGCAAGGTCGAGACCGAGGACGGGCTGATCGAAGCCTATGTCGTCAAGGACGGCGCGACGCTGCAACTGTGGTTCGACGCCGACCTCAAGCCGGTCGAGCATGGCGCCGAAGCGGATTGATCCGCGTCTTGGCGGGCTGCGCCGGTCGTAGCCCGCCGATGGTCTGATGCGAAGGGCCGCGCGGGACGTGGCCGGAAGTTAGGGTTTTGCGAAATGCGGAAAATCAAAGTCTGGGATCCTGTGGTCCGCCTGTTTCACTGGTCGCTGGTCGTGGCTTTTGCCGCGAACGCCTTTTACACCAAGCCCGGGCGCGATGTGCACCAATGGGTGGGCTATGCCGTTGCGGGGCTGATCGCGCTGCGGCTGATCTGGGGGTTGGTCGGCACGCGCCATGCGCGGTTCGCCGATTTCCTGCCTTCGCCCCGCGCGGTGCTGGGGCAGTTGCGCGATATGGCGACGGGGCGGCGGCATGTGCATGTCGGCCATTCGCCGCTGGGGTCGCTGATGATCTATAACCTGTTGCTGACCATGGCCGCCCTTGCCGGGTCGGGCTATGCGATGACCACCGTCGCCTTCTTCGGCGTCGAATGGGTCGAGGAGGTGCATGTGGCGCTGGTGACTTGGGCCGAGATCAGCATCGTGGTGCATGTGCTGGCGGTTGTGGTGGAAAGCCGCAGGCTGGGGATCAACCTTCCGAAGGCGATGGTTACGGGCTACAAGACCTTGCCGTGAACCGGAAGGACTGGCCCGATGACTGCGCCGATGGATGGCCTGAAATCTGTCCCCGAAAGTGAGACCGAGACTGTTGCGGGGGCCACGAGACGTGACATGACGCTGCGGTCCCTGCCCCATCGCGGGGACCGGCCCTATGCGCTGGTCGCGCTGATCGTGTTCCAGTGCTTTTGCACGGCGTTCTTCGTCTATGACGTGACCCGCGATCTGGACGAAGGCTTGACGAGCCTGCTGTACATGCTGCCCGAAGTGGCTGCCACGGTGGGGCTGGTGGCGGGGCTGGTCTTCGAGGTGCGGTCGCTCGTGGGGCTGTTGCAACGGCAGGCGCGGATGGAGCAGAGCCTTGGCGTGGCGTCGGGCGCATTGGCCGAGGTGATGGAGGGGCATTTCCGGGCATGGGGGCTGACGCCTTCGGAACAGGACGTGGCGACGTTCACCATCAAGGGCTGTTCGATTGCCGAGATCGCCGCGCTGCGCGGATCGGCAGAAGGCACGGTAAAGACGCATCTGAACGCGATCTACCGCAAGGCGGGGGTGCAGGGGCGCGGGCAGTTGGTGAGCGTGCTGATCGAGGATCTGATGGGCGGGCCGTTGGTGGCTTCGCCAGACAGGTCGTGAGATAACAACGGCAGGGGTTGCCCCGTGGCCCAAAGCCACGGGGCGCGCCCGACCCGCCCCGCCGAATCTGTTGGGGGGGGAGGGCGCACGTATACGTGCACCCACCCCTCGGTTCGGGCGCGCCCCTATCGGCAGCGCAATATGCGACCTTAGTCCCGCAACAACTCGTTGATGCTGGTCTTGCTGCGCGTCTGGGCATCGACCTTTTTCACGATCACCGCGCAGTAGAGGTTGATCCCGTTCTTGGACGGCATCGAGCCTGCGACGACGACCGATCCTGCGGGCACCTCGCCATAGGTCACCGATCCGGTTTCGCGGTCGACGATCTTGGTCGATTTGCCGATGAAGACCCCCATCCCGAGGACCGAGCCTTCGCGCACGATGCAGCCTTCGACCACTTCGGAGCGTGCGCCGATGAAGCAGTTGTCTTCGATGATGGTCGGGCCTGCCTGCATCGGTTCCAGAACGCCGCCGATGCCGACGCCGCCTGAAAGGTGGACGTTCTTGCCGATCTGGGCGCAGGAGCCGACCGTGGCCCATGTGTCGACCATGGTGCCTTCGTCGACGAAGGCGCCGAGGTTGACGAAGGACGGCATGAGGACGACGCCCTTGGCGATATGGGCCGAGCGGCGCACGATGCAGTGGGGCACGGCGCGGAAGGCGGCGGCCTTCCAGTCGGCTTCACCCCAGCCGTGGAACTTGCTGTCGACCTTGTCCCACCACGTGCCGCCCTGCGGGCCACCCGATTGCAGGCCCATGTCCTTGATGCGGAAGCCCAGTAGCACGGCTTTCTTGGCCCATTGGTTCACGTGCCAATCGCCCGAAGTCTGACGTTCCGCGACGCGCAGCTTGCCACTGTCGAGAGCGGTAAGGGTGGCTTCTATGGCGTCGACTGCCTCGCCCTTTGACGCGGGGGTCAGCGTGTCGCGGGCCTCCCATGCGGTATCGATGGCGGCTTCCAGCGCAGCGTAGGTCATGTTTCCCCCGTTTTGGTTGGTGTCGGTCTTTGCGCCCCTATAAAGACAGGATTGCCGCCACGCAATCACGAGGGACCGCCATGACCGACGACAGCCGCAGCCACCCGTTCCGCGACAGCACGCAGGACGCAGCCGCGGCGGAACGGCTGCCCGACACCGCGCAGACGCGCGCGCCCGCTTACCGTCTGGCCTTTACCGACACCGATTTCATGATGCGCGAGGAGTTGCGCCCCGTGCGGTTGCAGCTTGAGCTGCTGAAACCGCAGATGGTGATGGACGAGCGCGGGATCAGATCGACGGTGGTGCTGATGGGGTCGGCCAGAATTCGTGAAGGCGGGGTGCGTGAAGGCGGGGTGCGCGAAGGCGGGGCCGCTGCGGGGCTGATGCCGTGGTATGCCGAGGCGCGGCGGCTGGCGGCGATGATCACGGTGGAAAGCCTGAAAAGCTATGGCCGCGAATGGGTGGTGGTGACGGGTGGCGGGCCGGGGATCATGGAAGCGGGCAACCGGGGTGCTGCCGATGCGGGGGGCCAGTCGATCGGGCTGAACATCGTGCTGCCGCACGAGCAGGCGCCCAACCCCTATGTGACGCCGGACCTGTGCTTCAACTTTCACTACTTCGCGATCCGCAAGATGCACTTCCTGATGCGGGCGCGGGCGGTCTGCATCTTTCCGGGGGGCTTTGGCACGCTGGACGAGATGTTCGAGAGCCTGACGCTGATCCAGACGGGGCGGATGAAACGGGTGCCGTTCCTGCTGTTCGGTCGGGCCTTTTGGGAAAAGGTGGTGAACTGGCAGGCGCTGGTGGACGAAGGCGTGATCGGTGCGGGCGATCTGGAGCTGTTTTCCTTTGTCGAGACGGCGGAAGAAGCGATGGCGGCCATGGTCGGCGGCGGGTCGGGCGAACCCTTGGGCGACACCGCCGCAGGGCGCGCAATCTAGGCGGGAAGTCCGTGCTTTTTCGAGCACAGACTTTTGTCGAGGAATCCATACTTTGGTCTGTAAAATACATTTGAACGGATATCGGGCCTCGTGGGCATGAATTTGCATGCCCGACCGGCTGGCGGATCCTTTGTGACCCGCGACCTGGCGTGAACAGGTCGGCCTGATGCGGGTGTAGCGATTGATGGAGTGTGTGATGTTCGACGCGATTGTGCGCCGGTTCTGGCGCGGCTTGATGGTTCTATGTCTGTCGGTGACAGCGCTGGTTTCGCCGAGCGGGCGGGCGGAGGCTATAGGGGCTGTTCCTTTTACAGTCCGAACTCTTGGGACTTGCCAGGTTTGGTTCTGGGGCGAGTTTAATTCCTATGTTCGGTTGATCCTTCCTACGGGTGAACAATTTGCGGGAGGCACATTGTTCAGTGGCAGCGGCTTAGCGGGTGAGGCTCAAGCCATTACCGAAGCAGGCTTGGCTCAGTGTGGCCTATCCAATGTGACCATCACTTCCCAAAATGGCGCGGACTCGACCCAGCCGTCGGTCCTTACATGGGAATCATCTTCCGTGCGACAGAAGGGGGGATTTTGTATGATTACGAATATGCGTTGGTCGGCGCCACCGACACGCTAATTGTGGCAAATAGGACGGCGTTGAACACTGCTCCCACCGCCAATGCTGGCGGCAACAAGGAGGTGGGGTCGGGAAAGACTGTCACATTGGACGGTTCGGGGTCTGACCCCGACGCAGGGGCTGTTCTGACCTATTCCTGGACCGCGCCGATCGGTGTGGGAACCTTGTCGAACGCGACCTCTGCGACGCCGGTCTATACAGCGCCCAAGGTACCTGCGGGAACGTCGGATGTCGTCGTCACGTTGACGCTGACGGTCAGTGACGGCACCGCCTCGGCCACGTCGACGATGCAGGTTACGGTGAAGCCGAACACGGCTCCGGTCGTGAGTGCGGGGGGTGACCTGGAGGTCGCTTCGGGCGGGCAAGTCTCGTTGAATGCGACGGTGATCGATCCGGATGCGGGCGATGTTGCGGCGATGGGCTATGCCTGGGTTGCGACGCCGGATGGGCTTTCGTTCAACTGGAGTTCGCCAAGCCCGATGTTCACCGCGCCTGTGCTGGAGGCGAACGCAGCGGATCAGGTTTTCGATCTGACCGTGACGGCTAATGACGGAACCAACAGCCACAGCGATACAATGCGGCTTACCGTGACGTCGAAGAAGAACGTGGCGCCTGTCGCGGTGGCGACGAGCAGCGGTGAGGTTGAGGCGGGCGGGACCATCACGCTGTCAGCGGCAGGGTCGACCGATGCCGACGAGGGTGATGTCGATTCCCTGGACTATGTCTGGGCGCAAACCGGGGGACCGAGTGTCTTGCTGTTGGGGTCCAACGCGGCCGAGGCGTCGTTCGGTCTGCCCACTCCGCTGCCGACGAATGCGGGTGGCGATCTGGTGTTCACCGTCACGGTGACCGACAATGACGGGGCGTCCGACACCGAGACGATCGTGGTCGAACTGCCCGAGCCGCCTGCTTTGGTGGTTACGGCGACCGCGTCGGACGACGCTGTCGTGACGGGCGGGTTTGTCGGGCTGGAGGCAACCGTATCGGGTGCAGACCCCGAGAGCACGCTGACCTATCAGTGGGAGACGGAATCCGACGTGATGATCGACGACCCGGCGATGCAGAATACCTATTTCTTCGCGCCGAACGTCGCCACCAGCATCACGGCCGAGTTCGTGCTGACCGTGACCGAAACCACTGCGAAGAACACGACCCGCACGGCACGCTCGTCGGTATTCGTGACCATCGGACCGAACACGGCACCGGTGATCGTGGTGACCGGGCCTACGACGGCTAAGGAAGGCGAGAGCGTGACGCTGGACGCCTCGGGATCGACGGATCCGGACGAGAGCAATCTGCGCATCCGCTGGGTCCAGACCGCAGGGCCGACGGTGCTGGAGGAAGAGATCGTGAGGGTTGTGGAGAGTGCGGCCCTGACGGAGGATCAGCTTCCGCCGACGTCGAGGGGGGCTGCGATCAGCTTTACCGCCCCCGCCGTGCCAGAAGGCGAGACGCAGGTTTCGCTGGTGTTCGACGTGATGGTGTCCGACGGGGTCGACACGTCGACCAAGACGGTGACGGTCACGGTGACGCGCGCGGGAGCCGAGGAACCGGGGACCGATGACGACGAGCGCGAAAAGGTGATCGCCGAAACCGAGGCGCAGATTGACCAGTTCGTGCAGACCCGCATGAACAACCTGATCGGCACGCAGCCCGACCTTGGCTCGGTGGTCTCGGGCGGTGACGGGACGGCCAATGTCACCATGTCGTCGATGGGGGGTCAGGTCGACCTCGCCACCGCGCCGGATCAGCCGGTCTGGCTGCGGTTGAAAGGCAACTGGTCGACCGTCGGCGGGGCCGAGGGCGACTATGTGCTTGGCGCTGCCGGAACGCATGTGATGGTCGGCGAAGGGCTGGCGCTTGGGGTCATGGCGCAGGTGGACCATCTGAAGACGGTGGACGGGTTGGCCGTGGCCGAGGGCACCGGTTACCTGATCGGGCCCTATGTCGTGGCCAAGTTGCCCGACCAACCGCTGGTGGTGCAGGGGCGGCTGCTTTACGGCGCGTCGCAGAACACCTTCTCGCCGCTGGGCACGTTCGAGGACAGTTTCGACGCCACGCGGCTTTTGGCGCAGTTCGGGGTGTCGGGGCAGATTGCCAAGGGCGATGTGGTCTGGAAACCCAGCCTGCAAGCCGCCTATGCACGCGAACAGACCGATGCCTATACTGACGGCTTGGGCAATCCGATCGGGGCGGGCGACAACGCGGTGGCGCAGGTTTCGGTCGGGGTCGAAGTGACCTTTCCGCTGCCGGTGCCTGCGGGGGCCATGACGGCGACATTTGGTCTGTCGGACATCTGGGCGGGCAGCGTCAGCGGCGGGCCTGCGGTTTACGAAGGGCATCGGGGCAAGGTCAGCTTTGGCGTGAACCGCGTCTTCGGGTCGGGGGCAGAGCTGTCGCTGACCGGAAGCTACGACGGTCTGGGCGCCGACGGCTACGAAAGCCTTGGTCTGGATCTGGTGTTCCAGCACAAGTTCTGAAAACCGGTTGCGGGGGGTCAGGCCCCCCGCAGCGAACCTTGCAGCCAGTCGGGCAGGTATTCGACGCGGTCGCAGCCTGCAAAGACCGCAAGGCGGTGCAGTTCGGCATCGAGCCGTGCGAGGCGCTGTTTGGTGGTGGTAACGCCCGCCTCGGGCCAGAAGGCGCGGACGCGCAGGGTGTTTTCGGCGCGGAAGGCCTTGGCGTCGATGCGGCCGATGAGGGTGGCACCTTGGAGCACGGGAAAGACGTAATAGCCGTAGCGGCGTTTGGCTTCAGGCACGAAAACCTCGATCCGGTAGTGGAAGCCGAACAGGTGTTCGATGCGGTTCCTGTCGCGCAGGGCGGGGTCGAAGGGAGACAGAATCCGCAGGCGGGCGGGCGGTTCGGGCGGGGTTTCGGTCAGCGTGGCGGGAAAGGCCAAGGCGCGGCGCGGGGTGCCATCGGCACCTGCCACGGTGATTTCGGTGACCTCACCGCTTGCGCGGGCGGTGGCGACCCAAGCCTTCACCTCATCGGGGCGCAGGGCGTTCCAGTAGCCGCGCAGTTCGGTTTCATTGGCAAAGCCGAGATGCGAGAGGGCCGAGCGGCAGGCCCAATCGGTCAGGGCGCTTGCATCTGGGGCGGGGCTGCGATGGGCGGCGGGGATGACGCGTTCGGTCAGGTCATAGACCTTGCGAAAGCCGTCGCGGCGGGTGATCGCCAATTGGCCGGTGCGCCAGAGCCATTCGAGCGCGGTTTTCGACGGGTGCCAATCCCACCAGCCGCCTTTGCCACGCACCTCGCCCTCGCCCACATCGGAGGTCGATACGGGGCCGTCGCGGGCGATGCGGTTCAGGATGGTGTCGAATTGCGCGGCATAGCCGTCGCGGAACCAGCGCTGCCAGTTGTCGCGCAGGCGCAGCGCATCGCGTTCGAAGCGGTGCTGCCAGAAGGGGTAAAGCCGCATGGGCAGGATCGAGGCGTCATGCGTCCAGTGTTCGAACAGGGCGCGGTCGGTTTCGAGCAAGCGTTTCAGAGCGGGCGGGCGGTAGCTTTGGCGGCGCGACCACAGGATCATGTCATGCGCGCGGGCGACGGTGTTGATGCTGTCGATCTGCACGAAACCGATGCGGTCGATCAGCGCAGCAAGGTCGGCACCGGTGGCGGGGCCGGAGGAGGATTCGGCCAGCGCGTGACGGTCGAGGAAGATGCGGCGGGCGGTGGCGTTGTCGATGCGGGTCATGGCAGCGAGGGGACGCGGGCGGCGGCCTTGCGTCAACGGGGAAATTTCTGACGCAGAAATTTCGACCGGAATTTGACGCAAATTCCGGAGGCGCTGCGGAAAAGTTCGCGCTTCGCCAGCAACGGGAGCGACCCGAATTTCTGCGTCAGAAATTTTGCCGGAATTTGCGTCAAATTCCGGTCGGGGAACGGGTTTACCGCGTTTTGGGTGCTTGAACCCGGGCAGAGTGTGGTTAGCTGCACCATACACGGAGTCATAGACCGAGCGCCCCGCCCGTCCGGCGGACAAACCAGTTCGAGGAGAACCGATGCCGCATGAAACCCCGCTGATCGCAACCATCGTGGTCGGCTTGTGCCTTGCCTTTGCGCTGGCGCTGCTGGCGCAGCGGCTGAAGTTACCGTTGATCGCGGGGTATTTGCTGGCAGGGGTTATCGTGGGGCCGTTCACGCCGGGTTATGTGGCGGACCAGAAGCTGGCGACCGAACTGGCCGAGCTTGGGGTGATTTTGTTGATGTTCGGGGTGGGGCTGCACTTTTCGGTGCGTGACCTGCTAAGCGTCAAGACCATCGCCGTGCCGGGGGCTGTGGGGCAGATCGCGGTGGCGACGGGGGCGGGCGTGCTGCTGGCATGGGCGCTGGGTTGGGGCCTTGGCGCGGGTGTGATCTTCGGGCTGTCGCTTTCGGTCGCCTCGACGGTCGTGCTGCTGCGGGCCTTGCAGGACCGTGGATTGATCGAGACCGAGCGGGGCCGGATCGCGGTGGGCTGGCTGATCGTCGAGGATCTGGTGATGGTGGTTTCGCTGGTGCTGATCCCGCCGCTTGCGGGGCTGCTGGGCGGGCAGACGCAGCCGGTTGACGGGCAAGCGGCGGAAGTGGTGGCGCTGGGGGTCGGGCCGGTGGTCGCGACGCTGCTGGTCACGGCGGCCAAGGTCGGGGCCTTTGTCGCGCTGATGCTGCTGGTGGGGCAGCGGGTCATTCCTGCCGTTTTGCATTATGTCGCCCATACCGGCAGCCGCGAGTTGTTCCGCCTGTCGGTGCTGGCGATTGCGCTGGGGGTGGCGTTCGGATCGTCGACGCTGTTTGGTGTCAGTTTCGCGCTGGGGGCGTTCTTTGCCGGTATGGTGATGGCCGGATCGACGCTGAGCCAGCAGGCCGCACGCGAGACGCTACCGCTGCGCGATGCGTTTGCGGTGTTGTTCTTCGTGTCGGTGGGGATGCTGTTCAACCCGATGGTGGTGGTGACCGCTCCCTTGGCGCTGGTAGGAACGGTGGTGATTATCGTCGGGATCAAGGCGCTTGCGGCTTATGGCATCGTGGTTGCTTTCGGCTACGAGCGGTCGGTGGCGCTGACGATTTCGGCGTCATTGGCGCAGATCGGCGAGTTTTCGTTCATCCTGATCGTGATGGGGCTTTCGCTGGGCATCGTACCGCAAGAGGCGAAAGACTTGGTCGTGGCGGGGGCGATGCTGTCGATCCTTGCCAATCCGCTGCTGTTCCGGATGCTCGACCGCTGGTCGGCGCGGCACGAGGCGAAGGCTGCGGGTTAAAGGTTGTCGGTGACGCGGAAGCCTTGCGGGATGGCGTCATGTCCTGACAGGATCAGGTCGGCCATGGTGGTCGCGACTTTGGGGGCCATGCCGAAGCCGATCTTGAAGCCGCCGTTGGCGATGAAGTGCCCCGTGCGGTCGGGCCATTCGCCCAGCATCGGGGCGCGGGTGCGGGCGCGGGGGCGGATGCCGGCCCAGCGGGCGACGACGGGTGCGCCGTGCAGGGCGGGAAGGGCTGCGAGGGCGCGGGCATGCAGCGCCTCGCCCGAGGCGTCGAAGTCTGGCGTGGTCCAGTGGTTTTCGGATGTCGAGCCGATGGCGACGGTGCCGTCGGCATGGGGGACGATGTGCAGGCCATCGGTGAAAAGTTGCGGCAGGGTGGCGGCGTCATGGGCCAGTGACAGGGCTTGGCCCTTGACGCCGGCACCCACGGGTTTGGCAAAATGCTGCGACAGGGTTTGCAGGCCGCTCGCCCCTGTGGCCCAGAGGATCGCGCCCTGTGCTTGGCCTTCGGCTGTGATTTCGCCGCCCCCTGCGGTGATCGCGGCGGTCAGGGTGGCAAGCGCCATGCGGGGCGAGAGGCGGGCGGTGAGGGTGTCGTGGATCAACTGGCCTGACGGGCTGACGGGTTCCCAAGGCGCACCCGTGGCGGGGATGACCTGCCAGAGCGCCCTGCCCTGCCACAGGGTTGCGGCCTCGGCCGCGCGGGCGGTGGCGTGGGCGATTGCCTGGGCATCGGCGAGCGGTTGCAGGCGGCCCGAGCGCAGATAGCCCGTGGGCAAGCCCGATGCCGCGCCGACCGCTGCCCACCAGCTTTCGGCCATGAGCAGGCTTTCAAGCTGGAAGGCCTTTTTCGGGTTCCAGTTTTCCGGCACATGCGGGGCGAGCGCGCCGACAAGCCCGCCCGAGGCCCCTGCCCCCGGCCCGTTCGGGTCGATCACGCGGACGCGGGCGCCACGGGTCAGGGCCGCCCATGCGATGGACAGGCCGAAGATGCCCGCGCCCATCACTGTCAGATCGACCCTTGCCATTCCGTA
The DNA here is from genome assembly GCF_003060865.1 of Gemmobacter aquarius. Taxonomy (NCBI): domain Bacteria; kingdom Pseudomonadati; phylum Pseudomonadota; class Alphaproteobacteria; order Rhodobacterales; family Paracoccaceae; genus Paragemmobacter; species Paragemmobacter aquarius. Next base: position 2,921,039 of record NZ_CP028918.1, read on the forward strand.
ATGCCTTGCCCATGGTCCGCCGCGATTTCTAGGGTTTAGGGCAGATGACCGGCGGCGAACAGGGTGTGACTTGGAAGGACGGGGTAATCCCCGTCTCGACCCGTTTCGACGACCCGTATTTCTCGCTGGCCGATGGTCTGGCCGAGACGCGGCATGTGTTTCTGGCGGGCAACGGGTTGCCGGACCGGCTGGCGGACGGGTTCCATGTGGCCGAACTGGGGTTCGGGACGGGGCTGAACCTGCTGGCGCTGCTGATCGCATGGGCGGGAACGGGGCGGGCGGGGACGTTGCGCTATACCAGCTTCGAGGCCTATCCGCTGGATGCGACCGACATCGCCCGCGCGCTGCGCCATTTCCCCGAGGCGCAGGCGGTGGCAGGGCCGTTTCTGGCTGCGTGGGACAGTGGAAAGCGCCGCTTTGCGCTGGCGGGGATCGAGGTCGAGGTGGTGATCGGCGATGCCCGCGACACGCTGCCCGCATGGGGGGCCTGCGCGGATGCGTGGTTTCTGGACGGGTTTTCGCCCGCCAAGAACCCTGAATTGTGGTCGCCGGAACTGATGGCCGAGGTCGGCGCGCATACGGCCACGGGTGGCACCTTTGCCACCTATACCGCAGCGGGCCATGTGCGCCGGTCGCTGGAAGCGGCGGGTTTCGCCGTCGAACGCGTGACCGGCCACGGGCGCAAAAGACATATGACGACAGGACGGAAATGAGCCGCAATCGCTCCAAGGGTATCTGGCTGATGGTGGCAGCCGTGTTCTGCTTTGCCTTGCAGGACGGGTTTTCGCGGCATCTGGCTGAGACGTATAACACGCTCATGGTCATCATGGTGCGCTACTGGGTCTTTGCCGCTTTCGTGCTGGTGCTGGCCTTGCGCCGCCCCGAGGGGTTTCGTGCCGCGATCCGCACCAAGCGCCCCGTGGTCCATGCGCTGCGCGGCACGCTGCTGGTGGCCGAGGTGTGCCTGATCGTCTGGGGCTATACCATGATCGGTCTGATCGAAAGCCATGCGGTCTTTGCCGTCTGCCCCTTGCTGATCGCCGCGCTGTCGGGGCCGATACTGGGCGAAAAGATCGGCTGGCAGCGTTGGGCCGCGATCGGCGCGGGGCTGGTGGGGGTGCTGGTGGTGCTGCGGCCGACCTCGGGCGTGTTTTCCTGGCCTGCGCTCTTGCCCTTTGCCGCCGCGCTGATGTTTGCGACCTATTCCATCCTGACCCGCCTTTCGGCGCGGGACGAGGCGGTGTTTCCGTCGTTCTTCTGGTCGGCCATCATCGGGGCGGGGTTCATGACGCTGCTTGGCCTACCGAACTGGCAGGCGGTGCAGGGTGTCGATCTGGGCTATCTTGCGGTCTATTGCGCGCTGGCGATCCTGTCGCATTGGCTGTTGACCATCTGCTATGAAAACGCCGAGGCCAATGTGGTGCAGCCCTATGCCTATTTGCAGATCGTCTTTGTCACGGTGATCGGGATGCTGGTCTATGGCGAGCGGCTTGCGCCCATGGTGGCGCTTGGCACGGTGATCGTGGTCGCGGCGGGGATCTTCGCACTGACGCAGGAACGGCGGCGGGCATGACACCGAACGCCACCGCACAGAACACGCGGGCGGGCATCTGGCTGATGGTCGCAACCACACTGGTATTCGCGGTGCAGGACGGCATCTCGCGGCATCTGGCGGCAAGCTATCCGGTGCAGATGGTTGTGATGATCCGCTTCTGGTTCTTTGCCGCCTTCGTCATGGTCATGGCCGCGCGGCAAAAGGGCGGGCTGCGTGCGGCGGTCAAGACGCATTATCCGGTGCTGCAGGCGCTGCGCGGGGCGCTGCTGGCGGTGGAAATCTGCGTCTTCGTCGCCGGTTTCGTGACGCTGGGGCTGGTGGAAAGCCATGCGGCCTTTGCCAGCTATCCCTTGCTGATCGCTGCCCTGTCGGGGCCGGTGTTGGGCGAGCGGGTGGGCTGGCGGCGCTGGTGCGCGATATTGGCGGGCTTCGTGGGGGTGGTGATCATCCTGCAACCCGGCGTGGCGGTGTTTTCACCATGGGCGCTGGTGCCGCTTTTGGCCGCGCTGCTGTTTGCGGTTTACGGGCTGCTCACCCGCTATGTGGCGCGGCGCGACGATCCTGCAGTCAGCTATTTCTGGACCGGGATCGGCGGGGCGGTGGCCATGACGGTGCTGGGGATAGGGCATCTGCAACCGATGGCGGGGCCGGATATGGCATGGATGGCGCTGCTATGCTGCACCGCCTGTCTGGGGCACTGGCTGCTGATCCGAGCCTTTGCGGTGGCCGAGGCCTCGGCGATCCAGCCCTTTGCCTATCTGCAACTGGTCTGGGCGTCAGGCATCGGCGTGGTGCTGTTTGCCGAAACGGTGCGGACCAATGTGGCCATCGGCGCTGGCATCGTGGTGACAGCGGGGGTCTTCACCCTGTGGCGGCAGCGGGTCAGGGCGCGTCAGACGCCCGCCTGCTGACGAGCGCCAGAAACCGCGCCCGTGCTTCCGGCAGGGGGCGGTCGTTCAGGCCGGTGATCTCGCGCAGCAGGAAATGGCCGGTTACGGCAAGGCCTTGGGCGATTTCGGCGGCGCTGCCCCCGCCCTGCCCCATCAGTACCTGCGGCAGGGGAAGCAGACGCGCGGCCCAGTCGCCCGCCCCCGCACGGCTGACGGCGCGGCCGGTTTTCGGGCTGACAAAGGCCAGATCGTCGCGCGCCCCCGTCACGGCGCAGCGCGTAAGGTCGAGGCCGAAGCCGATTTCGTCGAGCAAAAGCATTTCCCAACGCAGGTAATCGGGCAGCCAGTCGGCCCCCCGCTCCATGGCGTCAAGCAGCGGCAGCGTAGCGCGGTAAAGGGGTGCGTGCCCTTCGCGTTCGGGCAGGGCGGCGTGCAGCAGGGCGCAAAGCGCGTTCAGGGCCGACAGCGCCAGATGATCGGCCATGATCGCGGCACGGCTTTGCAAGGGTTCGACGGTAAAGGCGCCGATATGGGCATCGAGCCGCGCCCGCCACGCCACCTGCACCTGCGTTCCGGGTTGCAACACGGGTGCAAGCTTGCGCGAGGTGCCGCCCCGCACGACACCGGCATGGCGGCCATGACCGGCCGTGAAAACCTCGATGATCGCGCTGCTTTCGCCATGCGGCCGGGCCGAGAGCAGAACCCCTTCGTCACGCCATTCCATCGCCTGACTATCCACCCTGCGGGCCGGAACGCAAGCGCAGGCAAAGGGGTTCATCCCGCCGGAAACAAAGGGAGAAGGGCATGCGTTGGCGCGGAAGGGTCACGGCGGCGTCGATGGCGTGGCCCGCGCGGCATGACGGGCGGCGGAGGATTTCACCAACCTGATGGCGCTGATCGTAGCGGTCGGTCTGGGGCGGTGGCGGCAGGCTGGCCGATTCCGGCGCAAAGGGCGGCCGGGCTGGCAGCCGGCTTGCGCCGCCCATACCCCTTTGTGCGGGGGGCTGGTGACGGGCGTCTGGCCCGATCCTTTTGCCGTTCTCGACGCGCCGGGGCCGTGGCCGCTGTCGGCCAACGTGGCAGCCCATTGCGCCGGTTTCCTGTGCCTCGGGCTTATGGTCACACCTGCCGCGCTGGCGTTTCAGTCGCGCAGACCATCCTGCCCGAGCAGCGTGCGGCCCTGACGGTCCTCGACCTCGATCAGCCACAGGTCGCGGTCGCGCGCCCTTTGCCGCGCCAGAACGGCGTCGACCGCAGCCTCGTCGCCCTCGGCCAGCACGACCCAGGCCCGCCCGCCGGTTTCGAAATCGACCGAGCGTTGAAAGGCCCGCGCCCGCCCGTCGAGAGTGGCGGATTTCACGATCACCGCACCGGCGGTCGCATCGCCGCGCGCCACCACGTAAACCGCGATATCGGCCAGTCGCAGCCGGTTGAGATATGCCGAAACCCAAAGCTCGCTGGTCAGCCGGACTGTCACGCCTTGCCTTTCACGCTGGAAAAATATCCTCGGGTGGGTCCGGGAGGGCAGACAGCCCTTCCGGGGGTCGCCCAAGGGCAGACCGCGTCCCGACCCATCGCCCCCCTCTCCCCTCGGGGAGAGGGGTCGGGGGTGAGGGGGATCAATCGCCGTCCTTGAAATCGAGGCCCATCTCGGAATATCGCTCTTTCTCTTCCAGCCAGTTCGGCCGCACCTTCACTTGCAGGAACAGGTGCACCGGCCGTTCGAGGAAGGTCGCGATCTCGGCGCGGGCCTGTTGGCCGATGACCTTGATCGTCTCGCCCCCCGCGCCAAGGATGATGCCCTTGTGGCCGTCGCGGGCGACATAGATCACTTGGTCGATCCGGGTCGAGCCATCCTTGCGGTCTTCCCAGTTCTCGGTCTCGACCGTCAGCTGGTAGGGCAGTTCCTCGTGCATCCGCAGGGTCAGTTTCTCGCGCGTCATCTCGGCGGCGATCATTCGCATCGGCAGGTCGGCGATCTGGTCTTCGGGGTAGAACCATTCGCCCTGCGGCACTTCTTCGGCCAGCCAGTCGCGAAGCGTGTCGATACCGTAGCCGCGTTCGGCGCTGATCATGAAGGTGCGCGCAAAGGGGAAGGCTTCGTTCATCGACTCAGTCAGGCGTAGCAGGTTCTCGGCCTTGATCTTGTCGATCTTGTTGATCGCCAGCGCCACCTTGGTGCCGCGCGGGATCTTGTCCTTCAGGCTGTCGACGATGGCCTTGACGCCTTCGGTGGCCCCCCGATGCGCCTCGATCAGCAGCACGATGATATCGGCATCGGCCGCCCCGCCCCAGGCTGCGGCGACCATGGCGCGGTCGAGGCGGCGGCGCGGGCGGAACAGGCCGGGCGTATCGACAAAGACGATCTGCGACCGTCCTGCCATGCACACACCCCTGATGCGCGACCGCGTGGTCTGGACCTTGTGCGTCACGATAGACACCTTGGCCCCCACCATGCGGTTCAGCAGGGTCGATTTGCCGGCGTTCGGCTCGCCGATCAGGGCGACGAAACCTGCGCGTTTCGGGCTTTGGTCTTCGGGGGCGTTGGTCGGTTGGTCGATGTCGTCAGTCATTTTCGGCCTCCATGCGGGCGAGAAGCGCGCGCGCCGCTGCCTGTTCCGCCGCCCGTTTGCCGCTGGCGCGGCCTGTCTCGGACTGGCCCGTGGTCAGACGGGCCTCGACGGTAAAAATCGGTTGATGGTCGGGGCCTTCGCGCCCCGTTTCGAGATAGGCGGGCGGCGGCAGGCCACGGGCTTGCGCCCATTCCTGAAGCGCCGATTTCGGATCGCGGGCATTGGTCTCGGCATCGGCGATCCGGCCACCCCAGAGCCGCAGCACCATGTCGCGGGCCGTTTCGAACCCTGCGTCCAGATAGACTGCGGCGATCAGCGCCTCCATGGCATCGCCAAGCAGGGCTTCCTTGCGGCGCCCGCCCGACAGCATTTCGGACCGGCCGAGTTTCAGCACATCGCCCAGACCGATGTCGCGCGCGACCTCGGCGCAGGTTTCCTGCCGCACCAGCGCGTTGAAGCGCGGGGCAAGCTGGCCTTCGGCCGCCTGCCCGTCGGCATCGAAAAGCGCGGTCGCGATCGACAGGCCAAGCACGCGGTCTCCAAGAAACTCGAACCGCTCGTTCGAGGGGCGGGTGGGCGAGGACAGCGAGGAATGCGTGACCGCCCGGAGCAGCAACTCCGGGCGGTGGAAGTCGTGCCCGATGCGGGCCGAGAAGGCGGCCAGTTCGGCCGCGAGTTTGATCGTGGGACGGCTCACTCGATCGCCTTGAAGAAGCGGTCGGGCCGCCATGTCCAGAAATAGAGCATCGACCGGCCAGCAGACGAGAAGATCACGCGGTCGGCGCGGCCGATCAGGAATTCGGCAGGCACGAAGCCCACGCCGCCCACGGCTTGGCCAAAGCGGCTGTCCTGGCTATTGTCGCGGTTGTCGCCCATGAAGAAGTAATGCCCCGGCGGCACGGTGAAGATGTCGGTGTTGTCGGCAAAACCGTTGTTGTCGATGTTCAGGATATTGTGCTTTACGCCGTTCGGCAGGGTCTCGACATAGCGCGACGAGGTGCAGACGCCGCCTTCGCCCACTGGGCCGTTCTCGCAACGCGGCAGGTTGCCCATCGGGCCCTGTTTTTCATAGATTTCCTCGAAGGTGCCGGCGGCTTCCTGCGGCACTTGGGTGCCGTTCAGGAAAAGCACGCCGTTCTTCATCTGCACGGTATCGCCCGGCAGGCCGATCAGGCGCTTGATGAAATCGGTGCCGTTGACGGGATGGCGGAAGACCACGACATCGCCACGTTCGGGTTCGCCGCCAAGGATGCGGCCCGAGATCGGGCAGAACGAAAACGGGCAGGAATAACGCGAATAGCCGTAGGCCATCTTGTTGACGAAAAGGAAATCGCCGATCAGCAGCGTGTCCTTCATCGAGCCCGATGGAATCCAGAAGGGCTGGAAAAAGAGCGTGCGGAAGATGCCCGCGATGAGCAGCGCGTAGACAACGGTCTTTACCGTTTCGAGCAAGCCGCCATCTTGACGTGCAGAAGTTTTCGCCATTCTCGGGTCATCCCTTGGGTGCAGCCGCCCATAGCATCACACGGCGGTCGGCGCTACATGCGCGGGCGCGGGGCCTGAGTCAAGTTCGGCGCGGATCACGTTCTTGACTGTGTGGCAGGTGCCAGCGGGCGGGCCTCGATCACCACGAAGGCCTGCGCCCAGGGGTGATCGTCGGTCAGTGTGACGTGGATCACCGCCTGATGCCCTGCGGGGGTCATGGCGGCGAGGCGTTCGGCGGCCCAGCCGGTGACATGCATCACGGGTTGACCGGACGAGAGGTTGGTCACGGCCATGTCTTTCCACGAGATGCCCATGCGAAGGCCGGTGCCCAGCGCCTTTGAACAGGCCTCTTTCGCGGCCCAGCGTTTGGCATAGGTGGCAGCGATGGCACGCGGGCGGCTTTGCGCCTTGCGCTGTTCGCGGGCAGTAAAGACGCGGGTCAGGAAGCGGTCACCGAAGCGGGCTATGGTGGCCTCGATCCGTTCGATATTGGCAAGGTCGGAGCCGATTCCGAGGATCATGCGACGCGACCGAAGATTTTCTGCGATAATCTTCCGCAACGAATTTTCTGCGAAAATTCAGCGGTCGAACGGGAGGCCTGAATTTTCGCAGAAAATTCGTTGGCCGGATTTTTCGCAGAAAACTCCGTCACGCCAGCCCCTCACGTGCGAGGTCCATGCGGCGGCGCATTTCGTCGATTGCCCCTTCCAGCCCGCGATAGATCGCCTCGCCGATCACGAAATGGCCGATGTTGAGTTCCATCACCTCGGGCATGGCAGCGATGGGCGCCACGTTGTCATAGGTCAGGCCATGGCCTGCGTGGACTTCCAGACCCAGCGCATGGGCCAGTGCCGCGCCGCGTTTCAGGCCCTGCAATTCGGCTTCGGACTCGGCCATGCGGTCTTCGGCGTGGAGTTCGGAGTATAGGCCCGTGTGCAATTCGATGACTGCGGCGCCGATGGCGGCCGAGGCTTCGATCTGGCGCGGATCATGGCCGATGAACATCGACACGCGGCAGCCCGCGGCGGCGAGTTCGCCGACGTAATCGGTCAGCCGCGCCTGATCGCCCGCTACATCCAGCCCGCCTTCGGTTGTGCGTTCCTGCCGCTTTTCGGGGACGAGGCAGACGGCGTGGGGGCGCAGGCGCAGGGCGATGGCCTTCATCTCGTCTGTGGCGGCACATTCGAAGTTGAGCGGGATGGCAAGCCCTGCCCTGAGGGCTTCGATATCCGTATCGCGGATGTGGCGGCGGTCTTCGCGCAGATGGGCGGTGATGCCGTCGGCGCCTGCCGCTTCGGCCAGCAGGGCGGCGCGCAGGGGGTCGGGCCAGACCGAGCCGCGCGCATTGCGGACCGTCGCCACGTGGTCGATGTTCACGCCGAGCCGCAGTCGTCCGAGGGGTTTCATCGCTTTGGTCCTTTTAACGCGTCTGAACGAATATTAGGGCGCGGGGGGCGCTTCGTCATCCCCGCCCTTTGCCGCATCGCGCTTGAGTTTTGCCGCCGCCGCCGCCAGCGTCTCGCGCAGGGTTTTGCGGCGGTCATGGCGTTCTTTCGCCTTGGCGGCGCGGGCCTTTTGATAGGCATGCACCAAGGGGATGGTCAGGTAATAGAACACCGCCGACAGCACGAGGCCGGGGATGAGCGCGCCGATGAAATAGGGCAGGTAGATTTCATTCCAGAACTGCAAAAGCCCGTCCCAGCGGGCGTGTTCGGGGCCAAACAGGGCAAGGACGTTGAACCAAAGGTCTTCGCCCGCATTGGCAAAGGCGCGGCCGATATAGGCGGCAGTCAGCGGCTTTTCGATGCCCATGATCCAATGCCCGAAGGACATGGCAAAGACGGCGAAGAAGGGCGTGGTGATCGGGTTGGTGTTGAAGGTGGCCAGAAGGGCCGCCAGCAGGTTGCCGTTCACCGCGCGTGACGCCGCCCATGCCGCGACGAATTGCATGCCGGGAAGCGGCAGGAAGCCGACGAGCGATCCGGCGAATACCCCCGCGCGATGCGGTGGGGTTGGTCGGGAAGGCGGCGCATGCGGTGCAGGACGTATTGCGTCGCACGTTTGAAGCCGCCCTGGGGGTAGACCATCTCGCGCGTCCATCCCCACAGGGTTCTGGGATTGCGCCGCTTGAAAACCAAATAACCGTCCCCCGATGTGCCGCAGAACCGTGACCGGTTCAGGGTTTGCGCGTCAGATCGCGGTGACGGGAAATCTGCGCCACGTCGGTCTCGGCCTCGAGCGCGGTCATGACCATGTGCAGATGTTCGACATCGCGAAGGTCCACGTCGATGATGAGCCTGTAGTAGTCGGGCTTACGGTCGGTGAACCTCAGGTCCGAGATATTGGCCTTCTGCTCGCCGATCAAGGTGCATATCCGCCCCAAGACGCCCGCGTCATTGGAAATGGTGATTTCGAAGCTGACGGTATGCACCGCGGCGTGGCGGCCCGAGTGCCAGTGCAGGTCGACCCAGCGGCCGGGCTGTTCCTCGAATTCCTCGAGCGCGGGGCAGTCGATGGCATGCACGACCACACCTTGCCCGCGGTAGGTGATGCCGACGATGCGTTCGCCCGGAACCGGCTGGCAGCAGGGGGCGCGGCGGAAGGACTGGTCGTCGGACAGGCCCACCACGGGGCGGGTGCCGTCGACTTCGTCCGCCTGTTTGCGGGCGAGTTCGGGGTAGAGCAGTTCCACCACGCGCCGCGCTGTCTCCTCGGCTGACCCGAGGCGGGCCATCAGGTCCATCTCGTCGGCCAGACCGAGCATCTTGGCCGCTGTCCGCAGTGCCTTGTCGGTGGCCTTTTTGCCGACATGGTCAAAGGCGGCGCGGGCAAGTTCCTGACCGAGTTTGACGAATCGGCCACGGTCTTCTTCGCGCAGCGATTTGCGGATCGCGGCCTTGGCGCGGCCGGTCGTCACGATGTCGATCCAGCTGGATTGCGGGCGCTGGCCTTCGGCGGTGATGATCTCGACCGATTGGCCGTTTTTCAGGCGGGTCCAGAGCGGCACGCGGATGCCGTCGACCTTGGCCGAGACGCAAGAGTTGCCGATGCGGGTGTGGATGGCATAGGCGTAGTCGAGCGGCGTCGCCCCGCGCGGAAGCTGGATCACATCGCCCTTGGGGGTGAAGCAGAACACCTGATCGGAGTACATCTCCATCTTGACGTGTTCGAGGAATTCGTCGTGGTCGCCTTCGTCGAAGCGTTCGGTCAGGGTGGCGATCCAGTTCGCCGGATCGACGGCAAAGGGGTTTATCGCGCGCACGCCTTCGCGGTAGCTCCAATGGGCAGCGACACCGGCTTCGGCGACTTCGTGCATTTCGCGGGTTCTGATCTGCACCTCGACCCGCTTGCCGTCGCGGCCTGATACGGTGGTGTGGATCGAGCGGTAGCCGTTGTTCTTGGGCTGGCTGATGTAATCCTTGAACCGGCCCGGAACGGCGCGCCAGCGGCCGTGGATCACGCCGAGGATGCGGTAGCAATCGGCGACGGAGCCGCAGATGACGCGGAAACCGTAGATGTCGGACAGGCGCGAGAAGGCGAGGTCTTTCTCCTGCATCTTGCGCCAGATGGAATAGGGCTTTTTGGCGCGACCATAGACATCGGCTTCGACCTGCACCTTTTCCAACTCGTTGCGGATGTCGGCGGTGATCTTGTGGACCACGTCGCCCGCTTCGCGTTGCAGGGTGATGAAGCGGCGGATGATGGAATTGCGGGCTTCGGGGTTCAGCACGCGGAAGGCGAGGTCTTCCAACTCCTCGCGCATCCATTGCATGCCCATCCGGCCTGCGAGGGGGGCGAAGATCTCCATCGTCTCGCGGGCCTTTTGGGCCTGCTTTTCGGCGGACATGCTTTTGATCGTCCGCATGTTGTGCAGACGGTCGGCCAGCTTGACCAGAATCACCCGCAAGTCTTTCGACATGGCCATGAAAAGCTTGCGGAAGTTTTCCGCCTGCTGGCTTTGCGCCGACGACAGTTGCAGGTTGGTCAGCTTGGTCACGCCGTCGACGAGTTCGGCGACCTCGTTTCCGAACAGGTCTGACACCTCGGTATAGGTGGAGCGGGTGTCTTCGATCGTGTCATGCAACAGGGCGGTGATGATGGTGGCATCATCGAGCCGCTGTTCTGTCAGGATCGCCGCGACGGCCACGGGGTGCGTGAAGTAGGGTTCGCCCGATTTGCGGACCTGACCGTCATGCATCTGGAAGCCATAGGCATAGGCCTTGCGGATCAGGTCGGCATTGGTGCGCGGGTTGTAATTGTGGACGAGGGCGATGAGGTCTTCGACGTCGATCATCATCGCCCCGCGCGGGGTCGGCCCATTGGCCGACCGGTCAGTTGTCGCCCTGCGCTTCCATCAGCGCGCGCAGCAGCTTTTCTTCGGACATGTCGTCCTGCATCGGGCGGTCCATCTCGCCCGACATAAGAAGCGCCATCTGGTCTTCTTCGGGTTCGTCGACCTCGATCTGGGTCTGGTGGCTTTCGATCATCCGCTCGCGCAGCGCATCGGCGCTTTGCGTTTCCTCGGCGATCTCGCGCAGCGAGACGACCGGGTTCTTGTCATTGTCGCGGTCGATGGTCAGGGGCGAGCCTGACTGGATCTCGCGGGCGCGGTGCGCTGCGAGCATGACCAGTTCAAACCGGTTCGGCACTTTGTCAACGCAATCTTCGACCGTCACGCGGGCCATATGCTGCTCCAGTTCGGATGGGGGGCAATAGACGGTCTATGTAATGGCAGGCTTTGGCCTTGACAAGCGCTGAATCACAGCGGGATCGGGACCACCTGATCGCGGTCTGTGGCGGGCAGGGCTGCGAGCATTTCCAGCGTGGTCTGGCCCAGCAGCGGGTGGCGCCAATCGGGGGCGACATCGGCGAGGGGAACCAGCACGAAGGCGCGGTCCTGCAGGCGGGGATGGGGCAGGATCAGCCGGTCGGGTGCCATGCTACGCTGCGCTTCGGGATCAAGGTCGCGCCAGCGCGTCTGGGTTGCAGCATCGGGCAGGACAGAATTGCCAAAGGCGACAAGGTCGAGATCGAGCGTCCGCATGCCCCAGCGCTGGTCGCGCTTGCGACCGAAATCGTCCTCGATCCGGTGCAGAAGGGCGAGGACGCGCGCGGCATCCCAGCCTTGGGGAATCGGTCCGGCGGCGGCGGCGTTCACATAGTCGGGACCGGCGCCTTGCGGGAAGCAGGGTGTGGCATAGAACGTGCTGAAATTCAGTGTCAGGCCGGACGAACCAAGGGCGTGGGCAGCGCGTTGCAGGGTGGCGAGGGCGGTCTGGTCACCGATCGGCAAATTTGCACCAAGCGCAACCAAAAGTTGATCTTCGTGACTCTCCATGCACCTAGTCTTTCGTATATCTTATCTTGTACGACATATTCGCCGGCTGATATCTGACCTGACAACATGTTTTTGACATCCGACGAAACGGCCTTCGTAATACCGATTGATCGAGCACTTTTGAGAGGAAACTGAAATGTTTTACAAGGACGAACGGCTTGCCCTGTTCATCGATGGCTCGAATCTTTACGCGGCGGCAAAATCGCTCGGGTTCGACATAGATTACAAATTGCTGCGTCAGGAATTCATGCGTCGCGGCAAGTTGCTGCGGGCGTTCTACTATACCGCGCTTCTGGAGAATGAAGAGTATTCGCCGATCCGCCCGCTGGTGGACTGGCTGAACTACAACGGCTTCACCATGGTGACGAAGCCCGCCAAGGAATACACCGACAGCCAGGGACGGCGGAAGGTGAAGGGCAACATGGACATCGAGCTTACCGTCGATGCGATGGAACTGGCTCCGCGGGTTGACCATATCGTGCTGTTCTCGGGTGATGGCGATTTCCGGCCGCTGATCGAAAGCCTGCAACGGCAGGGCGTGCGCGTTTCGGTGGTGTCGACGATCCGCAGCCAGCCGCCGATGATCGCCGACGAATTGCGCCGTCAGGCCGACAATTTCATCGAGCTGGACGAACTGCGCGATGTGATCGGGCGTCCGCCGCGCGAACCGCGCGCGATGGAACGCGAAGAAGCCGAGGTCGAGGCGAAGTGACGACGCAGGCTGCGGATGCGGGCGTGGCCGGAGCGGTCCGCGCTCCACTGCCGCCGCACACCGTTTTGGACTATCGGCTTGAGGAAAAGGATGCGCTGGCCTGGGAGCGGCGCGATCCCGTGGAGAGAAAGCGCAAACGCGCGCTTTATGCCGCGTCGCTGCTGGCAGGCCTGATGCTGCTGTCGGTGACATCGCAGCATTTGCCAAGCTGGCTGACGGATCTTCATTCGAATGTGCTGGCTGTTGCGATCCTGCTTTTGCCGCTTGGCGTGGCCGCGCTGATCCAAGCCCGGGACCTTAGCCGGCGCGCACGCGAAGCCGTGCCCGAAGCGGTGAACGTGCGGCTCGAGGTCTGGGACCGCAGGCTTAAGGAAACGCGCGACGGTCGCAAGCAGGCGCTGGTGGTCGGGACCGAGGAGTTGCGCGACGTGGTGGAAACCGGCGAGCATGTGTTTCTATATGCGAGGGTCGGCACGATCATCGTGCCCGCTTCGGCCTTTGGCGATGCGGCCGCCAAGGAAAGTTTCGCAGAACATTGGCGGGCTGTGGTCAAATAGTGCGGCACAGGACTGGGCGCACAGGACTGGGCGCACAGGACTGGGCGCACGGGCAGGTGATGCATCGGGCAGTGGACCCCGCGCCGCTTTCGCCTTAGGTCTTGGAAAACCGATAGCACCGACCGAGGCCCGCCGATGCCCCTGCCCCCGCTTACCCTGTACCTCGCCGCGCCGCGCGGCTTTTGCGCGGGTGTCGACCGCGCGATCAAGATCGTCGAGCTTGCTTTGCAGAAATGGGGCGCGCCGGTCTATGTGCGCCACGAGATCGTGCACAACAAGTTCGTGGTCGACGATCTGCGCGCCAAGGGGGCGGTCTTTGTCGAGGAGCTGGACGAGGCGCCGACCGACCGGCCGGTGATCTTTTCGGCGCATGGCGTGCCCAAGGCCGTGCCCGCCGAGGCCGCGCGGCGCGAGATGATCGCGGTGGATGCGACCTGCCCCCTTGTGACCAAGGTGCATAACGAGGCGCAGCGCCATTCGGAAAACGGATTGCAGATGGTGATGATCGGCCATGCGGGCCACCCCGAGACGGTGGGCACGATGGGGCAATTGCCCGAGGGCGAGGTGCTGCTGGTGGAAACCGCCGAGGATGTGGCGGGGCTGGTGGTGCGCGATGCGGGCAAGCTGGCCTTCATCACCCAGACGACGCTTTCGGTCGATGACACGGCAGGAATCGTTGCCGCCTTGCAGGCGCGGTTTCCCGCGATCATCGGGCCGCACAAGGAAGATATCTGCTATGCCACGACCAACCGTCAGGCAGCTGTCAAGGCGATTGCGGGGCGGATCGACGCTTTGCTGGTGATCGGCGCGCCGAATTCCAGCAATTCGAAGCGGCTGGTCGAGGTGGGTTCGGCTGCGGGCTGCGCCTATGCCCAACTGGTGCAGCGCGCGGTCGATATCGACTGGCGGGCACTGGACGGCATCGGGTCGGTCGGGGTGACGGCGGGCGCATCGGCGCCGGAACTGCTGGTGAACGAGGTGGTCGATGCGTTCCGCGCGCGGTTCGACGTGACGGTCGAGCTGGTGGAAACGGCGGTCGAGGACGTCGAGTTCAAGGTGCCGCGTATCCTGCGCGAGGCAGTCTGATGCAGGTTCCGCGGTCTGCGTTGTGGCTGGGGTTGGCCGGGCTGATCCCGTTTGTCTGGGGCGCGGCAAGCGCGATGGTCCCCGCGCTGGCGGCTGCGTCATACGAGGTGCTGCCGCCGGTCTTTGTGGGTGCCGTGGTATTGGTGACCTATGGCACGGTGATATTGTCCTTTATGTCGGGCGTGTTGTGGGGGTTTGCCACCAAGGCGACCGGACGCGAGGCGGCGGTGGGCTACGCGCTTTCGGTGCTGCCCGCGCTTTGGGCGTTCATCATGGTACGCGATACGAGCCATGAGTCGCTGATATGGTTGGCTGCGGGGTTCGCCGCCCTTCTGGCGCTGGACCTTTCGTTTGCGCGGCAGGGGCTGGCGCCTGCGTGGTGGATGCGGCTGCGGGTGCTGCTGACGGGAATCGTTCTCGGCTGTTTGCTGCTGCCGCTCGTATAGGGCGATTTTGTCTCGCGAAAAATCAGGGGGGCTTTCTGCCCCCCTTCGGGGCATCCGCCCCTTACCCCCGAGGATATTTGGGCCAGCGTGAATGGGTTTGACGCTGTAGGGGTGCGGGCCTAAACGGGGGGGAAAAGGAGCCATAATGCCGGAATTGTTCGCCTATACCGACGGGGCCTGTTCGGGCAATCCGGGGCCCGGGGGCTGGGGTGTGCTGATGCTGGCCCGCGACGGGGGCGCGGTCGTCAAGGAGCGCGAGTTGTCGGGGGGCGAGATGATGACCACCAACAACCGCATGGAATTGCTGGCCGCGATCTCGGCGCTCGAGGCGCTGGCGCGCCCGTCGGAGCTGACCGTGGTGACCGACAGCGCCTATGTGAAGAACGGCGTGACCGAGTGGATCCACGGCTGGAAGCGCAACGGCTGGCGCACGGCGGGGCGCGATCCGGTGAAGAATGCGGACCTGTGGCAAAGGCTGGATGCGGCGCAGGCGCGGCACAAGGTGGTGTGGCGCTGGATCAAGGGCCATGCGGGCCACGCCGAAAACGAGCGGGCCGATGCTTTGGCGCGGGCGGGGATGGCGCCGTTCAAGGTGGCGAAGTGACCGGAGCGGCGCTGATCGGCGTGCTGGATTATGCCGCCGTGGCGATATTCGCGCTGACGGGGGCGCTCGCGGCATCGCGGTCGCAGCTTGATATCGTGGGGTTCATCTTCGTCGCGGCGCTGACGGCCACGGGGGGCGGGACGCTGCGCGACATCATCCTTGACCGCGTGCCGCTGTGGGTGAGCGATCCGGCGATACTGGCGGTGGCGACGGTGGCGGCGGTCGTGGTGTTTTTGTTCGCTCACCGCTTGGAAAGCCGGTATCGCGCGCTGGAATGGCTGGACGCGGTGGCTTTGGCGATAGCGGTTGCAGCCGGTGTGGGTGTGGCGCTGGCCGCAGGGATGGGCTGGCCGGTGGTGCTGGTGATGGGCATGGTGACGGGCTGCATGGGCGGGTTGATGCGCGATGTGGTCTGCAACGAGGTGCCCTTGGTGTTGAAGCAGGGTGAGCTGTACGTGACCTGCGCCTTTGCCGGGGCCCTGGTGGCGGTGGGGCTATTGGCGCTGGGGGCTGCGGGGTGGATCGCACTGACGGCTTGCGCGGGGGTGACGCTTGTGTTGCGGGCGGGGTCTTTGGCGCTGGGATGGCGCTTGCCGGTCTACCGGTCGCGCCCGCCCAAGCCGGAATCGCCGAAGCGGTAATCGGCAAGCAGCATGCCCTTGGGCAGTCGGGTGATACCATGCAACTGCGGCTGGCGCGGCGGCGTGGCGCTGGGCGGAAAGGTGGGGATGCCGTGGCCCAGAAGCACCGGCAGGATGCAGAGTTGCAGACGGTCGAGTGCGCCACGGGCGATGAATTCGGCCTGTAGTGCCGGGCCGCCGACGACCCAGACATCGCGGTCGAGCGATTTGAGCTGCGGGATCAGGGCTGCGAGGTCGGTGGTGGTGGTGACGGGACCGCGCAGGGGTGGTGCGGGCTGGCCGAGGATGATGCCGGGGATGCCCGGATAGGGCCAGTCGGGCGCGAGGTGCCAGATATGGTCATAGGTCTTGCGGCCCATGACCACCGTGCCGATTTCGGCAATGAAGCCCTGCCAGCCCCAGTCGACATCGTGGAACGGATCGAGAAAGCCCACGCCGCCATCGTTGTCGGCCGCGTAACCGTCGAGTGTGCTGGCCATCATGCCGCGAATCTGTGCCATGTCTTGCCTTTCGAATCTGGATAGCGCAGAGTAACCGAACAAACGTTCGGGTAAAAGCCATGGCACGACCGCGTATCATTCCTGACGAGACGGTTTTTGTCGCGCTGCGGCATATGCTGGCGACGACGGGGGAAAAGACCGTGTCCTTTGGGTCGGTGGCGCGGGCGACGGGGCTGGCTGCAGCGTCCTTGGTGCAGCGTTACGGATCGCGCGAGGCAATGATACGCGCGGCGTTGATGTCGGCCTGGGATGCGCTGGAGCGCGATACTGTGGTTGCCGATTCCGGAGCGGATACCGTGCAAGGGTTCCTAAAGGCACTGGGGGGCGGGGGACCGGACGCGACCGACCTTGCCCTGCTGGCGATGGATTTTCGCGACGCGGCCTTGCGGGCACGGGCCGAGGCGTGGCGGCGTCAGGTGGAAAGCGCCTTGGCGCGGCGTTTGCGCGATGCCGATGCGGCGGCGATGCTGTTTGCCGCTTGGCAGGGGCAGATGCTGTGGCATGTGGCGGGCGGCAAGGGCTTTCGCCTGAAAGACGCGGTGAAGCGGCTTGGTTAACCGAGCCGGTCGGGCGGGGTGAGGCCGAGGAGGAAGTCTTTGGCCTCCATCGGTTTTTTGCCCTCGCGTTGGGCAAGCGTGATCTCGACCGCGCCCGTGCCGCAGGCGATGGTCAGGCCGTGCAGGACCGTGCCGGGGGCGCCCTGCCCTGCCGCGAGGCGCGAGCGCAAGAGTTTGACGCGCTCGCCGTTCATCAGGCACCACGCTCCCGGAAACGGCGAAAGGCCGCGGATCTGGCGGTCTATTTCCAACGCAGGGCGCGACCAGTCGATGCGGGCCTCGAGTTTGTCGATCTTGGCGGCGTAGGTGACGCCGGTTTCGGGTTGGGGAACGGGTGTCAGGCTTGGCAGGGTGTCGAGCGCCTCGGTTATCAGCGTGGCGCCGAGGGTGGCGAGGCGGTCGTGCAGGTCGGCGGTGGTTTCAGTTTGGCCTATGGGCAGGCGGCGCGACAGAAGGACGGGGCCGGTGTCGAGGCCCGCTTCCATCTGCATGATGCAAATGCCGGTGTCAGTATCGCCCGCCATGATCGCGCGGTGGATGGGTGCTGCGCCGCGCCAGCGTGGCAAAAGCGAGGCGTGGATGTTCAGGCAGCCGTGGGCGGGCGCGTCAAGGATGGTTTGCGGCAGGATCAGGCCATAGGCGACGACGACTGCGATATCGGCGTTCAGGGCGGCGAAGTCGGCCAGCGCCTCGGGCGTTTTCAGGCTGACGGGGTGGCGTACGGATAGGCCGAGGGCGGCGGCGCGGGCGTGGACGGGGGTGGGGCGCAGCTCTTTGCCACGGCCTGCGGGGCGCGGGGGCTGGGTGTAGACGGCGAGGATTTCATGCCTTTGGTGCAGGGCATCGAGGATTGGCACCGAAAAGTCTGGCGTGCCCATGAAGACAATCTTCATCCGCGCTTGGCCCATTTTTCAGCCTTTGAAATCAGCATCTTGCGCTTCAGGGGCGAGAGGTGGTCGAAGAACATCTTTCCTGCCAGATGGTCGATCTGGTGCTGGGCGCTGGTGGCCCAGAGGTGGACGAGGTCGCGATCCTCGGTTTCACCGGCCGCGTTCATGTAGCGCACCGTCACGGCGCGGGGGCGCGAGATGACGGCCGAAACGCCCGGCAGGTTGGGCGAGGCTTCGTCATGGTCGCGCATCTGGCCGCTGGCGTGCAGCACCTGAGGATTGGCCATGAGGATGGCTTGGCCGCGTGTCGTCGAGCAATCGACCACGGCCAGACGCAGGGGCACGCCGATCTGCACGGCGGCAAGGCCGTAGCCGGGCATGGCGTCCATGGTGTCGACCATATCGGCCCAGATGGCGCGGATGTCATCGGTGATTTCGGGCACGTCCTGCGCGGGGTTACGCAAGACAGGGTGGGGCCACGGGACGCATTTGCGAACGGTCATTCGGATACTGCTTCCTCGGCTAGGGCGCGGTCTGCGGGGGACAGGTGGTCGAGGGTCAGGATGCCTTCGAGATGGTCATATTCGTGCTGGGCGCAGATGGCGGCAAAGCCGGTCAGGCGTTCGCTTCGGGGGGTGCCGTCGAGATCGGTCCAGGCTAGGTCGATTTCGGTGGCGCGGGTGACGTTTGGCAGGGGGCCGGGGATCGACAGGCAGCCTTCGGGGCCGGTGGCGGTGGTTGGCGAGCGCCAGACGATCTGCGGGTTGACGGCGACCACGGGGCTGCGCCTGCCCTGTTTCCATGTGGTATCCATGACGAAGAGCCGAAGCGACACGCCGACTTGCGGGGCGGCGAGGCCTCGGCCGGGTGCTGCATACATGGTGTCGAGCATATCTGCGGCCAGACTGTTCAGCACGGGGCCGATGGTTGCGGGCGCGCAGGGCGCCTTCAGGCGCGGGTCGGGCCAGCGCAGGATCGGCAGGACTGCCATCAGCCCTGCCGCGCCAGTTCGCGCTTGAGCTTTTCCATCTTGCGCGTGATCATCTGGCGCTTGAGCGGGCCGAGGTAATCGATGAAGAGCTTGCCGTTCAGGTGGTCGATTTCATGCTGGACGCAGGTGGCCCAGATGCCCGCGAACTGGTCTTCGTGGCTTTGCCCGTCAAGGCCCGTCCAGCGCACGCGCACCTGCGAGGGGCGATCGACCTCGGCGTATTGGTCGGGGATCGACAGGCAGCCTTCGTCATAGGTCGACAGGTCTTCGGAGGACCACGTGATTTCGGGGTTGAACAGCACCATCGGGCGGGGGGCGCCTTCGTCGGTCTTGATACAATCCATCACTATCAGGCGCTTGGTCACCCCGATCTGCGGCGCGGCAAGGCCAATGCCCGGCGCGTCATACATGGTTTCGAGCATGTCTTCGGCCAGCTTGCCCAATTCCGGCGAAATGCCGGTGACGGGGTCGCAGACCTTCTTGAGGCGCGGGTCGGGATGGATCAGGATGGAGCGGATCATGGCGCAAGATTTACGAAATGCGGGGACTTGACGCAATGGGGCGGGCGGAGGCATCAGAAATTGGAAGATGTTCTAGTTTGACTATTAAATTTGGAACATAGTAATGCAATATTTGACTTATGCAGAAATTTGTTCCGATATGGAAAATTATCTTGGAATATACGTCCGCCTCGCCTAGAAATTCCGAAACCTGTGCAGACCGCGATCAGACAAGGACCGACAGCATGACGAGCCCCTTTGACACCCCTATCAACCGCATCGGAACCCATTCGGTGAAATGGGATATGATGCAGGCGTTTTACGGGGTGTCACCCAAGGACGGGCTGGCAATGTGGGTGGCGGATATGGATTTCCACCCGCCGGCCTGCGTGCAACGGGCGGTCGAGGCGATGGCCGCGCATGGGGTTTACGGCTATTTCGGCGACGATGCGGCCTATCTCGATGCCGTGCGCTGGTGGATGGCGGAACGGCATGGCTGGGCGGTCGAGCGCGAGTGGATATTCACCACGCATGGTCTGGTGAACGGTACGGGGCTGTGCCTTGACGCCTTTACCGCGCCGGGCGACGGGGTGGTGCTGACCACGCCGGTTTATCACGCCTTTGCGCGCACCATCAAAGCGGCGGGGCGCGAGGTGGTGGAGTGTCGCTTGGCCAATGACGCCGGGCGCTACGAGATGGATTTTGACGCATGGGACGCGCAGATGACGGGGCGCGAGCGGATGTTCCTGCTCTGCTCGCCGCACAATCCGGGCGGGCGGGTCTGGACGGCGGCGGAATTGCGCGGCGTGGCCGATTTCTGCAAGCGGCACGATCTGGTGCTGGTGTCGGACGAGATCCACCACGATCTGGTCTTTCCGGGGCAAAAGCATGTGCCGATGCCGCTGGCAGCGCCAGATATCGCCGACCGTCTGGTGATGATGACGGCGACGACCAAGACCTTTAACATCGCGGGCAGCCATACCGGCAACGTCATCATTGCCGATCCGGCGCTGCGGGCGAAGTTTGCGGGCAAGATGATGGCACTGGGGATTTCGGGCAATTCCTTTGGCCTGCATATGGCCACGGCCGCCTATTCACCCGAAGGGGCGGAATGGGTGGAGGGGTTGATGGCCTATCTCGACGGGAACCGGAAGCTGTTCGACGAGGGGATGGCGGCGATCCCGGGGCTGCGGTCGATGCGGCTGGAGGCGACCTATCTGGCGTGGCTCGATTTTTCCGGCACGGGCATGGCAGCGGGCGAATTCATCGGGCGGGTCGAGACCGAGGCGAAGATCGCCACCAACCACGGCACGGCATTCGGTGCGGGGGGCGAGATGTTCTTGCGCTTCAATCTGGGCACGCAGCGGGCGGTGGTAGAGGAAGCGGTGGCGCGGATGCAGCGGGCGTTCGGCGATTTGCAGTAGTGGCGGCCCCCCTCCCCGACCCTCCCCGAGGGGGAGGGGGCGCGGGACGGGTGGCCGGAGCGCATGTGGTTAGTGTGGAGGGGGCATTCTGCCCCCGCGCCCCTGCGGGGCTTCCCCCTGAGGATATTTATGCCAGCGTGAAAGCGGGAAAGCGTTTGGCGATTATGGCCACGCGGGCGGGGAGGGTACCCCGCGAGGACGGACGCGCGCGCATGAAGGCCGGTCAGCCCTTGGCGATGAAGGCCACGGGGGCGTTTGCGTCGCGCCAGTAGTCGAGCGCGGGGCGGTCGAGGACGGCGGTGGAGCGTTTGAAGCTGCAGACGAGTTCGCCGTCATCCTGCGACGAGGCGATGATCAGGCATTGGAAGATGTGGTTGGCACCATCGTAGACATCGACGAGGCCGCGCAGGTGCGGGGCAAGTTTGGCATCGAGGGCGAGCCCGTCCTCCCAGAAGCGCAGCACGGGGTAGACCGCTTCGCCGACCTGCACGCGCAGGCGCGATTTGCGGCGTAACGCTTTCTTGCGGGCGGCTTCGAGGCCGTCGCGCACTTCGCGTGGGAGAAATTCGAGCATTTGGGCCTCCATCCCTTGGCGTGACGGTTTCACAGATGTGCCGAAAAATGGTGGCAACGGCAGGATAAGGTACAAATGTTAATGGAGCGTGACGCAAAAGCCGCAACTCGGCTGCGCTGCGGCTGGTTCCGGGCGTGGACAGCGGGGGCCGGATCGGGTTTCTGGCCGGTGCGACCAGAGGGGGCGGCGAATCATGCAGGCGGCGGATCACGGCGGGGGCATCGATGCGGCGGTGGCGCGTTGGGGCGGGCTGCGGGGCGACTGGCTTGACCTGTCGACCGGGATCAACCCGCGGCCCTATCCGGTGGCCGCGTTTGGCGGGGATGTCTGGACCGCCTTGCCCGATGCGGCGGCCTTTGCCGCGCTGGAGGCGGCGGCGCGGGCGTTCTGGCGTGTGCCCGAGGGGGCGGCGGTGCTGGCGGCATCGGGGGCATCGGCGCTGATCGCGCGGATACCGGCGCTGGTGCCTGCGGGGCAGGTGGCGATTGCGGGGCCGACCTATAACGAGCACGGGCGGGCGTTTCGCGCCTGCGGGTGGGAGGTGGCCGAGGCGGGGGGTGACGCGGTGCCCGAGGCGGCGGTGGTGGTGCATCCCAACAACCCCGACGGGCGGTTGCAGCCGGTGCCCGATGCGGCGCTGCGGGTGGTGGACGAGAGTTTTTGCGACGTCTGCCCTGACGAAAGCCAGATTGCGCTGGCGGATCGGGCGGGCGTGGTGGTGCTGAAGAGTTTCGGCAAGTTCTGGGGCTTGGCGGGGATGCGGCTGGGGTTTGCCATTGGCGATCCAGCGCTGGTGGCGCGGCTTGCGGCGATGGTGGGGCCTTGGGCAGTTTCGGGGCCTGCGTTGCGGGTGGGGGCTGCGGCTTTGGCGGATGGGGATTGGGCGCGGGCGACGCGGGCGCGGCTGTCGCTGGATGCGGCGCGGCTGGACGGGCTGATGCAACGGGCGGGGGCAACGGTCGTGGGCGGCACGACGCTGTTCCGGCTGTATGACGTGGGCGATGCGACAGCCTGGGCCGAGCGGTTGGCGCGGCACCGGATCTTGGGGCGGGTGTTTCCCTATTCGTCGCGCTGGTTGCGGTTGGGTCTGCCGGACGGGGCGGGCTGGGAACGGCTGGAGGCCGCGCTGTGAGCGCGCTGTTGCTGGTCCCTGCCCTGCTGCTTGATGCGGCCCTGGGCGAGCCGAAGTGGCTGTGGGACCGCTTTCCGCACCCTGCCGTGCTGATGGGGCGCGCGGTTGGCTTTGCCGAGGCGCGGTTGAACCGGGGCGGGCAGCGGCGGCTGAAGGGCGTGGTGGCGATGCTGGGGCTGGGCCTTGGGGCGCTGGCCTTGGGATGGATCATCCATGCCGTGCCGGATGGCGGGGTGCTCGAGGTGATTGCGGCGGCGATCCTGCTGGCGCAGCGGTCGCTGGTGCAACATGTGCAGGCGGTGGGCGATGCGTTACGGCTGTCTCTGGCAGGGGGGCGCAGGGCGGTGTCGATGATCGTCGGGCGTGACGTGGCGGGGCTGGACGAGGCGGGCGTGTCGCGCGCGGCGATCGAAAGTGCTGCCGAAAACCTGTCGGACGGGGTGATTGCGCCGGCCTTCTGGTTTCTGGTCGGCGGTCTGCCTGCGCTGGTGCTTTACAAGGTGGCGAATACGGCCGATTCGATGATCGGCCACCGCACGCCACGGTATGAGGAATTCGGCTGGGCGGCGGCGCGGTTCGATGACCTGCTGAACCTTATCCCGGCGCGGTTGACGGCGCTGTTGATCGCGCTGACGCATGGCTGGCTGGACCCGCGCCCGATCTTGCGCGATGCCCCCTTGCACCGGTCACCCAATGCCGGTTGGCCCGAGGCGGCGATGGCCCCCGTGCTGGGGGTCGCGCTGTCGGGGCCGCGGTCCTACCATGGCGAGATGCGCGAATTCCCTTGGGTCTGGGCCGAGGGGCGGCGCGATGCGGGGCCGGATGACATCGATGCCGCCTGCGGGGCGCTGTGGCGGGTATGGGGCGGGATGCTGGGGATCACGCTGCTGCTCGCGCTTTTCTGACCGCTGCGCGGTTGCCCTGACTGCGCGGCCCGCATAACCTGCCGGTTGTTCCAGCGATAGCGAGGCCTTATGCGCGCCCTTTGTTTTGCCTTGATGACGACAGTGGCGAGCCCCGTGCTTGCTGCCGAATGTGGTGGCGATTTCGGCCAGTGGCTGAGCGGCGTGAAGGCCGAGGCGATTGCGGCAGGCGAGGATCAGGCGACGGTCGAGCGGTTCTTTGACGGTGCAAAACCCGATGCCCGAGTGATAAAGGCCGACCGCTCGCAGGGGGTATTTCGCAAGAGCTTTCTGGAGTTTTCGCAAAACCTGATCTCGGGCGACCGTCTGGAGAAGGGCATCGCCAACGCGAGCCGCTATGGCGATGTCTTTGCGCGGGCCGAGCAGGAATATGGCGTGTCGCGGGGGATCTTGCTGGCGTTCTGGGCCTTTGAGACCGATTTTGGCGCGGTGCAGGGCGATTTCAACACAAGGAACGCGCTGGTCACGCTGGCGCATGATTGCAGACGGCCCGACCTGTTCCGCCCGCAGGTGCTGGCGGCGGTCAAGATGCATGGGCTGGGCGAGTTCGATCTGGATACCCAAGGCGCTTGGGCGGGCGAGATCGGCATGGTGCAGATGCTGCCCGGCGACATTCTGGCGCTGGGGGTCGACGGGGATGGCGACGGGCTGGTGACGCTGAAAACCTCGGTTCCGGATGCCATCCTGTCGGGGGCGAAACTGCTGGCAAGCCATGGCTGGCGGGCGGGCGAGCCGTGGTTGCAAGAGGTGATCCTGCCCGACAGTTTCGACTGGGAGTTGACGGGGCTGGATACCCAGCTTTCGGCCGAGCAATGGGCGGCGATGGGGGTGCAGGTGCGTGGCGGCGTGGTGGCGGGGGGCTTGCCCGCGTCGATCCTGCTGCCGCAGGGGCGCAAGGGTCCGGCCTTCCTCGCCTATCCGAATTTCTCGGTTTTGTTCAACTGGAACAAGAGCTTCGTCTATGTGACCACGGCGGCCTATTTCGCCACGCGGCTGATGGGGGCCGAACCCTATCAGGCGGGAAACCCCGATCCGGCGCTGCCGGTCGAGGCGATGAAGGCCTTGCAGGAAAAGCTGGCGGCGCGGGGGCATGACGTGGGCAAGATCGACGGGATACTGGGGGCCTCGACCCGGATCGCGGTGCAAAAAGAGCAAACGCGGCTTGGCCTGCCCGCCGATGCCTGGCCGACGATGGACCTGTTGGAGCGGCTATGAAGACCACGTCCGAATTGATGGCGGCGCTGCCGCATGTGCTGGCTGCGCCGCGCGATGCCGCCCCGGTGTTGCAACTGTGCTTTCGGCCCGATTACGGGCAGCGCGCGTTTCCCGAGCGGCTGGAGATGACGCGGGCGGGGGGAATCCCCGGCGAGCGTTGGGCCAAGGCGCCTTGGCTGAAATTGCCGGATGGAACGGGCGATCCGGCGATACAGGTGTCGATCCTGCCCAAGCGCGTGCTCGATCTGGTCTGGCACGAGGGGGATGCGGCACCGCATCCGGGAGATACGATCATCGCGGACCTCGAAACCTCGCTGGCGAACCTGCCGGAGGGGACGTTGCTGGAATGCGGAACGGCGCTGTTGCGGGTGTCGTCCGTCTTCAACGATGCCTGCGTGAAGTGGAAGGTGCGTTACGGGCAGGATGCGAAGGATTGGGTGACGGCAGCAGGCCACCCCGAATTGCGGCTGCGCGGGGTGCTGTGTTCCATCGAACGCGACGGGGTGGTCACGCTGGGGGATGTGCTGCGCAAGGTCTGAGTAGGGTGCGCGGTCGCCGCGCACCTTGGGTCGCCCCGTTACATCCCGTGCAAGGGGCGCTGCCCGCGCCGCCAAGATACCGCGGCTTTTGACGCCGCCTGCATCAGGCCGCGCCAGACCGGCAGGGCCAAGGCAAGGTCGGGTTCCGGCACCAGCAGCGTCAGATGGGTTTCCCCGTTCACAATGGACAGGCGGCCCCTTTGGCTGATCTTCCAGTCGGACAGGGCCGCTTCGGGGGCGCGGACGTCGAAGCGTTGGGTCAGCAGCACGCCATCGGCCAGCGTTGCGGTGAATTCGGGGGCCGAGGGGCCATCGCCCCGCGCATAGACCAGGGGCGGGGCCAGTTCGACACCGGCGAAGCCTGCGCGGGTCAGGGCTTGGGCGAGGTCTTCGAGCGTCACGCGACCAGAGCCTCGGCTTTTTTCAAATCGACGGACACGAGTTGGCTCACACCCTGTTCCTGCATCGTAACGCCGAACAGCCGGTCCATCCGCGCCATCGTCACCGCGTGGTGGGTGATGACCAGAAAGCGCGTGTCGGTGCGGCGGGTCATTTCATCCAGCATGTCGCAGAAACGGGTGACGTTGGCATCATCTAGCGGGGCGTCGACTTCGTCGAGCACGCAGATCGGCGCGGGGTTGGCGAGGAAGACGCCGAAGATCAGCGCAAGCGCCGTCAGGGTCTGCTCGCCGCCCGAGAGAAGCGACAGGGTGGCGAGTTTCTTGCCGGGCGGTTGGCACATGATTTCAAGGCCAGCTTCCAACGGGTCGTCGGATTCGACCAGCACGAGGCGGGCTTCGCCGCCGCCGAACAGGTGGGTGAAGAGCGTCGAGAAATTGGCGTTGACCTGTTCAAAGGCGGTCAGCAGGCGTTCGCGGCCCTCTTTGTTCAACCCTGCGATGCCCGAGCGCAGTTTCTTGATCGCCTCTTCGAGGTCGATCTTTTCGCGGGCCAGCGTGTCGTATTCTTCCGAGACGGTTTTCGCGTCTTCTTCCGCCCGCAGGTTGACCGCGCCCAAGGCTTCGCGCTGGCGTTTCAGGCGGTTCACCTCGGCGTCCAGCGTTTCGGCGTCGGGCATCTTGTCGGGGTCGGTGGCTAGCGTGCTGAGCAGTTGTTCGGGGGTGGCTTCGGTTTCCTCGAGGATGCGTTCGGCGCCGTAGGCGACGGTTTCGCGGGCGGCATCGGCGCGGGCTTCGGCGCGGGCGCGGGCTTCGCGGGCCTCGCCTGCCGAGCGTTCGGCGTCGCGTTCGGCGTCTTGGGCTGCGCGAAGGGCGGCTTCGGCTGCGGCCAAGGTTTCGACGGCGGCACGGCGGCGGGCTTCGGCGGCGTCGATGGCTTCGGCCAACTCCTCGCGCTTGATGGCGATTTCTTCGGGGGCGGCGCTGGCTTCGGCCAGTTCTTCGGTCGTTTCGGCTTTGCGTTCGGCCAGTTCGGCAATGCGGCGTTCGGCGGTTTCAAGGCGGTGCTTCCAGCCCGACAGTTCCTTGACCGCCTCTTGCCGCCGCCGCACGCGGGCTTCGCCTTCGCGGCGGAGTTCGTCATGCGCCGAGCGGCGGGTGAGCATGGCAAGGCGGGCGGCTTCGACGGCCACGCGGGCGGCTTCGACGGCGTTGCGGGCGGCGTCGAGGTTCGGAAGTTCGGCGGCCTGCGCTTCGGCCTCGCGCAGGCGGGCGCGGGCGGACATCGCCTCGTCCTCATAGCGCGAGACGGCGAGGGTGGCGGCTTCCAGCTTTCCGGCGGCGATGGAGCGGTCGGCCTCGGCCCTGCTGGCGGCGCGGTTTGCTTCGGTCACGCGGGCATCGGCGGCGCGGCGGGCATCGCGGGCCATCTGGTCGGCGCGGGCAAGATCGGACAGGCGGGCTTGCAGCGATTCATGGGCCTGGCGTGCGCCATCGGCACGGGCGGCGACGTCTTCGAGGTCGCGCTTCAGCTGCACGAGGCGGTTGAGTTGTTGCAGGCGCAGGGCGGCGGCCGATGGTGCGTCTTCGGCACCGGCACGGAACCCGTCCCAGCGCCACAGGTCGCCTT
The DNA here is from genome assembly GCF_003060865.1 of Gemmobacter aquarius. Taxonomy (NCBI): domain Bacteria; kingdom Pseudomonadati; phylum Pseudomonadota; class Alphaproteobacteria; order Rhodobacterales; family Paracoccaceae; genus Paragemmobacter; species Paragemmobacter aquarius. Next base: position 2,948,199 of record NZ_CP028918.1, read on the forward strand.
CGGCGCTGACGAGACGTTGACCCGGCAAGAGAGCCGCTTGCAGCGCGGCGCCTTGGTCGCGGGATATAAGGCCGATCTGCGACAGGCGGCGGGCCAGAACGGCGGGGGCGGTGACATGGGCGGAAAGCGGGCTTGCGCCTGCGGGAAGGGGCTGGCTGTGGTCGTACGGTGCAAGAGAGGCCCAGCCGGAACGCGCGGCGGCGTCGATTTCGGGCGCGCGCAGGTCATCGGCGAGGGCGGCACCAAGCGCCTTTTCATAACCCGGCGTGACGGTGAGGCGGTCGAGCAGTTGCGATCCGGCCAGTGCCTCGCGGTCGACAAGTCTGGCTAGGGCGGCGACTTCGGCGCGCAGGGCGTTGGCCTCGCCCTCGGCGGAGGAGCGGGCGGCGCGGGCTTCGGCTTCGCGGCTTTGGGTTTCGGCGCGGGCGGCTTCGGCTGCGGCCAGCGTATCCTCGGCGCGTTCGGCAAGGTCGGCGGCGGATTCCTGCGCCTCGGTCGCGGCGTCATAGGCTTCGGCGGCGGCGGTCAGGGCTTCGGTCGCGGTGTCGACGGTTTCGCGGGCGGTCGCCGCCTGCGTTTCGGCGCGGTCGAGCGTGGCGCGGGTGTCGGACAGCATGCGCTGCGCCGATTGGTGGCGGGCGGCGAGGCGGGCCGAATCCTCGGTGGCTTGGGCGAGCAGGGTTTCGCGGTCCGACAGCAGGGCACCGGCTTCGCGCGCCACTTCGGCGGCTTCGGCAAGGCGGTCGTCTTGGCCGTCGCTGGCGCGGGCGAGCTGTTCGATCTCCCATTCCAGCCGTCCGATGGTTTCGCCCGCGTCGCGGTTCAGACCGGCCTCGCGCTCCATGTCGCGGGTCAACTGGTCGATGCGGCCGCGCAGGGTTTCGATCATCTGGCGGGCGCGGGCCTCCTGATCGCCCAGCGCGTCGCGCTGCACGGTCAGGCGTTGCAGCACGGCCGAGGCAATCGCCTCTTCCTCGCGCTTGGCGGGAAGCGCGTCTTCGCGGGCTTCGCGGGCCTTGCCGGCAGCGCGGGCCGCGCTTTCGGCCTGCGATGCGGCGACGAGGCGGTCGCGCAGCGCACTTTCCGCCTCGGCCCGCGCGATTTCGGCCTCGCGCCAGCGGCGGTAGAGCAGCATCCCCTCGGCGCGGCGCAGGTCTTCGCCGATCTCGCGGTAGCGGGCGGCCTGTCTGGCCTGACGGGTCAGGGTCGAGAGTTGCTGCGCGAGGGTTTCGAGCACATCGTCGACGCGGGTCAGGTTATGTTCCGCGCCTTGCAGTTTGAGTTCGGCTTCATGGCGGCGGGCGTAAAGGCCGGAAATTCCTGCGGCTTCTTCCAGCACGCGGCGGCGGGATTTGGGTTTTGCGTTGATCAGTTCGGAAATCTGGCCCTGCCGCACGAGGGCGGGCGAATGGCTGCCGGTCGAGGCATCGGCAAACAGCATCTGCACATCGCGGGCGCGCACGTCCCGCGCGTTGGCCTTGTAGGCGGAACCGGCATCGCGGGTGATGCGGCGGATGATCTCGATCTGGTCGGCCTCGTTGAAACCTGACGGGGCGAGACGGTCCTGATTGTCGATCACCAGCGCCACTTCGGCGAAGTGGCGCGCACCGCGCGTGGCGGCACCGGCAAAGATCACATCCTCCATCCCGCCGCCGCGCATCGCGGTGGGGCGGTTTTCGCCCATGACCCAGCGCAGGGCTTCCAAGAGGTTTGACTTGCCGCAGCCGTTCGGGCCGACAACGCCGGTCAGCCCATCGTGGATCACCAGATCCGTGGGGTCGACGAAGCTTTTGAAGCCGTTGAGCCGGAGGCGGGTGAAGCGCAAAGGGGTGTCCTTGATTCCCGATGTCATATGGTCCGGCCAGACGGGAGCCAAGTCAACCATTGCGCCCCGCTATATGGGCGGGTTGCGCGGCTTATCCCCAAGATGTTGGGGCCACAGGGCGGAATTTGACGCAAATTCCGCGACGATTTCTGACGCAGAAATCGGTGGTGCGCGGGTGGCCAGCGGAATTTGTGTCAAATTCCGGCGCGGAGTTTGCGTCAAACTCCGCTCTTGACCGGTGGCGGAGGAGCGGTCACGCTTCGGGCATGATCACCTTGCTTGGCATTTGCGGCGCGTTGCGGGCCGGTTCCACGAACCGGCTTTTGCTGGCCGAGGCGCGGCGCGTCTTTGGCGAGGCGGAGCATGCCGAGGGGCATATCCGCATGCCGCTGTTCGACGAGGACCTCGAGATCGCCGAGGGGTTTCCGCCCGAGGCGGCGGCTCTGCACGGGCAGATCGTGGCGGCCGATGCCATCGTGATCGCCACGCCGGAATACAACAAGGCGGTGCCGGGGGGCCTCAAGAACGCGCTCGATTGGGTGAGCCGCGTGCCGGGGGCAGCTTGGCGCGACAAGCCGGTTGCCATCATGTCCGCGGCTGACGGGCGGGCGGGGGGCGACCGGTCGCAATTCGCGCTGCGCCTGTGCCTGACGCCGTTCCGTCCGCGTCTGGTCACCGGCCCCGAGGTGATGATCGCGAATTCGCGTGCCGCATTCGACGAGGACGGGCGGCTGAAGGACGAGCGCAACGTCAAGGTCTTGACCGAGCTGATGCAGGTCTTGCGGGCCGAGGCCGAGCGTTAGCCCCAGCCGCCGCCGCCGGGGGTGAGCATCTCGAAGACCGCGCCTGCGGGCAGGTCGCGTTCATCGTTGCCTTTCAGCACCTCGACCCTGCCATCGGGCCAGATCACGCGGTTTTCCCCCAATGCACCTGCCCCGCCGCCTGCCCCGCCGAAGGGGGCGACGATGCGGCTGGAGCAAAGCGTGGTGACGGTGACGGGTTCGAGAAACCGCATCCGCCGCACCGCGCCATTGCCGCCCTGCCATGTGCCGCTGCCGCCCGATCCGGCGCGGATGCCAAAGGTTTCCAGCCGGACGGGGAAGCGTTTTTCAAGGATCTCGGGGTCGGTCATGCGGGTGTTGGTCATGTGGCTTTGCACCGCGTCGCAGCCCGCAAAGCCGGGGCCTGCCCCTGTGCCGCCCGCGATGGTTTCGTAATTCTGGAAGCGGTCGTTGCCCCAGACGAAGTTGTTCATCGTCGCCTGCGAACAGGCCATGGTGCCGAGCGCGCCGTAAAGCGCATTGCAGGCGGCCTGCGACACCTCGGTATTGCCAGCGATCACGGCGGCGGGCGCGTTCGGGTTCAGCATCGTGCCCGAGGGGACGATGATGGTCAGCGGGCGCAGGCAGCCTTCGTTCAGGGGGATGGCTTTGCCGACGAGGGTGCGGAAGACGTAAAGCACCACGGCGCGGGTCACGGCCTGGGGCGCATTGTAATTGCCCGTGTGCTGGGCGGATGTTCCGGTGAAATCGACCGTGGCACTGCGGGCGGCGCGGTCGACCGTGACGCGGACGCGGATTTCGGTGCCGATGTCCATCGGATAAGTGAATTCACCGTCCGACAGGGTGTCGATCACTTGCCGGACGCTTTCTTCGGCGTTCCTTTGCACGTGGCCCATATAGGCGGCGACGCCCCCTGCCCCGTAGCTTTCGACCACGCGCAAAAGCTCGCGCCGTCCGGTTTCGTTGGCGGCGATCTGGGCTTTCAGGTCGGCCATGTTCTGGTCTATGGCGCGGCAGGGATAGGCTCCGGAGAGCAACAGGCTGCGGGTCGCGGCCTCGTTCAGCTTGCCAGCCTGGACAAGGGGGAAGACGTCGATCAGCACGCCTTCTTCGGTGATGCTGCGGCTGTCGGGCGGGGATGATCCGGGGGTGCGTCCGCCGATATCGGCATGGTGCCCGCGCGAGCCGAGCCAGAAGGCGGGTTTTCCGGCCACGAAGACAGGCGTGATCACGGTCACGTCAGGCAGGTGCGTGCCGCCGTTGTAGGGCGAGTTCAGCATATAGGCATCGCCATCGCGCAAACTGGCGGCGGTTTCGGCCATGACGGTTTTGACCGCATGCGACATCGACCCCAGATGCACCGGAACGTGCGGGGCATTGGCCACCAGATCGCCCGCCGCATCGAAGATGGCGCAGGAAAAGTCCAAGCGCTCCTTGATGTTGACCGACCAAGCGGTATTGGCGAGCGTGGCGCCCATCTGGTCGGCAATGGACATGAAGAGGTTGTTGAACACCTCGAGCAGCACGGGATCGGCCTGCGTTCCAGCGGCGGGTGTGCGGGCGATGGGGGATTGGCGTTCGAGGATCAGGTTGGCGTTTGGATCGACGCGGGCGGACCATCCGGCCTCGACCACCACCGTTCCGGTCTGTTCGGTGATGATGGCGGGGCCGGCGAGCGTGGCCCCTGCGCCAAGGGTGGCACGGTCGTAAAGCGGCACGTCGCACCAGCCGTCTGCCCAGACCGGCAAGACCGCCTTGGCGCGGGTTTCGCAAGGAGCGAGGGGTGTTTCGGGCAAGGGCGAGCCGCCGCCGATCGCTTCGACCGCGAGCATTTCGTAAAGCAACCCGCGCTCGGGCGAGATGAAGCCGAAGCGGGCAAGGTGGGCTGCCTCGAAGGCCGCTTGCATCGCGGCGGGCGGGCCGTAGGGCACCTCGAGCGGTTGGTGCGACCCGTCATAGCGCAGGTGGGCGCGGGTCTCGAAGCGGGGGGCGCTGATGCCTTGGGCGGCAAGGTCGGCGCGGGCCTGCGCTTGCAGGCGGGCGACCGTCGGGGCGGCGTCGGCGGTGAGGGGGGCGTCGAACTGCGCCTGATGCAGGGCGCGTATGTCGGCCAGACCCATGCCATAGGCCGACAGCACGCCCGCCAGAGGATGCAGGAACACGCGGGTCATGCCCAGCGCATCGGCCACGCCGCAGGCATGCTGGCCCCCTGCCCCGCCAAAGCATTGCAGGGTGTAGCCGGTCACATCATGGCCGCGCTGGACGCTGATCTTCTTGATCGCGTTGGCCATGTTGTCGATGGCGATGCGCAGGAAGCCGGTCGCCATGGCTTCGGGTGTCAGGTGCTGGCCGGTGGCGGCGGCGACCTGTTCGCCAAGATCGCGGAAACTGTCGCGCACGGCGATCACGTCGAGCGGTTCGTCGCCGTTCGGGCCGAAGACGGCGGGGAAATGGGCAGGCGACAGGCGGCCCAGAAGCACGTTGCAATCGGTCACGGTCAGCGGGCCGCCGCGACGGTAGCAGGCGGGGCCGGGGTTTGCGCCGGCACTTTCGGGGCCGACCTGAAAGCGCCCGTCGCGAAAGGTGCAGATCGATCCGCCCCCTGCCGCGACAGTGTGGATATCCATCATCGGCGCGCGCATCCGTACGCCTGCCACCTCGGTCTCGAAGGAGCGTTCGTAAACGCCTGCGTAATGGCTGACATCGGTCGAGGTGCCGCCCATGTCAAAGCCGATCAGCCGGTCGAAACCTGCGGCGGTGGCGGTGCGGACCATGCCGACGATGCCGCCTGCGGGGCCGGACAGGATGGCGTCCTTGCCCTGAAAGCGGGCGGCTTCGGTCAGGCCGCCGTTCGATTGCATGAACAAAAGCCGTCCCGTGGCGGTGCCGATGTCGAGTGCGGCTTCTACTTGGCCGACATAGCGGCGCAGGATGGGGGACAGGTAGGCATCGACCACGGTGGTATCGCCGCGCCCCACGAGTTTGGCCAGACGGCTGACCTGATGCGAGAGCGAGAACTGGGTGAAGCCGATCTCGGCCGCGATCTCGCCGATCCGCACCTCATGCGCGGGGTTGATGTAGCCGTGCAGAAGGGCCACGGCCACAGCGCGGATGCCTGCGGCATGGGCGGCGGCAAGCGCGGCGAGGGTGGCGGGTTCATCCAGCGGGGTGACGATTTCACCCGCGGCATCAAGGCGTTCGGGAACCTCGGCCACCTGTTCATACAGCAGATCGGGGCGCTTGATGTGCAGGTCGAACAGCGCAGGGCGAGCCTGCGTGCCGATGCGCAGCAGGTCGCGGAAGCCTTGGGTTATAAGCAGGAGCACCCGCTCGCCCTTGCGTTCCAGAAGCGCGTTGGTGGCGACGGTGGTGCCCATCTTGACGGCGGCGATGGCATTGGCGGGCAGCGGATCATCCGGCCCGAGGCCCAGCGTGTCGCGGATGCCCTGCACGGCAGCATCGGGGTAGCGTTCGGGGTTTTCCGACAGCAGTTTGCGCGTGCTTATCCCCCCGTCAGGGCTGCGGGCGACCACATCGGTAAAGGTGCCGCCACGGTCGATCCAGAATTCCCACGCGCCCGACATGAAACCCTCATTTTGCCGCCTGCCCTTGGGTCGGGCAAACGACAGCCCGAGTCAACGCTGCGCCGCTGCAAAATGAGTATTTGGGCAAAGGTGAAGCACAATGCCGAGCGCCCTTGTTCATCCTTGTCTTAAATACTCATTGGCCGACACCTGCCAGAGGCGCGCCGCTTGCCGATCGGTCAGTCTTTCTTCGCCTCGTGGTATTCCTGTTCGGTGTTGATTTCCCACAATTCGGCATGGGTGTCGCGGCCTTCGAGGATGCCGTCGACGGCGACCATGGCGGTCAGCATGGAATGATCCTGATTGTTGTAGCGGTGCATGCCGTTCCTGCCGACGAGGAACAGGTTTTCGAAGCGGTTCATGTAGTCGCGCACTTCGTCGAAGCGGTCGTAGCTGCCGAAATAGGCGGGATAGGCTTTCAGCGTGCGGACAACGACGGCGTCTTTCACATCATCGGGGTCCGAGACACCGAGTTTGGCGAGTTCTTCGACCGCGAAACGGGTCAGGTCGGCATCGGGCATCGACCAGATGTCGTCGCCTTCGTTGACGAAGTATTCCAGTCCGATCCAGATGTCGTCGGGGTTGGCCACCAGATAGGGGCTCCAGTTGTTGAAGATCTGGATGCGGCCCACCTTCACATCGGGTTCCTGCACGTAGATCCAGTTGTCGGGCACGCGGTCGTAAAGGTTGGCCGCAGTCGCGCCGCCGTTCAGCTTGATGCGTTTCAACAGCACGCCCACGGTGATGAAGTCGCGGTAGGTCAGGCCATCGGACACTGCCTGCACCGCTGCGGGGGCGGGCGGGATCAGGCCTTGCAGCAGGTCGCGCACGGGCATGGTGGAAAAGAAGTAATCACCGGTGATGGTGCGCTGTTCGCCCGACGCATCGGTGACGTCGATGGCGGTAACGCGCGAGCCGTCATGATGCACGGCGGTGACGCGGGTTTGCATGTGCAATTCGCCGCCCTTGGCGGTTACACCGGATGCGACCTTTTCCCAAAGCTGGCCGGGGCCGTGTTTGGGGTAAAGGAAACGCTCGATCAGGCTGGTTTCGACATTGCGCTGCGAGATCGTGGCGCTTTGCGGTTTCAGCTTGCGGAGGGCATTCTTCAGAAGGGCGGTGATCGAGAGGCCCTTGATGCGCTGCGCGCCCCATTCGGCGGGGATATCCTCGCACGGGACACCCCAGACCTTTTCGGTGTAGTCGCGGAAGAAGGTGGCATAAAGCTCGGCCCCGAAGCGGTTGATGATGAAATCGCGCAAGGACCGTTCGGGGCGGATCGGCAGGATGCGGGCGCGGGCGTAGCTGAAGAAGATCTTGGTGCTGCGCCACAGGCCAAGGCCCGCCAGCGTGGCGAGGCTGAACTTGATCGGGTAGTCGAAGAACTGCCGCAGGTAGAGGATGCGCGACACGCGGGGGCGCACCAGCATGACATCATCGGTCAGCGCAGGGTCGGCCCCGCCGGTGGGGTTGTCGATGCTGCGGTGCTTGTTCTGGTAGCTGATGGTCAGCGACGAGGCGTCTTCGTGCATGGATTGCAGCGGCAGGACATTGGCCCACCAGTCCATCACGCGGTCGGATTTGGAAAAGAAGCGATGGCCGCCGATGTCGATGCGGTTGCCCTTGTAATTCACCGTCCGGCTGATGCCGCCGACTTGGGTGTCGGCCTCGATCAGCACGGGTTTGATGCCCGAGCGGGTGACGAATTCATGCGCGGCGGTCAGGCCTGCGGGGCCTGCGCCGATGATGACGGCGGTGCGTCCTTGGGTGGGGGTGGTCATTGCGGGAACCCTTTATCGGCGTCATGCGGGCGGCGCGCATGGCGGAAACTGACGTATTTATGCGCGAGGAAAGAGTAGATCGCGGTCAGCCCGACCGCGCCGACATGGGCCAGCGCCTCGGGCGGGAGATGCGGGTCGAGGGCGGGCATATGGGTCCGCAGGTATTGCGCGAGCGAGGTGGTGATCGCGAGGCCACCGACCGAGACGGCGAAGAAGTCGATGGCTTCCGACCGCGTGAGCCGCCCCGAGGGTTCAAAGGTGAAGCGGCGGTTGAGAAAGAAGCTGACGCCCATGCCCGACAGGAAGGCGAATGCCACCGACAGGCCGTATTGCCAGCCCTGGGAATACCCGAGCACGGCATAAAGCACGTAGCCGACGGCCAGATTGACCGCGGCCGCAAGGCCGGAACACAGCAGGAATCTGTGAAACATCAGCCGGACAGGGGCTGATGCTGGGCCGGATACGGCGCTGACACCTTCAAGACTGCTCTCCTTTTTCGCGCTCTGCTGGCGACGATTGCGACCAAGGATAGAAAGCGACCACCTTTCGCGCAACAATGGCGACGTGCGGCGGTGAATTGTGCCGCCGACTGTGGCCAAGGTGCATCCTGCGCGGTGGCGGCCGTCAGACGCCCGGCGGGCGCATGTTGCCCAGAAGTTCGACAACGGTGATCAGGATCGGCACGATCACGATGATCAGGTTCACCGGAAACAGGAAGATCGCCATGGGGAACAGCATCTTGATCGGCAAGGAGTTGGCCTTTTCTTCCGCCCGCAGCAGGCGCATCTGGCGCATCTCTTTGGAATAGGTGCGAAGGGTCCGCACCACGCTTGCGCCAAGTTCCTGGCTTTGGCGGAACAGGGTGGCAAGGGTGCGGGCCTCTTCCAGCCGGACGCGGACGGAAAAGTTGGTCAGCGCGTCGTGCAAGGGGCGACCGGCGCGGACTTCGAGGCTGATGATCGCAAGGTGGGTGCCGAAGACGGGCTTGGTGGCAAGGAATTCGCGCGCGACGCGGTCGATTGCGGCTTCGATAGACAGGCCAGCGTCGACGCAGACGATCAGCATGTCCATGAAATCGGGAAAGAGTTTGCGGTTCTGGATTTCGGTCTTGTTCACGTAATAGTCGAGCACCGCGCTGCACAGGATGAAGGATACCCCGCCGAAGATCGCGGCCATCAGGACGGTGGCGGCAGGGTTCGTGTCGGGAAACAGGCGAACGATCAGGCTTCGCATGCCCACCATCACCACGACGACTGTAACAAGGCGCAGGATGTGAAAGGTGCGCGGCGCACCGGCGCCCATGAAACCCGCCGCGATCAGCTTCATTTCCAGACTGTCGGGCTGGGCCTTGTTCTGGATGTTGAAATAGTGGCTGAGCTTTTCGTTGTCGGTCGAGAAGATATCGCCGACCGAAGCGCGCTGCGTGGTCGCCGCCTCGATGTTGCGGGCGATGTCGCGGTTTCGCAACAGGACGGTCAGCATGGAAAAGGCGACCAAGGCCACGGCTGCAAAGACGGCGAGGTAGATCAGGTTTTCGTTCATGGACCGGCGTGCCCCCCGTTCAGAAGTCGAACCGGACGAGCCGGTTCAGGATGAACATGCCGATCGACATGATAACGAGAAGCGCGACCACGATCTGGGTGCCGTAGCCGCTTTCCCAGACCGGATCGAAATAGGTCGGAACCAGCAGCGAAATCAGCGTGTAAAGCGCGAAGGGGAAGATCGCCATGATGACCGAGGTGATGCGCCCTTCAGCCGAGATCGCCTTGATCTTTCCGCGGATCGTGCCGCGGTCTCGGATCATGTTGGACAGGTTTTCAAGGATTTCGGCGAGGTTGCCGCCCGTGCCGCGCTGCACGCTGACGGTGACGGCCAGAAGCGAAAGCTCTTCCGCGCCGACGCGGTCGACCATGTTGAGCATTGCGTCGTCAAGTTCCGAGCCAAAGGTGAGCTGATCGCTGAGAAGGCCGAATTCGCTGCCGATGGGGTCGGCCATCTCGCGCCCGACAAGGGCGATGGCGGTGGTCAGGGGGTGGCCCGCGTTCAGGCTGCGGACGATGATCTCGATGGCGAGCGGCAGTTGTTCGACGAATTTGCGGATGCGGCGCGAGCGGATGCGGATCACGGACAGCAGCATCAGGGCAAGGCCGATGGGCGGGCCGAACAGCACCTGACCCAGCGTCGTGGGGAAGAGGAAATCGGCGGCGACGATGCCTGCAAGCACGAAGCCCACAGCGTAAAGCATGCGGCGCTGCACCGACAGGCGCAGGCCCGATTGGCGGTAGACGCGGGTCATCCACGCGATGATGCCGCGCTCGCCCCAACCTGTGGTCGCGCTGCGGTCCTTCAGCAATTGGCGATAGGTTTCGGACTGGTTGCCGCCCCCCTCGGTTAGGCGTGCCAGACGGTCGTTCACCTCGCGCCGCGAACGCGAGAGTGACACGCCGTAGCGCAGGAGCGAGTCGACGGCGAGAAGGACCGCGGCGAAGACGAAGGCGTAGATGAGGATGAGCGACATGGATCAGAACCGCGTGGTCGGGTCAAAGATGCGGGGGTCGACCCGTAGCCCGATGCTTTGCACATCGGTCAGGAAGCGGGGCCGGATGCCGGTGGCGCGGAATTCGCCGATGATCATGCCCTTGTCGTCGACACCAAGGCGGTTGTAGCGCACGATGTCCTGCATCTGGATCACATCGCCCTCCATGCCGGTCAGTTCCGAAATGGCCGTCAGGCGGCGCGTGCCGTCGCGCATGCGCGACAGTTGCACGATCATGTGGATCGCCGAGGAAATCTGCGAGCGGATGGAGTTTTGCGACATCGGCATGCCGGCCATGCCCACCATCTGCTCCATCCGCCCCAGCGCGTCGCGCGGATTGTTGGCGTGGATCGTGGTCATCGAGCCTTCGTGGCCGGTGTTCATGGCTTGCAGCATGTCGAAAGCCTCGCCGCCGCGGACCTCGCCGATGATGATGCGGTCGGGGCGCATCCGCAGGGCGTTCTTGACCAGATCGCGCTGGGTGATTTCATTCCTGCCGTCCAGCGTGGGCGGGCGGGTTTCCATGCGGACGACGTGTTCCTGTTGCAGTTGCAGTTCGGCGGCGTCCTCGATGGTGACAAGCCGTTCGTCACCGGGGATCGAGGCGGAAAGCGCGTTGAGGAAGGTGGTTTTCCCCGACCCCGTTCCGCCCGAGACGACGATGGACACCTTGCCTTCGACGGCGGCGGACAGCAGGTCGGCCATGCCCTGCGGCAGCGCGCCGCGGTCGACAAGGCCCGACATGCCGATGGGGCGCTTGGCGAATTTGCGGATGGAAACCTGCGGGCCGTCGACCGTGACGGGACGGATCGCGGCGTTCACGCGGCTGCCATCGGCAAGGCGGGCATCGACGAGGGGCGAGCTTTCATCCACACGGCGCCCGACCGAGGCCACGATCTTGTTGATGATCCGCAGAAGGTGGGCTTCGTCCTTGAAGCGGACGTTGGTCTTGGACAGCTTGCCCGAGCGTTCGATGAACACGGTTTTCGGGCCGACAACAAGGATATCGGCGATGCTGTCGTCTTTCAGCAGGGGTTCCAGCGGGCCAAGGCCCAGCATCTCGTCGGCGGTATCGGACACCAGCGCGTCGAGTTCTTTGGCGTTGAGCGCAAGGTTGTTGGTGCGGACATAATCGCGGACCAGCGGGCGGAGTTCTTCCAGAAGCTGGCTGTCCTCCATGCTGTCGAGGATGGTGAGGTTGATCTTGTCCAGCAGGAAGCGGTGCAGGTTGACCCGTTCGGCCACCATGTCGGGGCCTGACGAGAAATCGACCACCGCCGGTTCGACGGCGACGGCGCTGCCGGTCTGGGGAAGCGGTGACTCGTCGGTCTTGCGGAAAAAGCGCCCTACCATGCTGGTCCTCCGGAAATGTCTTTTGCGGTCATCTGACGATCACCTTTGTGCCTTCGGGCACGGTCTGGAAAAGTTCGATCACATCGGCATTGGTCAGCCGGAAACAGCCCGAGGTCTCGTAATTGCCGACCGAGGGCGCGTTGTTGGTGCCGTGGATGCGGTAAAGCGTGTCGCGCCCGCCCGCGTAGAGGTAAAGCGCACGCGCGCCGAGCGGGTTGTAAGGACCGGCGGGGACCATGTCGGGAAGCGACGGGTCACGTTGACGCATTTCTGTGGGCGGGCGCCATTCGGGCCATTTGGCCTTGCGCCCCACGGTGACGGTGCCGGTCCATGTGAAACCATCGCGCCCGACGCTGATCTGGTAGCGGGCGGCCTGACCCTTGCCCAGCACCATGTGCAGGGTGCGGTCGGCGTTCGAGATGATGATGGTGCCGGGTTTTTCGGTCGTCTCATAGGCCACGACTTGGCGCGTGTGCTGGCCAAGATCGCGCGGGATGGCCTTGGTCTCGGCATGGGCGAGGCTGGCGAGCACCAGCGACAGGAAGGCCATAAGCGAAAGGCGAAGCACCCTCATTTCGCGGCCTTTTCGGTCAGCATGGTGTCTTTGACGTAGCGCGCGATCTCGCGCTCGAATTTCGAACGGCCATTCACATCACCCGGCACAACGCCGCGGTCGAGCGCTTCGGCAAAGGTGCTGTCGTCGCGCGGCAACAGGCGGTAGGGCGTGTCGCCGAACAGTTCCTTTAGCTTGGCCGCCGGAATGCGCGAGCGTTTGAACAGGCCGGTCTCGCACTTGTTGATCAGCACATTGGCCTGTTTGGGCGCACCGGGAAGGGCGCGGATCGTCTTTAGAAGGTCAAGCGCGTGCTTGATCGAGGGGATGTTCATTTCGCAGACGATGGTGGCGGTGTTGACCGCCGAAAGCACATCCTGCGCCCAGTCCACCTCGTAATAGGGCACGTCGAGAACGGTGTGGGCGTGTTCCATCGTCACCGCATCCAGAAGGCGCAGCACCAGTTCGTAGCCGTTCAGGTGCGTGACGAAATCACGGCGCTTGAAGCTGTAAAGGTGGAAGTCGTGAGGGTGCTTTTGCTGGATCAGGCTGACGAATTCGTGGTCGATCCGTTCCGGCTGGGTGATGATGGAATCAAGGTTCAGCGTGGTCGAAAGGTTCAGCATCATCCCGCAGGAGCCGCTGGAAAAGTCGAGATCGAACAGCCCGACCGAGGCCTTTTGCTTTGCAAGGCTGCGGGCCAGCGCATCGGTGATGGAAATGGCAACCGTGGTGCCGCCTGCCCCCGCCATGGCGGAGATAACGGCATGGACGCGGGTGGAAAGCTGCTTGGCGTTGCGGATCGACGAATTGAGCGAGGCGTGGAAATCAGCCTGACCCAGCGGCTTGCGGTGCCAGTCGTGGATTTTAAGCTTCAGCAGGCGGCGCATCTGCGCGTCGTCCAGCGCCTCGGAGACGATGATCACGGGTACGTCGCCGTAATGGCCGCGGATCTCGGCCAGCACTTCCAGTTCCGAGGTCGTGGGGCTGCCGAGGTCGAGCACCACGATATCGGGCGCGTGGGCATGCGGGTTGGTGATGACGGATTCGATGCGCGCCCGTTCGGCACGGTAATCGCCGGTGCGGGTGACGAGTTCGACGATCTCTTCCGCGCCGCTTTGCCCGGTATCGACGACAAGCACCGAATACTTTCGCATCGGTTTGCGGAAACTGCTCGGTTCGTTTTCCATGGCATTCATATGCGGTCAGGACTCTGTTTTGCCTGTGGAAGGCGGGTGTTCGGCTGCGTCACAAGGTCGGGCAGGGGTTCGAAAAGGTGGTCGCGGAGCGGGCGGGGTTGTTGCAGGTCGACAGGTCTTCGCCGGTCACGGTGACCGGGCTGAAGGGAATGGGGATGGACCGGATGCCGAGGAGCGGGCCCAGAAGGAAGGTGCTGAAATTCAGGTTTCGCAGTTGCACGGTCACGTTGACGACAGGTCCGGCATCGCGGCCGATGTATCCCAGACCGTTGCGCGTATAGGTGACGATCACATTTTCCGCCTTTATGCGCGGGTTGACGTCGCACATGCCGGGAAGGGCGCCGCCATAGGCGGTTTTGCAAATGCCGTCCGACCCGTAGAGGATGCGGTTGAAATCCTGGGTGCATTTGGCCAGACCCGCCGTCGCACCGTCACCGACGCAACTGACCCTGACCGTGTCGCCCCCGACGGGGTCACCCGGCAATCCGGCGGAATAGCTGCCAAGCGTCTTGAAGTCGGTCTCTTGCGCGACCGGATCCGAGACCGCCGCGACGCGCGCGCCGATGGCGATGGCGCGGCCTGTCTGTTCCCACTGGAACACCGCATAGCCGAATTCGACAAAGGTAATGATAACCGTCAGCATCAAGGGAAAGACGATCAGCCCCTCGATCAGGGTCACGCCGCTTTCGCTGCGGCGGAACCGGGAAAGGCGCGCGAAGGGGCGGGTTACCATCCGATATACCTCAGCGAGTATTTGTAGCTCAGCGGTATTCCGGGCAGGCGGAGCAGACGGAAGGTCGGCGACTGGGAATGGCTGTAGGTGCCCGTGACCGAAATCGTCGTGCCAAGGGTGATGTTCTTGAACTGCGCCACGGGCGGATCGAAGTCATAGCTGATCGAGGGCAAGGTGGTGCCGGGCAGGCGGTTGGCGACCACGCCCGTGGCCGTGCCGGTGGGATAGAAATAGCTGGTGGCCAGTGCCGTGGCCTTGGCTTGCGAACACATCGGTGTCGAGGCGGAGGTGGCTTCGACGTTGCAACGCGACAGGTAACGGGCGGCGTCGCGCACGCCTGCCTGAAGCTGCTGGCGTTCCCAGAAGATAAAGCCGAACTCGATCACCGCGAGCGCGAAAAGGGTGATCATCGGCACGACCAGAAGCGCCTCGGCAAGGACCGCCCCCCGTTCCGAGGTTCTGAAACGCGAGAATAGGGACGCGGCCAGACGCTTCACGGTTCACTTTCCATTATGGCCGGGGATCACTCCCTTTGGCTTGATCGGGGACCGGCCACCACGCGATGCGCGGGGGCCGGTGGGGTCATCGGTTGGTGCGATTGCGGAAGGCTGCGGGCGGTTGCGGGTTGATCGTCTGGATCGCAAGGTTTGCGTCCATCGCATCCCCCGCCCGCGCAGAAACCGAGTCGCGCCGATTCATGTAATCGGCACAACCCGACAGCGCCGCAGCCAGCAGGCAAAGCAGGACGAGCCGCTTACTTCTTGGTGATGAGCGCATCGTCGAACTCCAGATTGATCATATGGCCGTAGGGACCGATGACGCCTTCGCCCGAGCGGAAGCCGTTGATGGTCTTGCGGTCGACTTCGAGCATGCCCAAGAGGAACATCTCGACATCGTTGGAGGACGCGGTGTTCTCGAGCGGCGAGCGCAGCGGCTGGTTCGGCGAGGCGGGGTCGACCAGATGCGGCGTGACGAGGATCACGAGATCGGTTTCGCGCTTCTGGAAGCCGGTCGAACGGAACAGCGCGCCAAGCACCGGAAGCTGGCCGAGCCACGGGGTCTGCGAGATGTCGCGTTCGTTGCTGACCTGCAAAAGGCCCGCGATTGCGAAGCTTTGGCCATCGAGCAGCGACACGGTGGTATCGGCGCGGCGGGTGGAAAAGCCGGGCTGGTCGTTGGTGCCGCTAAGCGTTTCGTCGATGTCGGACACTTCGGGCTGCACCCTCAGCGAGATCATGCCGCCGTCAAGCACCTTGGGCAGGAAGCTGAGCTTGACGCCCACGTCGCGGAACACGGTGGTCGGCGTGCTGCTGGTGTTGTCGGCGTTGGGCTGGTTGATGGTGATCGGCACCTGACCGCCGACAAGGAAATTGGCCTCGATCCCGTTCGAAGTCACGAGTTGCGGGTTGGCCAGACGGCGGGCAAGGCCCTTTTCTTCCAGCGCGTTGATGACGACATCGACCTGATTGCCAGCCAGACGCAGCACGCCGCTGATGCGGGTGCCGACATCAGCGACATCCGCGCCAAGGAAATCGCCGCCCGCAAGCTGCACGCCGAGCGACCGGCCCGCGTCACGGTTCACTTCGAGGATGCGGACATCGAGTTGCACCTGCTGCGGGTCGACCACGCGGATCGAGTTCACCACCGGCACATCGGCTGCGGTATATTGCTGGGCAATGTCGACGATGCGTTGCAGATCCAGCCCGTCGCGCACGTCGCCCGACAGGCGGATGCGGTTGTTGACGTTGGACACCTCGACATTGGCGCTGGGAACGGCGCGGTCGATGGCATCCTGCAATTCGCCGAAATCGACGCGGACCTGAACGATGACCGACCCGATCAGCTTTTTGCTGGCGTCATAAAGCGCCACGTTGGTGGCCCCCGGCGCGTTGCCCTGGATATAGACCGAACGGTCGGTCAGCGGAAACACATCGGCCACGCCGGGATTGCCCACGACAAGGTCGGTATAGGGTTTGTCGACCTCGACCGTCATGGTGAAACCGGGGGTGACGACGATCGGATCGACCATCGTGCCCAAGGTGACAAAGCGCGATTGCTGGGCATGCACGGCGTTCGGCACTGCCGCCGACATCACCGATGCGGCTGCGAGGGCGAGGGTAAGCCCGCGCAAACCCGCGGCTGTAAATCGCCGCTTTATGTCCTGTATGTGTTTCATGCTGTAACCCAATTTCCTGTCCACCCACCCCTTTGGCCGGGGCTTTATGATTTTCCGGCGTGCTACTGGTCGAGGAACATCAGCACGCGGTATTCGGCACGTTGTCCGCCCCTAATCACGCCGACATTGGCGAAATCGGGAAGGGCGGCGGACGGCTCGGCGGCTGCTACGGCCACCGTTTCAGCCACCGTTTCCGCCGGAGCGGCCACGACTGCGGCTTTCGCGGCATCGGCGCGCAGGGCCTGCAATTCGGTTTCCAGCTTGGCGACACGGGCCAGTGCCTCGGCGCTGGTCTGGTCTTGGGCTGCGCGGGCTGCGGCAAGTTCGGCCTGAGCGCGGACAAGTTCCTGATCGCGCTTCGAACTGTCGGCCGAGTTCAGGTCGACCACGGTGACGCGATCGGTCTTTTGCATCTCTCCCGCGCCGAGGTTTCGCAGGGCAAGCGACAGCGTGCCGATGTTGGCGGCGAGCGTCAGTTTCTGCGCTTCGTCGGTCGATACCTCGAAGGTCACGGTCCGCACGACCGAGGGCTGGTCGGCGCGGTCATCGGCGGTCTGGTCGATGGCAACGACGCGCACGCCTTGCAGCAGCACGTCGACGAAGGGGCCGGTGCCATCGTTGCGGGTCAGCATCACGTCGACGCGGTCGCCCGGAAGCACGAAGCCCGCGACGCCGAGCACATCGTTGACCGAGATCGACACGGCGCGCATGCCGGGAGTGATCGCGGTCGACAGCTTGGCGCGCTGGCCGGGGGTGGTGATCTTGCCGGGCAGGATCATTTCGCCCGCTTCCATCGTGGCAAGCACGTAACGGGCGTTTTCGTCGGTGTCGCCGACAAGGTCTTCGATTTTGGTAAAGGCACCTGCGGGCAGGCGGTCGCTGGCCCATTCGAGCAATTCGACACGGTCGGCGGTGATGCGGTCGCCAAAGCCGAGGCCGCCCTTGGCGACCACGATATAGTTTTTGGTGGCATCCGCCTGCTTGGCCGAGAGTTCGATTTCGGCGCGTTCCGCCTGCATCCAGCCCCGCACACCGAAGACCGCCAGTACGGCAAGACCCAGTGCAACGGCAAAACTTATGACGGTCGAAGCCCGCATTTCGATTTTTCCTGCCCTATTTCGTCACGGTCCGATCCAGAAGAATTTACCAGAGCACCGTCACGAGCCGAAGGGGTTAATTAAGGTTTATTAAATGTGCGACTCGCAGGACACGCTGGTCTTTGGAGTATGCGAATGGCTTAATGGCTTGACCGACAGCACCTTTGGGTGCTGCCGGTCTGTGCGATGATCGTGGAACGATCAGGGCTTGTAGGTGATGTTTGCGCTGGTGAAGAAGGTGCCCCAGCTGTTCCATGCACCAGCAAGTCCGCCGCTGAAGGCGAGCACGGCAGCGATCACGCCGCCGATGAGCAGGCCAAGAAGCACGAGGTATTCGGTCAGTGCGAGGCCGTCTTCGTCGCGCACGAAGCGGTTTTTCAGGTATTCAATCGTTGCAAGCATTGTTCTGTTCTCCAAGGTTCAATCGATTTTTATGGCGCCCAGCCCCCACCAAGCGCCGCCTCACTTCATTCAGCCCACCGTCTAACTTTTGCCGCACTTGTTATGATCTTTAGATGCCGCACCGACGGGGCGCTGGTCAAGCAAACGTTAACAATTGTTAACTATTTGAATGTTTAACCGCGCCATCAGGTGGCAATGTTGCCCTCTGGCCATGCAATACTGCCGCAAGACTTACTGAAAAGACGAAAGTTTGTCTGGAACTACCCCAATGGCTGTGTGGTTTTGCCGAACCGATTCGCGGCAAGGCGAGGCGGGCGCGGACGCCCCGCCTGCCTTGATTTCGCCATCATCAGCTAGCGGACCAGCACGATGTCATCGCGGATGAAGTTCCGGATGCTGCCGTTGCTGCGCTCGCTCAGGTCGACGATCTCGATGTCGAGCGTGTCCGATCCGGTATCGAGCGCGCCGGTCACGGGGTTTACCAGAAACACCTTTGCATAGGCGTCGACAGTCAGGGGCGCGTTTCCGTTGGTGCTGCCGTCGCAATCGACGATGGCGATCAGCATGGTGCGGCGGTCCTCCCAACTGGTATCGGTCTTTTTGGTGATGCAGCTGGGAAGTCCGGTTTCATTGCCCGCCGAGGCGGTACTTACGAGGCCCATCTTTTGTTCATACATATAGATGTCATAGCGCGACGGCTGCTTGCCCGCGTAGCTGGTGACATTGGCCTCGATCAGGGGGGTGGTGGGATAGAGGGTCGGCCAATAGGCGGGGAAGATGTAAGACGGCGCGTTCTTCTTGCTGTTCGGAATGGTGACGGCTTGGGTCAGGTTCCATGTGCCCGAATTGCGGACCGCATCTATCGCCGGGCCGCGATTGTCGGAAAAGCGCGGGAATTGGGTGAAATCCTGGCGACCCTTGAACGATCCCGTCAGTTCGCATTGACCGACGGGCCAGCCCTTGCGGACATTCTTTGCGGCGGGAAAGGCGGTGTTTGCCGCGAAGGAGGTCGGCCCGCCTTTCGAGGTGATGTCGAAGCGGACGTTGAAGCCGTCCCATGCCGAGGCGACCGCGCCGGTTTTAGGGATCACCTGATCGGTCAGTTCGATGCATTGCGGATAGGGTTCGCCCGCAAGACCGCGCGAGACGGCATCGGTCGATCTGCCGATGGTGTCGAGATAGCCGATATTGCCGGACACCAGCGACCCAGACGGGTTGGTTTGCAGCTTGAACATTTGGCCATGCAGGTCTCCGGCGGCAAAGGCCGTCAGCAGGCGATCCTTGGCCGAGGGGTTCTTTTGGCCGCTGAACGGGCTGCACATGAACATCGGCGTCAGATCGCAGGTCGAGCGGGATTGCGTTGCGACCGCGGTCGCGCCGATCAGCAGTTCGGACCGCTTGCGCGTGGCCGGGCTGAAGAAAAAGCTGGCCAGATTGTTGCTGCGGGCGAAGACATGGACGAAACGCGCTTCGAAATCGGATTTGGCCACATTGTCGGTCAGATATTTGCCGCCGATCACATCGTCATCGCTGAGGGGGATCGTTTTCAGGAAGGTCACCTGAAACGGGGCCGTGCTGTCCACGGTATAGGGCAGCGTGACCGCCCCCGCGTTCGGGGGCAGGCCAAGGAAACTGACGCTGTTCGACGCGGCCCCCGACAGTTTGGCCATAGCCGTCTTGGCGCGGGCGCGGCTGGCCGGCTGGCCGTCCAACTCGGCCGCTCCGGCGAGGGCGAGCGCATCGGCTGCGGCCTGCAGGTCTTGCTGCGCGTTATGGGCGCGACCGACATCTATCACCAGAAGGCTGACGCCCATGAACACAGGCAAAAAGATCAGCGTCAGAAGGAAGGCGTAGCCGGTTTCAGAGCGGAGAAAGTGCTTCATCAATCAAGACCCGTGCATTCAAGCGGCCTGACCGGCCCGGACAGATGAAGCCGCTATCCGCAGCGGGGGCGGGCCCCTGCTGTGGATAGTCTGACCGCCAAAACGGCGGAACGCCCCCATCTAATTAATAAGTATTAATACTTTTGACGATTCTGTAAAGAACGCAGCCAACCGCAGGGTGTGGCCGAGCCTACAGGCTTAACCGCCACAGGGTCGCGGCGATGGCGGAAAAGGCCATGGGCACGCCGTAGGGGATGCCGCGCCCGCGTCCGATGGTGGCCAGACGGGTGGCAAGCCCTCCCTGCCCCAGCCGTCCTGCGGCGCCCAGTTTTGCCAAGCCCAGAAACAGCAGCGAAAACGGCAAAAGGCAAAGTGCGAAGGTCGCGATGCCCTGCCAGCCGATCAGGATGCCCAATGGAAAGAACAGCTTGGCATCCCCCGCCCCCATCGACCGGAGCAGCCAGAACAGCACGCCAAGCGCAAAGAGGATGACACCGGGAAGCAGGTTTGCCCAACCGTAGGGCGTGACACCCGGAACGACCAGCACCGCGACGGTGCCGATCAGCACCAGCACATCGCGATTTGCAATCCTCAGGGTCTGGAAGTCGATCCATGCGATGCGCGCCAGAAGTGCCATGGCGATACCGGAGACGGCAAGATCCACGATCCCCGGCATGCCCGCGTCAGATCCCTTGCAGGTCGCCCGCCGAACGCTTGGGATAGTTCACCGAATTCCGCAACATTTGCAGGTTGTTGGCCGTGATCGGGTTTGCCGGGTCCATTTCGTAGGCGATCAGGAAGTGCTTGCGCGCGCCCTTGAGATCACCGCGCAGCAAAAGCGAATAGCCGTAGTTGTTGTGAAATTCGATCCGGTTGCCGATCATCGGCTGCAAGGTGCGATAGGCGGCGTCGGCCTGATCGAAGCGGCGCAGCATGTCGGCCGAAGCGGCATAGCCCAGCAGCGCCTGCGGGTCCTTTGGCTGGACATCGAGCGCTTTTTTGAAGGCGGTGAAGGATTTGCCGTAATTGCCTTCGGCAAACTGCGTCTTGCCCGAGACGATGTATTGGTCGTCGGGGTAATAGGCGACGTTGGAGGTATCGGCCACCGAAGCCGCACCGTCCGAAGTGCTGGACAGGTTGCCCAACGAGTTTTCGGTGCAAGCGGCAAGTCCGAGAAAGACGCTGCAAAGAAGGATCGCACGCATGACTTTACCCCAAAGAGATTGAAACAATCATATTAACAATAATTAAGTCCGTAAATGCGCCCGACGCGGCGGCGGCGCGCTTGTGGCAAAATCGACACGAAACCCCCATACATTTGACAGGACCGTCCCGCTGCCAAGGCGTGCCTGGTGACTCTGCGCGCAACTTTCGCACTTGCAGCATGGCGGGCGCGCAATTTCTGTGCAAAGCCCCCCGAAACCCGTAGCAGTTTATCGCCTGTCGCATCACAGGCTGTTGAAGCCCGCTTGCAGTCCGCTTGCTGTCGCATCTATATCCCGCCCTGAGTCGCGCCCGCGTCGTTGCGCCGGAAACCCTTGGGTTATAGAGCTTATGTCTGGAAATATGCCGATGAACGACCCCGTTTCGCGTCGTGCGCTGCTGGCCATGGCGGCGGCGCTCGCGCCGGCTGCGGCGCTTGGCTGGCCGCGGGCTGCGGGCGCACAGGACACCGCCGCACCGGCACAGGCGGCCCCTGCTGCGCCGCAGAAATTCTCGTTTGACGTCCTGAGCGACGAGATGCGGCTGCTGGCAACCAAGCCGCATGTCACCGCCCCCGCGCCCGAAGGGTTTCTGGGCGACCTGAACTACGATGATTACCGCCTGATCCGCTTTCGCGACGATCGTGCGCGCTGGGCCGAAAGCGACGGCCGGTTCCAGCTGGCCGCGTTCCATATGGGCTGGCTGTTCCCCGAGCCCGTCCGCATCTTCGAGGTGACGGGCGAGAGCGCGACCGAGATGCAATTCTCGACCGACGATTTCGAATATCTCAACGACCTTGCCAAGCGCGTGCCCGAACATGCCAAGCTGCCCGGCGTGGCGGGGTTCCGGCTGAACACGCCCCTGAACCGGCCCGACAAATGGGACGAGCTGACCGCCTTTGTCGGGGCGAGCTATTTCCGCGCGCTGGGGCGCAATTCGGCTTACGGGCTTTCGGCGCGGGGGCTTGCGCTGAACACCGCAACCGACAGGGCCGAGGAATTCCCCCGCTTCTCGCGCTTTTACATGCAGCGCGGGGCGGGTGATACGATCACCGTCTATGCCACGCTGGAAGGGCAAAGCGTCACGGGGGCCTACCGCTTTATCATCACGCCGGGAACCGAGACTGTGATGGAGATCACCTGTCGTCTGTTCTTCCGTCAGGACGTGGCCGAGCTGGGGGTTGCGCCCTTGACCTCGATGTTCCTGTTTTCGGAAAAGAACCGCGCCCGCTTCGACGATTACCGCCCCAACGTGCATGACAGCGACGGGTTGCGGATCGAGCGTTCGGATGGCGATGTGATCTGGCGGCCGCTGAACAACCCGACGCAGTTGACGGGGTCGTATTTCGCCGAAACCGCGCCGCGCCGCTTTGGCCTGCACCAGCGCGACAGGGCCTTTGACAGCTATCAGGACACCGGCGCGCGGTATGAACGCCGCCCGTCGCTGGATGTCGAGCCGATGGGGGATTGGGGCGTCGGGCATGTGCGTCTGGTGGAAATTCCGTCCGACCTCGAAGGTAATGACAACATCGTCGCCTATTGGGTGCCCGAAGCGCCGGTCAAGGCGGGGGATGCCCGCGAATTCGCCTATCGGCTGTATTGGGGCGACCTGCCCGACGATCCGACCGCGCCCTTGGCCATCGTGCACGAAACCCGCGCCGGACATGGCGGGATTTCCGGTGTCGAGGTGCAGCAGGGCACGCGCAAGTTCGTGGTCGATTTCAAGGGCGGCATGCTCGCCGAGCTGGAAGCCGACGCGGCGGTCGAGCCGGTCGTCACCATCGCGAACGGTGAATTGACAGGCACGACGCTGGAAAAAATCGCAGATACGGATATTTGGCGGCTCGTGATCGACATTTCCGCGGCGGATGCTGCCGTTGTGGAACTGGGTGGCCATATAGCTGGCTACGGGCGCAAGCTCACCGAAACCTGGCTTTATCAATGGATCAATGCGAAATGACCGACCTGTCACAACAGGAACAGTTCGATCTTGACCGGCTGGCCGAGGATCTGGGCCGCCTGCCCGAGGCACCGCTTGCCATGCCGGTGCAGGCGGTTGAATCGCCGCTGACGTCGGGGCTGCTGGCCCTGTTCCGCCTTCGTCCCGCGCCTGCCCACAAGGCCGGGCATTAAGCCATGACCCCCGCAGCCCCCTTGCAAGGCCGGGTGATCCTCACCCGGACAGTCGCTTTGGGGGCGAGCATTTCGGCGGCTTACGGCGGGTTTCTGCTGTTCTTGCAATTCGGCGCGGCAGACGGGCTGGACAGTTTCGACATCCTGCGGTCAGCGCTGATCTTCGCGTCAACCTTCTGGCTGGCTTGGGGGGCGGTGACGGCGCTGGCGGGGCTGACGACGCGGCCGCCGTTCGTGCCACGGCAAAGCGGGCCGATCACGGCGCGGACGGCCATTCTGGTGCCGGTCTATAACGAAGACCCTGTGGCGACATTCGCGCGGATCGCGGCGATGGAAGCGTCGCTTCGCGCCACGGGCTTTGCCCACCTGTTCCATTTCGCCATCCTGTCGGACACCCGCGATGATGCGGTCGCGGCGCGCGAACGCATGTGGTTCCTGCGGCTGATCACCGACACCGATGGCGAGGGGCGGATCTTTTACCGCCGCCGCGACAAGAACAAAGGGCGCAAGGCCGGCAATATCGAGGATTTCATCAAGCGGTCGGGGGCGGCCTATGATTACGGCATCATCCTGGACGCCGACAGCCTGATGGAAGGCGAAACCATGGTCGAGATGGTGCGCCGGATGGAGGCAGCACCGGGCTTGGGCCTGTTGCAAACGCTGCCCGTCATAATCAAGGCGCGGTCGCGGTTCGGGCGGACGATGCAGTTCGCGGGGGCGTTCTATTCACCGATCTTCGCGCGGGGCCTTGCGATGATGCAAGGGCGGACGGGGCCGTTCTGGGGGCATAACGCCATCGTGCGGCTGCGGGCCTTCGCCGAAAGCTGCGCCTTGCCGGAATTGTCGGGCAAGCCGCCCTTTGGCGGGCATATCCTGAGCCATGACTATGTGGAAGCCGCGCTTCTGGCGCGGGCGGGCTGGGTGGTGCGGGTCGATGACGACCTGACCGGCAGCTACGAGGAAGGCCCCGAAAACATCATCGACCACGCCAAGCGCGACCGGCGCTGGTGTCAGGGCAACTTGCAACATTCGCGGCTGCTCTTGGCTCCGGGGTTGAAGCCCTGGAGCCGTTTCGTGTTTCTGCAAGGCATCCTTGCCTATATCGCGCCGGTGTTCTGGCTGGCCTTTCTTGCCGCCTCCATCGCGGCCCCGCTGTTCACACCGCCGATCGATTATTTCCCGATCGAAAGCTGGCCCTTTCCGGTGCTGCCCGTAAGCCAGGTGTCAAAGGCGCTGGGGCTGGCCATCGGGGTGGTGGGGCTGCTGTTCCTGCCCAAGGTTCTGATCGTGATCGACGCAGGTCTGCGCGGGCGGGCGCGGGGCTTTGGCGGGACGATGCGGGCGATAGCGTCGACCCTGACCGAACTTTTGTTCTCGTCGATCACCGCGCCCTTGTTCCTGATGTTCCAGACGCGGTCGGTGATGCAGGTTCTGCGCGGGGCCGATGGCGGTTGGCCCGCCCAGACGCGGGGCGACGGGACGCTGGGCTTTGGCGATGCCTGGGCCGCTTCGCACTGGATCGTGACGACGGGAGTGGTGGTGCTGGGGGCGGCGCAATGGTTCGCGCCTGCGCTGGTCTTGTGGCTGCTGCCGGTTGCGCTGCCGATGGTGCTGGCACCCGTGCTGATCGCGTGGTCGTCGCATCCAAGCCGGACGGACCTGTTCCTGACGCCGATGGAAAGCGCGCCCACGCAGGTGATGGGCCTGCAAGCCGCCGTGATGGAGCGGTGGCAGATGGTCGCGGCCCCCCTGCCCGAGGCCGTGGCGGAGGTGCCGCGACCCGCCCGCGCCTGACGGCGGAGCTTTGCCGAGCGGTCCGTCACAAAACGGTTTCACTTGCAGCGGACGCGGGCTAAGGGCATGACGCGCCGGATTTGCCGGACCGCAGCGCGCGGGCGCGGCGCACCGGTGAGCCATGAACGACCAGACTGCAACGATCATTCCCCCCGTCAGGGTCAAGGCGCCGCGCGACCCGCGGCTCGACGTGTTTCGCGGGCTGTGTCTGGTGATGATCTTCATCAACCATGTGCCCGGGAATGCGTTCGAGAATTACACCTCGCGCAATTTCGGGTTCTCGGATGCGGCCGAAGGCTTCGTGCTGATGTCGGGGATCGCGGCGGGGCTGGCCTATTCGCTGGATTTCAAGGCACCGATGCGGCTTTGGTCGGGTTTTGGCCGGGTGTGGAAGCGGGTCTGGACGCTTTACATGGTGCATATCCTGACCACGATGGCGGCGATTGCGGCGGCATCGGCGGTGGCGGTGTTTCTGGGCAATGCCGAGGTGCTGTTCCTGAACCAGATGAAATACCTGTTCATCGATCCCTTACGCACCTTTGTCGGGCTGACGATCCTGACGCACCAGTTCGGCTATGTGAACATCCTGCCGCTTTATCTGGTGCTGCTGGCCGTTGCGCCCTTGCTGCTGATGGCGGCGTGGAGGAAGCCGCTTTGGCTTATGGCGGGGTCGGTCATGCTTTGGGCGGTGGCCGGGCAGTGGCATCTGGGGATGCCGAACTATCCCACGCCCGGCAACTGGTTCTTCAACCCGCTGACGTGGCAGCTGATCTTTGTCACCGGCCTTTTGACCGGCGTGGCAATGAAGGACGGGCGGCGCTTCGTGCCGGTGCGGCTTTGGTTGCAGGTGCTGACCGGCGGGTTCGTGCTGTTCGCGGCGGTCGCAACGCAGGTTCAGCCGGTTTCGGAAGCGATGGGGCACGCGTTGTGGATGTTGCAGGACGCGCTTGGCTTTCCGTGGTTTCTGACCGCCTTCGAGAAAAGCTATGTCACCGCGCCCCGCCTGTTGCACATTCTGGCGCTGGCCTATTTCCTGTCGAGCTTTCCGGCCGTGCGCCGTGCCTGCGGCAGCGTGTTCGGCAAGCCGTTCGAGCTGCTCGGCCGTCAGGCGTTGCCAGTCTTTGCGCTGGGATCGGTGCTGTGCATCGGGTTTCAGGGCGTCAAGCATGCACTGGGTGACAGCGTGGCGCTGGATGCGGGGCTGTTGGCCGTAGGGCTGGCGGCGCAGTTCGCGCTGGCCGCCGCCCGGCAGTATTGGCCGAAATCGCCTAGCTGAACAGCAAGGGATCAGGACCGGTGCGTTCGCCTGCGTCGAGCGCCGCAATCGCCGCCATCTCGGCTTCGGTCAGCGCAAAATCCCAGAGCGACAGGTTTTCGGCCAGCCCTTCCGCGCGGGTCGAGCGCGGGATGACCGAACAGCCAAGCTGCACATGCCAGCGCAGGATGACCTGGGCGGGGCTTTTGCCGGTGCGGGCGGCTGCGGTCTGAACCGCGGGGGCGGTAAAGGTCTTGCCCTGCCCCAGCGGGGTCCAGCTTTGCGTCAGGATGCCAAGCTTGGCGTGCAGCGCGCGCAGGTCGGCTTGCGTCAGGCGCGGGTGCAGTTCGATCTGGTTCAGCACGGGCGTGACGCCGGTTTCGCCGATGATGCGTTCGAGATGCGGGGCCATGAAGTTCGACACGCCGATGGACCGCACCAGCCCTTCGTCGCGCAGGGCAATAAGGGCTTTCCAGGTTTCGACGTAGCGGTCATGGTCGGGGCAAGGCCAATGGATCAGCAGACAGTCGAGATAGCCGCAGCCGATGCGTTGCAGGCTTTCATGCGCCGCGCGACGGGCGGCATCATAGCCGTGGTGGTCGTTCCAGACCTTGGTCGTCACGAAAATCTCGTCGCGCGGGATGTCGGTGGTTCGCAAGCCTTCGCCCAGACCGGATTCGTTGCCATAGATCGCAGCGCCGTCGATCAGGCGGTATCCGGCGGCGAGCCCTTCGCGCACCACGCGGGCGGTGTGGTCTTGCGGAACTTGCCACAGGCCGAAGCCCGGTTGCGGGATGCTGTGGCCATCGTTCAGCGGCAGGTGCTGGTGCATCGCGGTCTCCTTTTCATTCGGGGGTTTATCGTCCGCTTACCACGGCAAGGTCCAGAGCCTGCGTCGCAGCAACCGGCGCAGGCGGCGCACCTGTTCGCGGCCATTGCCCCAGACGGGGCGACCATCGACCAGCGTCACGGGTGCAATGCCAAGGCGGGTGCGGCCGCGCAGATCCTCGGCCACCCCCGGTTCGCCCAGATCGCGCCACAGATGGGCATGCCCGTTGGTCCGCATCCATTCGGTGATGGTGCGGGCATTGGCGCAATCGGCGCGGGAATAAAGCTCGATCCGTGGCATGACCCTCTCTTTCGCGGGAACAACCGCACGGCGGGGGGTCTGTTCCCTAGGCCAAAGACCGCCGAAGGGTGCGCCCTGCCGCCCCCCGTTGCGCGGGCCGGATGAACAGTCGCGTCTTACCTGTGTTATGCGGGTTTGTTAAAAAAGGTTGACAAGATGACGACCGTAGAAAGGACTGTCTTTCGGTGGCTCGCATTCCGCCAGCCCCGGCAAGACTGTTGAAGTGCCCCTGGAAAAGAAGTTCACCGAATTTTTCCGCAACGCTGTCGACATGCTTTGCATTGCCGACCTCGAAGGTCGGCTGATCGCTGCCAGCCCGTCTTGGGAAACCACGCTGGGCTGGACAGCGGAAGAGATTTGCGCCCGCCCCTATCTCGACTTCGTGCATCCCGACGATGTGGCCGAGACGATCTCGGCGGCGGATGTGCTGTTGCAGGGAAAACCGCTGCGGAACTTTGTGAACCGCTACTGCGCCAAGGACGGGTCGTGGCACTATCTGGAATGGAGTGCTTCGCTCAACACCGAAGACCGGCTGATCTATGCGACGATCCGCGATGTGACGATGCAGCGCCGCGCCGCCGTGCACCACGCGCAGATCGAGGAGGTTTCGGGTGTCGGGAGTTGGGAGATCGAGGCGTCGAGCGGCAAGATATATTGGTCGCCCGAAACTTACCGCATCCATGAATTGCCCCCCGACAGCGATGTGTCGCTGCCTGACGCATTGGCCCATTTCCCGCACAAGACCCGCCAAGAGGTCGCACGCAGGGTCGCGGCGCTGATGTCGGAAGGCACGCCCTATGATCTGGAACTGGCCTTCGTCACAGCAAAGGGGCGGCAACGCTGGGTTCGCAGCACCGCACGCGTCGAATGGCGGGGCGGGCATATCGCCCGCGCTTTCGGCACGTTGCAGGACATCACCGAGCGCAAGGAGCTGGAGCAATCGCTCGAGCAAGAGCGCAACCGCCTGCGCTCGACGCTGGCCGCCATTCCGGACCTGATCTTCGAGGTCGATTACGCCGGCCGCCTGACCGGCTATCACGTGCCCGAGGGCGCGCCGCCGATGGCACCGCCGGACATGCTGCTTGACCACCTGATGCTTGACGTTTTGTCGCCCGAAGTGGCGGCGATCGCCGAAGAGGCGATGCGCGAGGTCGACGAAAACGGCGTGTCGCGCGGCAAACGCTACCGCATGGCCGGAGCGGCGCCGCGCTGGTTCGAGCTGTCGGTCTCGGCCCGTCTCGCCGACAAGGCCGACGAACCGCCCGGTTATCTGTTCATCACGCGCGACGTGACCGAAAGCGTCCATGCCGAGGCGGTGCTGCACTACCGCGAAACCCTGCTGCAGGCGTTGTTCGACCTGTCCCCCGTGGGGATCGTGCTGAACGATCTGGAGACGGGGGCCTTTGTCGATGCCAACAGCGCCTTTCTGGCGCAGATCGGCTATGCGCGCGACGAACTGGCGGGACTGACCTATCTTGACGTGGCCCCGCCCGAAGCGGTTGCGGTGGATGCCCGACAGGTCGCCATCTTGCGGGCGACGGGGCGGTGCGGGCCATTCGAGAAATACTTTCTACGCAAGGATGGCACGCAGTTTCCCGCAGTGGCCAACGGCGTGCTGATCGCCGATGCGACGGGGCGCCAATTGATCTGGAGCCTTGTCGAGGACATCACCGACCGCAAGGAGCGCGAGAACCGGCTCGAGGCCGCAGAGCGTGCCGCCGTGGCTGCCCGCGAACAGCTTGTCACCGCGGTCGAGACGCTGCCGGACGGGTTCGTCCTTTACGACCGCGAGGACCGGCTGGTGATCGCCAATGACCGCTACAAGGAAATCTATGCCGAAAGCGCCCCCGCGATGGTGCAGGGCACGCCGTTCCGCGACATCCTGCGCTACGGGCTGGACAATGGCCAATACGCCGATGCGGTCGGGCGCGAGGAGGAATGGCTGGAAGAGAGGATGCAAAAGCATCTGAATCCCGGCCCGATGATCGAGCAGCGCCTGGGCAGCGGGCGGGTGCTGCGTATCTTTGAACGCAAGACGCCGGACGGGGGCAGCGTCGGTC
Source organism: Gemmobacter aquarius (assembly GCF_003060865.1). Taxonomy (NCBI): domain Bacteria; kingdom Pseudomonadati; phylum Pseudomonadota; class Alphaproteobacteria; order Rhodobacterales; family Paracoccaceae; genus Paragemmobacter; species Paragemmobacter aquarius. The sequence goes on from NZ_CP028918.1 coordinate 2,977,676, forward strand.
TGCGCGTCGATGTGACCGAGTTGCACGATGCCCGCAAACGCGCCGAAGAGGCGAGCCGCGCCAAATCGCTGTTTCTGGCCAATATGAGCCACGAAATCCGCACGCCGCTGAACGGTATTCTGGGCATGGCCGATATCCTTGCCTCCGAACTGACCGATCCGGACCAGACCCAGACGGCCCGCACGATCCGCGAATCGGGCGAGACGTTGCTGACGATCCTGAACGATGTGCTCGACATGTCGAAGATCGAGGCGGGCAAGCTCGACCTTGAACGCAAGGTCTTTGCCCCCGCCGAAGTGGTCCGCAAGGTCGAGGCGCTGCACCGCCTGCGCGCGCGTGACAAGGGGCTGACCTTTCACGTCGATCTTGGGCAGCATCTGCCGCAGCGGCTTGGCGATCCGCATCGGGTGGCGCAGATCCTGCACAACCTGCTGAGCAATGCAGTGAAATTCACCGCGACCGGCAGCGTGGTAATGCGGTTGCGCGGCGGGTCGCGGGGGCCTTTGGTCATCGAGGTGGAAGACACCGGCATCGGCATGACACCCGAAGAGATCGGGCGCGTCTACGAGGATTTCGAGCAGGCCGATCCCAGCGTGACGCGGCGCTATGGCGGCACGGGGTTGGGCATGTCGATCCTGCGACGGCTGACCGCGATGATGGGCGGCAGCATCGACATTTCCAGCACCCCGGCCCAAGGCACGCTGGTGCGGGTGACGCTGCCCTTGCCCGCGATCAAGGCCGCCCCCTTTGAGGCGGCGACCGAGGCGGTCGAGCCTGAAACCGATCTGGCGGGCTTGCGTGCGCTGGTGGCCGATGACAACCCGATCAACCTGCGGATCATGGATGCGTTCCTGAAGCGGCTCGGGGTCGATACCGTGCTGGTCGAGAACGGTCGCGCCGCGGTCGAGGCATGGGCACCGGGGCGGTTCGACCTGATCTGTCTGGATATCGCCATGCCCGAACTCGACGGTGTGTCGGCCTTGCGCGAAATCCATCGGCTGGCGGCGGAACAGGGCGGCGATGTGCCGCCCGCGCTTGCCGTGACGGCCAACGCGATGGCGCATCAGGTGGCCGAATACCTGCAAGCCGGTTTCGCCGCGCATCTGGCCAAGCCCGTGCGCCGCACCGAACTGGCGCAACTGGTCGCCACGCTGAGCGGGCGGGCGGCGATGGCACCCTGAGGGCGGGCTGGCTTGGCAAAATGCCGCGCCCCCGCTTGGGTTGGCTTGCGTTGATTTCCCGCAGCATCGCGCCATTTCCGCCGAACCCGAGCCTGCAGGAAGACCTTGAACCATGACCCACCCGATCGATCCGACCCGCGCCGCAGGGCTGGCTGCGATGCAGGCTTTCGTGCCGCGCATGGGCGGGCGCTATGCCAGCGGGCGGAACTATGACAACGGGCGCGGCAAGCATACCGCCGTGTCGCAACTGTCGCCCTATATCCGCCGCAGGCTGTTGACCGAAGCCGAGGTCGCCCAAGCGGCGCTTGACGCGCATGGCGCCGAAGCAGCCGAGAAGTTCCTGCAAGAGGTGCTGTGGCGCGGCTATTTCAAGGGCTGGCTCGAGCATCGCCCGCAGGTCTGGGGGGCTTACCAGAGCGGGCTTTTGGCCGATCTGGCCGCACTCGACCGCGACCGCGCCCTGCGGCGCGAGGTGGCAAAGGCCGAGGGCGGGCAGACGGGGCTGGAGTGTTTTGACGCATGGGCCGAAGAGCTGGTCGAGACCGGCTATCTGCACAATCACGCCCGCATGTGGTTCGCCTCGATCTGGATTTTCACCTTTGGCCTGCCGTGGCGGCTGGGCGCGGATTTCTTTTACCGTCATCTGCTCGATGGCGATGCGGCGTCGAATACGCTGGGCTGGCGCTGGGTGGCGGGGCTGCATACGCGGGGCAAGGCCTATCAGGCGCAGGCGTGGAACATCGCCAGTTTCACCAACGGGCGCTTCACGCCGCGTGACGCCGACCTTGCTTTGGTGACGGCGGGGCTGGAGGCGACCGAACCCGACGGCTTGCCGCCCTTGTTGCCCTTGCGCGGATTTACCCTGCCGCAAGCGGGCGTTCCCACGGCGCTGTTGCTGACGGATGAGGATTGCCGGATCGAAGAGTTCGACCTTGGCGCGCTGGATATCCGCGCGGCGGCGATGCTGGCCACGGGCCATCTTCGGTCGCCCCTGCCGGTGGTACAGATGGTTCTGGACTTTGAAGCGGGCGCATTGGCCGATTGCGCGGGCCGTGCGGGTGTGGCTATGACGCCGATGCGGGCGGGCAACGCAAGCGATCTTGCCCGCTGGGCGGCAAAGGCGGGGGCGGTGCAGATCGTCACCCCCTATGCCACGCGCGGCCCGCTGCACGACTGGCTGACCGAGGCTGCGCCTGCGCTGGAAGCAATGGGGATCACGCTGGCCGAATGGCGCAGGGAATGGGACGGCGACATCTGGCCCCATGCGAAGGCGGGGTTCTTCAAGGTCAAGGCGCAGATGCCGCGCCTGCTGGGCGCGATGCAGGCGTAAGACCCATACTTCGGGACCGGAGCGACCCATACCGCGCCTGCCGGAAGGTGGGGACCGGCAGGCGGTCACGGCCTGTTCCACCCCATCGGACGCCTTTGGCCTGACAAAGGGGGCAGCGCAGCCCCCCGCCATACCACCGGCCCCCTGTGCCAGCGGATTGGACGGCTGGGGCGAGCGGACTGCCCTTGCTACAACCAAGAGATGAAGCGGGCAGGGACTGCGCGCTTTGCCATCCCTGCGCGCAAGCCACGGAAAACCCCCATCGGGGGACCGATCTCGGCATGCCGAACGCCAAAGGACAGATGCCATGACGCTGAACCCGCAAATCTCGCTTTTCACGATCAACCAGACCCAGCCGACCGACGGCTGGCTTTTGTCGGATTGGGCTGCGGGCCAGACCTCGATCATGAACTGGGAAGACCAGAACGTGACCAAGACCGCGACAGGCGAAGTGCAGTTGAAACTGGGGGCCGCCCCTTCGGGGTCGTCGCGCCCGTACAACGGGGCGGAATTCCAGTCGAGCGAGGTCGCCACGACAGGCGCGTTCAGCTGGACGGCGCAGGCCCCCAAGATGGTGGATGGTGCCGTATTCGGCATGTTCAGCTACAAGGCCGACTGGCAGAACCAGCCCTGGGTCGAGTTCGATTTCGAATTCGTGGGCAAGGACACGACCAAGGTCCAGTTGAACATCCACATGGAGGACGCAAACGGCAGGCATATCTCGCTCGATCAGGCCAAGGGCGGGTCGATCATCGTCGATCTGGGGTTCGACGGGGCGCAGGGGATGCATACCTATGACGTGACCGTCGCGAACAATTCCGCGACCTTCCGGGTCGATGGCCGCGTGGTCGGGGTTTACGGGGCCGCCGACATGCCGGGCGGTGTGTGGCAGATCGGTCCGCAGAAAAGCTATGTCGATCTGTGGTGCGCGTCGGGTCTGGACAGCTGGACGGGCAAGTGGGCCTATGACGGCACGCCGCTGGTGGCGAGGGTGCAAGGTGCCGATGTGCGGCCGGGCGATCTGACGGGGCTTGCGACCACAGTCGCGCCTGCGCCTACTCCCACGCCTGTTTCGCCTACGCCCGTCGAACCCGCCCCCTCGTCGCTGAACGGCGATACGGGCAACAACGCCCTGACCGGCACGTCGGGCAATGACAGCATGGCAGGGAATGGCGGCAACGACACGCTAGCCGGAGCGGCGGGGCATGACAGCCTGTTTGGCGGTGACGGCAACGACATGCTGCGGCTCGATGCGGGCAACGACCTGCTCGACGGGGGCAACGGGTCGGATTGGCTGGATGCGGCGGGAACGGTGGCGGTGCGGGTCGACCTTGGGCTGACCACCGCGCAGGCGACAGGCTACGGCACCGACACGCTGCGCAACATCGAGCATTTCTCGGGCGGGTCGGGCAATGACGTGGCTTTGGGCAACGACGGCGGGAACCAGATGAACGGCAATCTCGGCAACGACCAGCTTTCGGGTCTGGGCGGCAACGACACGCTGACCGGCGGCGCGGGCGACGATGTGCTGACCGGCGGCGTGGGCAACGATCAGGTGTTCGGTGGAGACGGGTCCGACCGCATGTCGCTGGGCGGGGGCGACGACCTGATCGACGGCGGCGCAGGGTCGGACTGGGCGACGGTAACGAACGCCATTGCCATCACGGTCAATCTGGGCGTGACCACGGCGCAGAACACCGGTTCCGGCTACGACACGATCCGCAACGTCGAGAATGTCACCGGAAACGCGGCAAACGACCGTTTGACCGGCAATTCCGTGGCCAACATCCTGCAAGGGATGGGCGGAAACGACACGCTTTCAGGCGCAAGCGGGGCCGATACGCTGGAAGGCGGCAGCGGAACGGATGCGCTTTACGGCGGGGCCGATGCCGACCGCGATGTCTTCGTGTTCAAGAGCGCGTCCGAAAGCACGGCGGGTTCGGCACATGACACGGTGTTCAGTTTTGTGGCGGGGGTCGACGATTTCGACCTGCGCGGCATCGATGCGAATACCGCCCAAGCGGGCGATCAGGCCTTTGCCTTTACCGGCAGCACAGCCTCGGCTTACGGCGTCTGGGCGGTGGCGAGCGGGTCCGACATGCTGCTGCGGGCCGATGTGAACGGCGACAAGGTTGCCGATTTCGAGGTTCTCGTGGTCAATGCCCATACAGTAAACGCAGGTGATTTCCTGCTTTGACGGCAGAACCATCGGGGCGGCTATTGGCGTTTCCGCCCCGATGTCGCGCGACCCGTGGTTTCGGGCCGCGCCTTTTCAGTGCTGGCTTACGCCTCGGCGGATTGCAGGGTCGGGTAATCGGTATAGCCCTTGGCCCCGCCGCCGTAGAACGTGGCCTGATCGGGCGTGTTCAAGGGCGCATCGGCCTTCAGACGCTCGACCAGATCGGGGTTTGCGATGAAGGGGCGGCCAAAGGCGACCATATCGGCGCGGCCCTGTTCGACCGCCTCGATCGCCAGATCGCGGGTGTAGCCGTTGTTGGCGATATAGACACCGCGGAATTTGGCCCGCAGCGCCGCGATATCCTGCCCCTCGGCCAAATCACGCGACCCGCCGGTCTCGCCTTCGACCATGTGCAGATAGGCAAGCCCCGCCGCGTCGATGATTTCCACCGCGCGGGTGAAGGTCGCCACCGGATCACTGTCGGACACGCCATTCGCACCCGAAAACGGGCTGAGGCGGATGCCGACATGGCCTGCATCCCATGCGCCCACGACCGCGTCGATCACCTCGGACAGGAAGCGGGTGCGGTTCTCAAGGCTGCCGCCATAGGCATCGGTGCGGGTGTTCGAACCATCGCGCAGGAACTGGTCGATCAGGTAGCCATTGGCCGCATGGATCTCGACGCCGTCAAAACCGGCCTCGCGGGCGTTACGGGTGGCTGCGGCATATTCGGCGGCGATGCGTGGCATCTCGTCGAGGCCGAGGGCGCGGGGCATCGAGGTGGGCAGGAAATTCTCGCCGTCGAAGGTGCGGGTTTCGGCGGCAATGGCCGAAGGCGCGACGGGCGGCTGCCCGTCCGGCTGCAACACGGTATGGGACACACGGCCCACGTGCCATAGCTGGATTACGATCTTGCCGCCCTTGGCATGGACCGCATCGGTCACGGCTTTCCAGCCTGCGACCTGTTCGGGACTGTAGATGCCCGGCGTCCAGGCATAACCCTTGCCCTCGGGCGAGATTTGCGAGGCTTCGGTGATGAGCAGGCCCGCCGTGGCGCGTTGGGCATAGTATTCGACATGCAGGGCGTGGGGGGTATCGTCTTCATGCCGCGCGCGGTTGCGTGTCAGCGGTGCCATGACGACACGGTTGGCAAGGTCGATCGCGCCGACGCGGAGGGGGGTGAAAAGTTTGGCAGTCGTCATGAAACACAGTCCTATCTGGGGTCGGCCCGCAATTGGTGGCAGGGCCTGCCGGTAATATATATACGTTTCCGTTCAGATTTAAAGGGCAGAGGGCGCGACTCGCAGGATTTAGCCGTCCGTAGGGGTGACGGGCGGCTGCGGCCCGCGGTACTTTGAGTTTAAAGGATTGCGAAACCGGCCGCCTTGCCCTAGCCCTGTCTTGCCGGTCCGCGTCATCCGGGTCACGGTCGAAGTCGGGTTTTGCAGGGCCGAACCAACATGAACCTCATCCTTGAACGCCGCGGTGACGTGGCTGTCGTCACACTGGAAAATCCGCCGGTCAATGCGCTGGGGCGTGCGATGCGCGACGCCCTGCTTGCGATGGTCGACAGGCTGGACGGCGACGAAAGCGTTCGGGCCGTGGTCCTGACAGGCGCGGGAAAGCTGTTTGTCGGCGGCGCGGATGTTTCGGAATTCGACCACCCGCCGCAAGCGCCGCATCTTCCAGATGTGCTGGCGCGGATCGAAGACGCCCGCGCGCCATGGATCGCGGCGGTGCATGGCATGGCGCTTGGCGGCGGGCTGGAATTGGCACTTGCCTGCCGCTACCGGATCGCGGCGGCAGACGCGACATTCGGGCTGCCGGAAGTCAACCTCGGGATCATTCCGGGTGCGGGGGGAACGCAGCGCCTGCCACGTCTTGTCGGGGTAGAGGTTGCCGTGCCGGTCATCGCCGAAAAACGCATGCTGGATGCCGCGCAGGCGCTTTCGTCGGGCCTTGTCGACCGTATTGCGGCGGGCGACCTTGTGCCTGAAGCCGTGGCCTTTGCGCACGAGGTTCTGTCCGCCCCGCCTGCCCTGCCCGCAGGCGACCGCGCCGTGGCTGACCCCGGCGAAACGTTCTGGCACACGGCGAAGGCCCGGATCGCAAAGGCATCGAAAGGCCAGAGCGCACCCCTGCTGGCGCTGGAAGCCGTGCGGCTTGGCGTGGCCGAGGGACAGGGGCCGGTCTGGCCTTTGAACGCGCGACCTTTCTGCGCCTGCGCGAAACCGAGGAAGCAGCGGCGTTGCGCTATCTTTTCTTTGCCGAACGCGCCGCCCTGCGCCCCGCCGATCTGCGCGGTGTCACGGCAAGACCGCTTGGCACGGTCGGTGTCGTGGGTGGCGGCACGATGGGTGTGGGCATCGCCGCAGCCCTGCGAAACGCCGGGATCGCCGTTGTGCTGTCCGAGCGCGACCAAGCCGGACTGGAGCGTGGCATGGCCACACTGCACGCGCTGTTCGACGGCGCGGTCAAACGCGGCAACCTGACCGCCGAAGCAGCGGCCGGGCGTTTGGCAGGTGTGACCGGAACCATAGGCTTTGGCGGTCTGCAGGGCTGCGATCTGGTGATCGAGGCGGTCTTCGAAGACCTCGCCGTCAAGCGCGAGGTGTTTTCGGCCTTGGCCAGCCTGTGCGATCCGGACACGATCCTTGCCACCAACACCTCGTATATCGACCCGCGGTCGATCTTCGACGGGCTGCAAGGGCAAGAGAGGTTCATCGGGCTGCATTTCTTCAGCCCGGCGCAGGTGATGAAACTGCTCGAGATCGTGCCCCTGCCCGACACGTCGCCGCAGGTGCTGGCCACCGCGTTCGGGCTTGCCGCGAAGCTGGGCAAAGTGCCGGTCAGGTCGGGCATCTGCGACGGCTTCATCGGCAACCGTATCCTGCGCCATTACCGGCACGAGGCCGAGGCGATGCTGCGCGAAGGCGTGCCCTTTGCCGCAATCGACGCCGCCATGCGCGGCTTCGGCTATGCGATGGGCCCGTTCGAGATGCAGGATCTGGCCGGTCTCGACATCTCGTTCATGCACCGCGAGGCGGCACGGGCGCGGGGCGAGGATGTGCCCGAAACGCCGGGCGACATATTGGTGCGCGCAGGGCGCAAGGGGCAGAAAACCGGTGGCGGCTGGTATGATTACCGCGTCGGAGACCGTGCCCCGCATCCGTCAGCCGAAGTGGCGCTTTTGCTGTCGCCCATAGGGGGCGCCGCCCGTGACATGCCCGCAGCCGACATCGCCGACCGTCTGGTCGCGGCCATGGCCGCCGAAGGCCGCCGCATCCTTGACGAAGGCATAGCCGCCTCGCCGCAGGACATCGATCTGGTCGAAGCGCATGGCTACGGTTTTCCCCGCACCAAGGGCGGCCCGATGTTCCTTGCGGCGAGACGGCAGCCAGCCGCAGGGTCGGCCCAAGCATGACGCCCGTCGTTCAGGCCTTAAGCAGGCGGCGGGCGGCGAGCCAGTTTGCGAGCGCCATCGCTCCGGCAGAAGCAAGGCATAGGGGCAGACCCCCGAACTGGTAGCTGATGCCCGACACAAGCGTGCCGAAAAGGCGTCCGGCGGCGTTGGCCATGTAGTAAAACCCCACATCGCGCGTAATGCGCCCGGCCGATCCGAAGGCAAGGATCAGGTAGGAATGGACCGAAGAATTGACCGCGAAGACGAAGCCGAAGCCGAGCAGGCCGAGGATCAGTATCGCCGTCAGCCACGGGGTCGGTTCGCCCGCCAGCATGGCCGCCGCCGAGAGCAGAAAGGGGATCGGCACCAGCGCTGCAGCCCAGCCCACGGCGGCCTTTGTGGCCTTGGCTTCCGATTGCCCCTTGGGGCCGAGCAGACGCGGGGCGAAGCCCTGCACCGCGCCGTAAGCGATGATCCACAGCGCCATGAAGCCGCCGACGAGGAAGAACGCCTCGCGCCGGCCTTCGGCGGTGCCTTCGGACAGGACGGACTGGAAGTAGACCGGAACGCCGACGACGAACCAGACGTCCCTTGCGCCGAAGAGGAACAGGCGGGCGAGCGACAGGCGGTTCACGCGGGGGTCTTTCGACCGCCAGCCACCCCAAGCCTCGTCGGCTTTCATCCGCCCCGGAAGGCCTGCAGGGAGGAAGAGCACGACAGCCGACAGGATAAGCGCAAGCACGCCTGCCATGGCCCAGACCGCAGTCTGGAAGCCCGCAACCGCAAGGAGGGCCGCGCCGAGGAAGAAGCCGAGGCCCTTGATCGCGTTCTTCGATCCGGTAAGGGCGGCGACCCAGCGGAACAATCCGCCATCCGCAGCGGGGGCCAGCAGTTTGACGGCGGATTTCGAGGACATCTTGGCAAGGTCCTTTGCCACGCCCGACACGCCCTGCACCGCCATGACGAAGGTGACCGAGGCGGCAATCGACCATGCAGGGTCTAGCCGGGCAAGTGCGGCCAAGGCCCCGATCTGCAAGGCCAGCCCCGCGTAAAGCGTCGCCGCAAGGCCGAAGCGGGCCGCCAGCCATCCGGCGGCAAGGTTCGTGACGATCCCCGCAAGTTCGTACAGCAGGAACAACCATGCAAGCTGGATCGGGCTGAAGCCCAAGCCATTGAAATGCAGCAGCACCAGCATCCGCAGCGCGCCGTCCGTCAGCATGAAGGCCCAATAGGCCGCCGTGACCGCCGCATAGGCGCGGACCGGATTTGGCGGCGGGCTGGCCATTGCGGCGGGCATGGTCACAGCGACCCTGCCACCATGCGGGCGACATCGGCAAGGCGGCAGGAATAGCCCCATTCGTTATCGTACCACGCATAGATTTTGACCTGCGTGCCGTTGATCACCATCGTCGAGGGCGCGTCGATGATCGACGAGCGCGGATCGTTGGTGAAATCGGACGAGACGAGGGGGCGCGTTTCATAGCCGAGGATGCCTTTGAGTGGCCCTTGGGCGGCGGCGGCAAACAGGGCATTGACCTCGGCCACCGTCGTTGCCCGCTCGACCTCGAACACGCAGTCGGTGAGCGAGGCGTTCAGAAGCGGCACGCGCACGGCGTGGCCGTTCAGGCGGCCCTTGAGTTCGGGGTAGATCAGGGTGATCGCCGTGGCCGACCCTGTCGTGGTGGGGATCAGGTTCAGCAGCGCCGACCGCGCGCGGCGCATGTCTTTAGCGGGGCGGTCGACGATGGTCTGGGTGTTGGTCACGTCATGGATCGTGGTGATCGACCCGTGGCGGATGCCGAGGCTCTCGTGGATGACTTTGACGATCGGGGCGAGGCAGTTCGTTGTGCATGAGGCTGCGGTGACCAGGGCTTGCGAGCCGTCGTAGAGCGCGTGGTTCACCCCGTAGACGATATTGAGCGCGCCGCCGTCCTTGACCGGGGCGCTGACCACAACCTTTTTCACGCCCGCCGCGTAATAGGGCGCGAGTTTGGCTGCGGTCTTGAAGACGCCCGTACAGTCGATGACCAGATCGACGCCGAGCTCCGCCAACGGCAGGGCGTCGATGGTCTTTGCCTGCGTAAGGCGAAGGGTCTGTCCGCCAAGAACCAGCGCCCCGGCAGTGTGGCTGACAGGAGTTTTCCAGCGACCGTGAACGGAGTCGAACTCCATCAGCAGGGCATGCTGTTCGGCATCGCCCACGGGATCGTTGACCAAGACGATCTCTCCGCCCGCGCCTGTATCGATCAGGTCGCGCAGGACAAGTTTTCCGATCCGGCCAAGGCCGTTGAGGGCGATACGGGGCATGGGTCAGCCTTTCCGGGCGATGGGTTGGGCCGTGCCGATGTCATCGACGAGGCCTTGTAGGGCGATGCGGTTCAACTGCTCGAACGGCAATTCGACGAAAGCCGCGATCCGGCGGCGCAGGGCGGCGTAAGTCTGGGCGAAAACCAGGCCCTTCTCGGCTTCGGTGCCGGTTGCCTTTACCGGATCGGGCAGGCCCCAATGGCCGGTGATGGGCTGGCCGGGCCAAGGCGGGCACTCTTCGGCAGCCGCCGCGTCGCAGACGGTAAAGACGAAATCCATCACCGGTGCATCTGGTTGCTGGAACGCGGCGATGTGCTTGGATCGCATGTCCGCGGTGTCATGACCGTTCCGCTTCAGGACATCGAGCGCAAAGGGGTTCAGCGCGCTGCCGGGTCGGGTGCCCGCCGAGAAAGCCTGGAACCGGCCCTTGCCCAGATCGCGGAGCAGCGCCTCGGCAAAGATGGAACGGGCGGAATTGCCCGAACATAGAAACAGCACGTTGAAGGCGGAGCTTTGCATGGGATCCTCAGGGGCGGCGGGCAAAAGGGATGAAAGCAGATCCGGTCTCGCCCGTCCGACATCAAGCGCGAGATAGCCGAAGATCGCCTCTGTCCGGTCAAGATCGACCGAGTAGAACAGCGACCTTCCCTGACGTTCGGCCCGCACCAGACCACATGCGGCAAGATCGGCAAGGTGATGGGAAAGCGTGTTCTGCTTGAGCTTCAGCGTGTCGGCGATTTCGGTCGGACGGACACCATGCGGGGCAAATCGCATCAAAAGCCGGAAGACGGCAAGGCGACCGGGATGGCCGAGCGTGGCGAAGGACTCTGCGGCGAGTTTTATTTCCATAAATCAGGATTTATCGAAAAGATTGCGCGAGTCCAGTGAAGGTTTTGTAACGGGTGGCCTTGGCCTGACCCGCACCACGAAGCATCCGACCCGAAACATCATGGTCAGGATGCGCGGCACGTTGGGGCCATGACCCGTTGCGCCTGTCACGCATTCTTCATGCGGCCGAAATCATCCTGTCACCGAACCGAATTAGTCCGGCGTCATCAGCATCAGTTGGGGACGACAATGAAGACCATCTTGCAAGCCGGCCTTTTCGCCTTCGCCACCCTCACCGCCCAAGTGGCCGTGGCCCAAGACACGATCCGCTTCGCCGTAACCGACATCGACGGCATGGAAGCCCTGCAAAAGGAAATGGGCCCCTTCAAGGACGCCTTCGAAGCCGCATCCGGCCTCAAGGTTGAGTTCTTCCCCGTCTCGGGCCGCACCATTGCGGTCGAGGCGATGGCCGCCGACCAGATCGATTTCGTGCTGACCGGCCCTGCCGAATACGTGGTGTTCAACGCCCGCCTGAAAGCCCAGCCGGTCGTGACGTGGAACCGTCCCGACTATTACGCCAACGTGGTCGTGCTCGACGCCTCGCCCGTCAAATCCGCCGCCGACCTGAAGGGCCAGAAAATCTCGTTCGGCGAGATCGGCTCGACCTCGCAGCACCTGTCGCCCGCCAGCATCCTTGCCGAGGCGGGGCTGGTCTACGGCACCGATTACGAACCCGTCTTCCTCAAGCGCAACGTGGCGATGGAAGCATTGATCGCGGGCGACATCGCGGCCATCGGCCTGAACAAGACCCATATCGACCAGATCACCGAGAAATTCCCCGACCAGAAACTGCGCGTCCTGCTCAAGGGCGGCGAACTTCCCAATGACGTGCTTCTCGCTTCGGCCTCGGTCGCGCCCGAAGTCGTCGATGCGGTCCGCAAGACGTTCACCGAACATGGCGACGAACTTCTCGCCGCGATCACCGCAACCGAAGAGAACGCGAAATTCATCGGCGGCGGCTTCACCGCGACCGTGACCGATGCCGACTATGACAACGTCCGCAAGATGTTCGAAAATGTCGGCGTGACAGAGTTCACCCAAATCCTGGGCGAGTAATCCTTGAACGTCGCACTTCGCCCCGCGATTGCCCCCACCGTCCCCGCGAAAGCGGGGCCGGTGCTTTGCGTCTCGAACCTGTTCAAGTCCTTCGGCACCAATGACGTGTTGCGCGGCATCGACCTGACCGTTGCCCCCGGCATCGCCACGGCGCTGATCGGCGCGAACGGGTCGGGCAAGTCGACCGCGCTGAAATGCCTGATCCGGCTGGTCGAACCCACCTCGGGCAAGATCGAGCTTCTGGGCCGCGACGTGCTGACCATGAACCCGCGCGACCTGCGCCGCTTCCGGTCGACCGTCGGCGTGGTCTGGCAAAAGCATAACCTCGTGCCGCGCTTGTCCGCGCTGACCAATGTGATCCACGGCGTGCAAGCGCGCACTTCGGGTCCGCGCACATGGTTCCAGTCGCTCGCCACGGCCGAAATGCGGACCGAGGCGCTCGCCTGCCTTGATCGCGTGGGTCTTTCCGACAAGGCGCTGGAACGTGTCGATAGCCTGTCCGGCGGCCAGCAGCAGCGCGTCGCCATCGCCCGCATGCTGATGCAGCGCCCGCAGATCATCCTTGCGGATGAACCCGATGCCAGCCTCGACCCGCAATCGGGCGAAGAGGTCATGCGGATCCTGTCGGGGCTTGCACGGCAGGACGGGCTGACGCTGATCTTCATCTCGCACCGGATGGAGCACACGCTGGAATTCTCGGACCACATCCTTGGCCTGCAGGGCGGGCATATCGTGATGAACCGCGCCACCGCCCAGACCGATGCCACACATCTGCGCCGCTTCTTCGACCATCAGGAGCGGACATGACCGCCGCAAGCGCCCTTCCCCGTTTCCGCCACCGCAGCCTGCCGGAATACGCGGGGTTGCTGATCGTCGCGGCTTTGGTCCTGTCCAGCATCGCCGCAACCGCCCCGCAGGTCGATGCGCTGGGGCGTGGCCTGACGCGGCTTGTCGCGCCCTCGGGCCTGCTTGCGCAGATGTTCCCGCCCGACCTGACACGCATCGACCGCATTGCGCTGAAGCTGCTTGAAACCCTGCAAATGGCCATTGCGGGCGCTGCACTTGGCCTGATCTTCGCCGTTCCCTTTGCCATCCTTGCCACCGACCGCCTGTCGCCCCACCCCGCCATCCGCATCGCGGCACGCGGGATTATCGCGCTGTTCCGCACCATCCCCGACCTTGTCTGGGCGATCTTCTTCATCATCATGGTCGGACTTGGCCCCGCCGCAGGGGTGCTGGCCATCATGGTCGACAAGATTGGCTTTGCCGGCCGCTTCTTCGCCGAAGCGATGGAGGAAGCCGACACCGGCCCGCAGGATGCGCTTCGCGCCATCGGCGCCAGTCGCATGGGCATCATCTTTTCGGCGGTGTTTCCGGCCTGCCTGCCCTCGTTCACCGCTACCTCGCTTTTCGCGCTGGAAAAGGCGGTGCGCGGGTCTGCGGCGCTCGGCCTCGTGGGTGCGGGCGGGATCGGCGTCGATCTCAAGGTCGCTTTCGACCTTTTCAACTATGACGAGGCGCTGACCATCATCCTGATGCTGCTCGGCCTCGTCCTGATCGTGGAACAGGGATCCAACTGGATCCGCTCGAAACTGATGTGAAGCGCATGAACCAGCACAGCCACCCGCCCGCGACCGTGATCGAAGGCGCAAGCGTCATCTTCCCCGACCGCATCGAACGCGCTTCGGTCCGCATCGAGGGCGGCACCATCACCGGCATCGACACGCCCCGCGACGGCGCGCATGTGATCGACGGTCGCGGCAAATTCCTTGCCCCCGCCTTTGTCGACATCCACGGCGACGCCTTCGAACGCCAGATCATGCCGCGCCCCGGCGTGACCATCCCCATCGACATCGCCCTGCTGGAAACCGACCGCCAGCTTGCCGCCAACGGCATTGCCACCGCCTATCACGCGCTCACCCTCAGCTGGGAGCCGGGGCTTCGGTCGGTCGAAACCGGCTGGGCCATGCTGCGCGCCCTTTCGCGCCTGTCGCCGCGCCTGACGGCTGAAAACCGCCTGCAACTGCGGTGGGAGACCTTTTGTCCCGAGGCGCATTCGCTGATCGCCACCGCGATGAACCAGACCGACACGCCCGCCTTGGCCTTCAACGACCACACCACAGCGGCGCTGCTTCACCCCGCAATCGCGCTGCACGACAGGCCCTTCGACCTGATCCCCGATTACCCCGTCACCGAAACCGACGCGCCCAAGTTCCGCGCCAAGATGGACGCGCGGGCCAAGCGGTCGGGCATGACGCTGGACGATTACATCGCCCTGATGCTTTCGGTCTGGGAGCGTCGCCCGATGGTGCCGCACCACATCGAAACAATGGCGGCTCTGGCCCGGTCCAGCGGCGCGCCGATGCTCAGCCACGATGATACCCAAACCGAAACCCGCGACTTCTACCGCGCCAAGGGTGCCACAATCGCGGAATTCCCGATGCACGAGCGCGTGTTCCAATCCTCCCGCGACGCTGGCGACTGGATCGTGCTCGGCGCGCCCAACGCCATGCGCGGCGGCAGCCACCTTGGCTCGCCGGGGGCTGCCGAGATGATCGGCCGCGGACTGTGCGATATCCTTGCCTCGGACTACTTTTATCCCGCGATGCTGGGGGCCATCGCCCGCCTGCACGCCGACAGGACAGCACCCCTGAACGCCCTGTGGAAACTCGTGGCGCAAAACCCAGCCACCGCCTTGAACCTGATCGACCGCGGCCACATCGCCATCGGACAGCGCGCCGACCTGTTGCTGCTCGACTGGCCGGACCAGTCCGCCCCTGCCCCCCTGCGGACATGGGTTGCCGGACGCGGCGGCTATTCTGCCCTGAACGATTATTCCCTCCCCGTCACCGGAGTCCCCGCATGACCGATGCAGCCTTCCATCCGCAACCCGACCCCGGGTTCACTTATTCCCATCCTGCCCAGTCGCGCCCGCGCCGCGCCCTGATCCGCACGGTGGAACGTATCAGCGGACAGCCGAAACTGCGGAACCTCTATCTCGGCTGGGCCGCCTCGCCCCGACGGAGCGAGCCTGTCTTCGACGCCGCCCTGCGCCTGCTCGACATTGCGCCCCAGCACCACTGGACCGTGCCCGCAGCCCATATCCCCGCCACGGGCGGCCTGCTTCTGGTGGCGAACCACCCCTACGGCATCGTCGACGGGCTTGCGCTGTGCCAGCTTGGCATGGAACTGCGCGGCAACGTGCAGATCCTGACCAACTCGGTCCTCTGCCAACCCGCCGAGGTGACGCCGCACCTTTTGCCGATCGACTTTTCCGGCACGCCGCAGGCGCGCAAGACCTCGGCCACCAGCCGCAGGCTTGCCATCGACCTGCTGGCTGCGGGCAAGACCGTCGCCATGTTTCCCGCGGGCGGCATCGCCACCGCCAACGCGCCCTTGCGCGGCGCGGCATATGATGCCGAATGGCACGGCTTCGTTGCCCGCCTTGCACTGATCGCGGGCGTCACCACCCTGCCGGTGCATTTCGGGGGCCGCAACTCGCGCCTGTTCCAGATCGCAAGCCACCTGTCCTATCCGCTACGCGTGGCGCTTGTGTTCCACGAAACGCGCCGCCTCTGCGGCAAGCCGCTTCCCATGACCATCGGCGCGCCCGTTACGGCGGCCGAACTGTCATCCCTGCCGAAAGAGGCCGTTGCCGCAGACCTCCGCCGCCGCACGATGGCGCTGGGTGGCACGGGGGACGAGGTGTTCCACTGGCCCGCCCATGTGAAGTGGTAAAGGTTCAGCCCAGCGCATAGCCCGATCCGCGCACGGTGCGGATCGGGTCGTCATGGCCAAAGGCGCAGATCGATTTGCGCAGCCGTCCGACATGGACATCGACGGTGCGCGTATCGACATAGATGTCGCGCCCCCAGACACGGTCGAGCAATTGTTCGCGGCTCCACACCTTGCCGGGTTTTTCCAGAAAGGTCGCAAGCAACCGGAATTCGGTCGGGCCGAGCTTGAGCACATGATTGCCGCGATGCACCCGGTGGCTTTCGGGATCAAGCCGCAGGTCGTCATATTCCAGCCCCACGCCGGCGGTCGAAGGCCGCACGCGGCGCAACTGCGCTTTGGCGCGGGCGATCAATTCGACCATCGAATAGGGCTTGACCACATAGTCATCCGCTCCGGTCTCGAGGCCCCGCACGCGGTCCACCTCTTCGGCGCGCGCAGATAGCATGATGATCGGGATAGACCGTGTCTCGGGCCGCATCTTCAACTGGCGGCAGACCTCGATCCCCGACAGCTTGGGCAACATCCAGTCGAGGATGATGATATCGGGCGCATCCTCGTCGACCAGCATAAGCGCATCCTCGCCATTGTCGGCGGTGATCACGGCAAAACCTTCGGACTCGAGGTTGTAGGACACGGCCTCGCGCTGCGCCGGTTCATCCTCGACCAGAAGAACGCGCGGCTGCATCGTCCGTTTATCACTTCGCATCAGATGAAGCTCCGTTGAAAGGAAAGGGGCGGCGCATCGCTGCGCCGCCCCCTTGGTCATTTATTCCAGCGGGCCCATCACCGTCTCGGCGGCAACGGCGGCTTGCGTTGCGGCAAGCTCGGGGTCGGAGACCAGACCGTAGGCCGCGAGCGGGCCATCGGGGCCGGCCATTTCGTCGGACAAGAAGAATTCGATGTATTCCTTGAGTCCCGGGATCACGCCGATATGCTGCTTTTTCACGTAGAAGTAGAGCGGGCGCGACACGGGGTAGTCGCCCGAAGCGATGCTTTCGGTCGAGGGCACGACGCCCGACATGGTGGCGACGCGCAGCTTGTCGGTGTTGTTCTGGTAGAACGACAGGCCGAACACGCCGATCGCGGTCGGGTTGGCATCGAGCCGCGCCAGCGTTTCGGTGTAATCGCCGTCGATATCGACCGACACGCCATCGGTACGCAAGCCGTGGCAGGCCTTCTTGGCGTTGTCGGCCTTTTCCTTGTCATCGGCCCCTTCGGCAGCGGCGAGGAACAGGTCATAGGCCCCCGTCTCTTTGCAGCCCGCTTCCAGAACCTTTACGTCGAAGACTTCGCGCGTGCCGTGCTTCGATCCGGGCACGAAGGCCAGAATGTCTTGCGCCGGAAGGGCGGCGTTCACATCGGCCCAGCTTTTCGCGGTGTTGGCGGCAAGCGCGCCGTCCTTGGCCACCTGTGCGGCAATCGCGAGATACCAGTCGGACGGGGTAAAGGCGAATTCGGCGCCGTCGATCTTGGAGGCGAAGACGATCCCGTCATAGCCGATGCGGACTTCCATGATGTCGGTCACGCCATTGGTCTTGCACAGGTCGATGTCGCTCTGGCTGATCCGGCTCGACGAGTTGGCGATGTCGATCGTGGTGTCGCCCACGCCTTCGCACAGCTTCTTGCGGCCCGCACCCGAACCGCCCCCTTCAACGACCGGCGTCGGGAAGTCGAAGTTCTCGCCGAACGCCTCGGCTACGATGGTGGCATAGGGCAGAACGGTCGAAGACCCCGCAACCTGCACGTTGTCGCGCGCCTGGGCCGCGCCCGTGGCGGCAAGGATCGCCAAGGCCGAAACGGTGAATTTCATGGCAGACATCGAGATAAACTCCTGTTTGGCAGCGCGCCCGCCGTCGGACGCCTTGGCAACGGAATTACTGCGCCTGCATGACAATCGGTTGACAGTTACATGACAGTTTAATGAACCTTGACGGCCCCGCCCCGCCACCACGGACGGTGCAGACGCAAGGCCGCCCAGACCTCGGTCGCCTGATCGATGGCCTCGCGCACCGCGTCGCGGTCCACCACGGCCGCCGATTTGCGACGCATCGCCTTGGCAAGTTGTGCATCCGTGGCAACACCCAGCAAATCCTGCATCCGCTGCATCTCGGCCCGGAACGTTGTGGCGCCCTCGGTCGGCAGGAAGGGCGTGAAGAATTCGGACAGATAGCGCAGCGTCTTCAGGTCTTTGCGAAACCCGTGCAGCGCCTGTGCCCGCAAGGCGTCGATATCAGCGCCCCGCCTGCCGCAGCGCTTCCACGACGCATCCAGCGCCGCGACCGCGATCTGCCCGACCCCCGCCGCGCGCATCGCCCGTGCCCTCTCGCCCGTGCGGAAGACCGAGCCATCCTCGACCTTGCGCGCAAGGACGGGCGAGAACAGCACCGCATTTCTTTCGCGCAACCGCAGCCGCAGCTTGACGCGCAGACGCGCGGTCTCGGCCTCGAGCTTTGCACTCCGCTCCTCGGGCGGAACGGCGGCCAGCAACACATCCTGATCGCGCAGCTTGCCCAAGGCGCGGAAGATGTCCTTGGCCTCGGCCCGCAATTCTGCGGTCGCCTTGCGCTTGAGCACAGGCGCAAAGGCATCGAGCGCCGTTACCGTCCGCCGCAGCCAGACCCGCGCCTTGTGCGGCCCCGCCGCATCGTCGCTGTCCAGCACAAGCGCGAGATGCCCGTCGATCTCCGAGCAGCACCGTTGCAGGATATGGCGCAGCGCTGCCTCGGCGGTCATCCCCGGTCCGGCCTTTGCCGCAACCGGCACGTCTTCGTCTTCGTCCATGCCATCCCCCGACCCCGACCCTGTCGAAGGGTTGGTTAAGACGGCTTTGTAAAAGTCTGGCGTCAGTTTTGCCCGCCTTTCGTTGCGAAACTTTCACCAAATCGCAGTCGATGCGTCACGAAGCCCCCGTATGACCCTTTCATCACGAAGCCAAAGGGGGCCACATGCTGCTGCAAGTCCGGAACGTGACGCGCCTGTTCGGCCAAAAGGCCGCCGTCGACAACGTCAGCTTCGATGTGGCGAAATCGGGCTTTGTCGGCATCATCGGCCGCTCGGGTGCGGGCAAATCCACCTTCCTGCGCCTGATGAACCGCCTGACCGATGCGACCTCGGGCGAGATCAGCTTCGAAGACCAGAACGTTCTGGCCCTGCAAGGCGCCGACAAGCGGGCATGGCAAAGCCAGTGCGCGATGATCTTCCAGCAGTTCAACCTCGTGCCGCGCATGGATGTCGCCTCGAACGTGCTGCATGGTATCCTCAACCGTCGCTCGACCGTTTCGACCATGTTCAATTTCTGGCCCGATGACGACGTGCTCAAAGCCCTTGCCATCCTCGACCGTCTGGGTATCGCCGAACAGGCCACCAAGCGCGCCGAGGCGCTGTCGGGTGGCCAGCAGCAGCGCGTCGCCATCGCCCGCGCCCTGATGCAGGACCCCAAGGTCATTCTGGCGGATGAACCCATCGCCAGCCTCGACCCGATGAACGCGCAGATCGTGATGGACAGCTTGCGCCGGATCCATGACGAGGACGGCCGCATGGTCATCGCCAACCTGCACACGCTGGACACCGCGCGCCGCTATTGCGACCGCGTGATCGGGATGCGCGACGGACGCATCGTCTTTGACGGCACGCCCGACCAGCTGACCACGGGCGTCGCCCGCGACATCTACGGGGCCGATGCCTCGTTTTCCGAAAGCGCGACCTCGACCTCGATCGATGCGCTTCCCAGCGACGCCGACGCCGATTACGCGCGCCGGATGTTGGTCTGACCCTTTTCCTTCGCAATCCAACACGGAGACGACAATGAAAACGCTTCTCAGCCTTCTTGCTGCGACCACGATGCTTGCCCCCGCCTTGATCGGTGCCGCACAGGCCCAGGAAATCAAGGAATTCAACATCGGCATCCTTGGCGGTGAAAACGCGCAAGACCGCATGACCTCGAACGAGTGCTACCGCGCCGCGATCGAAGCGTCGCTTGGCGTGCCGGTCAAGGTCTTCACCCCCGCCGATTATGACGGCGTGATCCAGGGTCTGCTCGGCGGCACGCTCGACATGGCGTGGCTTGGCGCTTCGGCCTTTGCCAAGATCTACCTGACCGACGCTTCGGCCGTCGATCTGGCCCTGACCAAGCAGAACATGGACGGCTCGACCGGCTACTACTCGATCGCCTTCGCCCGCAAGGACAGCGGCATCACCAAGCTGGAAGACGCCAAGGGCAAGGTCTTTGCCTTTGCCGAACCGAATTCGACTTCGGGTTACCTCGTGCCTGCCGCCGAACTGACCGAAACCTACGGCGACCTGAAGCAGTACTTCTCGGATGTGAAATTCTCGGGCGGTCATGAGCAGACCATCGTCGGCGTCGCCAATGGCGATTTCGCCGCGGGCGTGTCGTGGGCCGATGGTCTGGGCAACTGGGAAGACGGCTACAATTCGGGCGCCTTCCGCAAGGCCGCCGATGCGGGTCTTGTCGACATGAACGATCTGGTCGAGTTGTGGAAGTCGAAGATCATCCCCGAAGGCCCGATGGTTGTCCGCGCCGCCCTGCCGCAGGACGTGAAGGACAAGGTGACCCAGCTTACCGCCGACCTGCACGAAACCGACAAGGATTGCGCTTACGGCGTTGCCGCAGGTGAGGCCAAGGATTTCATCCCCGTCACGCTCGACGCCTATCAGGGTGTTATTGCCGCCCGCAAATTGCAGGAAGCGTCGCAGTAATTTCAGCACGTAACCAAGGCCGGACCCTTCCCCAGAGGGTCCGGCCATTTCTTTTCCCAAAGCGGATCATCCCCCATGGTCGATATCGCCTTCGGGCCAACCCCCGGCAAACGCCCCGACCCGCAGGCCGCAGGGGCCGCCTATCTGGCCATGACGCGCCGCAAGCGGCTTTATGGCGGGCTGATCCTTATCGTCTTCGTGGCCATGCTTGCTTCGGGCTTTCACATCGCCGAAACCCGCAACGCGGGCGGCTTCCTGTCGGGCCTGTCACAACTCGACGACTTCCCGCGCGAAGTGCTGGCCGAGGCTTGGGCCAAACGCGCCAACCTGCCCGCCCTGATGTGGGCCGCGCTTCCCTCGCTGATCGAAACCGTCAACATCGCCGCCGTCTCGACGCTGCTCGGCGTGCTTGCCGCAAGTGTCCTGTCGCTGCTGGCCACCCGTGGCCTTGCCCTCTGGCCTGCGTTGACCCCCGTGGTCCGCCGCCTGCTCGACGCGATGCGCGCTGTCCCCGAAATCGTCATCGCCCTTATCCTGATCTACATCCTCGGCGGCGGCCCGATTCCCGCCATGGTCGCAATTGCCATCCACACCACCGGCGCGATGGGAAAGCTGTTTTCGGAAGTCGCCGAAAACGCCGATCTCAAACCCGTCGAGGGGCTGGCCTCGGTCGGTGCCAACTGGTCACAGCGGATGTGGCTTGGCATCATCCCGCAGGTGGCACCCAACTGGTTTTCCTATGCGCTGTTGCGCTTCGAGATCAACGTCCGAGCCTCGGCCATCCTTGGCTTCGTCGGCGCGGGGGGCATCGGCTACGACCTCAAGATCGCGATGCAATGGGGCGGGGGGCGTTACGATCAGGTGGTCGCAATCTTCCTTGTCCTTTTCGTCACCATCGTGCTGATCGACCAGTTGTCCGACCGCCTCCGCCACCGTCTCGTGAAAGGGGCCGCTTGAATGACCGCCGCCACCCACAGCCTTGCGCCCGCGCTGCTGGCAGGCTTTCATCGCCGCAAGATGCAGGCCCTCGCCATCCCCGCGCTGATCCTGCTTTACCTTGGCTACACCTTCTTCGCCTTTGACGTGCCAAGCCTTTTCGCCAAGGCCCGTCTGGACAACGCAGCCATCCTTGCGGGCGATTTCTGGTCCTACAAGACCCATGTCACCCGCGACAACCGCACCGGCCGCGTGACTGCGGCGGTCGAAGGGGAAAACAAGGGCGCCTATCCCGCGGGCACCTTGCCCGACTGGGTCACGCAATCGGGCGATACCACCACCATCGACCTTGGCACCGGCCATGTCGTCACCTATGCGGGCAAGGGCGCCAGCTTCGCCGTCCCCGGTTACGGCACGATCGACATCCAGCCCCAAGACGGCGGCCTGAAACTGACCGCCCCCGAACCCTTGCCCGACTGGATCAACGCTTCCGGCAACCGCGTGTCGGTCACCACCGACGCGGGCCGCTTCACCTATACCCGCTCCAAGGTCGAAACCTTCCGCTACTCGGCAGGGTGGGAGTTGTTCTTCTTTACCCTCGACAGCCCCTTTGCGTGGAAAAGCTGGCCCGAACTCGCCGCGCTTGCCCTTTGGGGGGACCGCATCGACCCCGCGCGGAGCAACATCGCAGGCATGGTCGATGATTTCTGGCACAACGGTATGTGGCACCATTCCGATGTCGCAGGCGCGATCTTCGAGACGATGCTGATGGCCTTCCTCGGCACCTTCGGTGCTGCCATCATTGCCCTGCCGCTTGCCTTTGTCGCCGCCCGCAACATGAACCGGCTTGCTCCGCTGCGATTTGCGCTGCGCCGCGTGTTCGATTTCACCCGCGGCGTCGACGGGCTGATCTGGACGATCATCCTGTCGCGCGCCTTTGGTCCCGGCCCGATGACGGGGGCCTTGGCCATCCTGATCACCGACACCGGCGCCTTCGGCAAATCCTTTTCGGAGGCGCTTGAAAACATCGACGAAAAGCAGGTCGAGGGCATCCGCAGCACAGGCGCGAACGCCTCGCAACGCGCCCGCTTCGGCGTGATCCCGCAGGTCACGCCCGTGCTGCTGTCCCAAGTCCTCTACTTCCTCGAATCGAACACCCGCAGCGCCACCGTGATCGGGGCCATCGTCGGCGGCGGCATCGGCCTGTTGCTGACGCAAGCGATCCAGACCCAGAAGGACTGGGAAGAGGTCGCCTATTACATCACCCTCATCATCCTGATGGTCATGGCGATGGATACGCTTTCAGGCTGGCTGCGCCGAAAGCTGATCAAGGGCGAATGACCGTGCCGAAACTTATCCCCGACGCACCCTTCCTGCACCCCGAAACCGAGATCACCAACGCCACGTTCGGCGCCTATGTCGAAATCGGACGCGGGTCGCGCATCCTGAACACGACCTTCCACGACTACGCCTATTGCGACCGCTACGCCGATATCGCCAATACCAGCGTCGGCCGCTTTGCCAACATCGCGGCCTTTACCCGCATCGGCCCGACCGACCACCCCTATACCCATGCGGCGCAACACCATTTCCTTTACCGCTCGAGCTATTACTGGGACGATGCGACAGACGACCCGGCCACCTTTGCCGCCCGCGCCGCCCGCCGCACCACACTCGGCCCCGATACGTGGATAGGCCACGGCGCGATCATCAAGCCCGAAGTCACCATCGGCGCTGGTGCAATCGTAGCCTCGGGCGCGGTGGTGACAAAGGACGTGCCCCCCTTCCACATGGTCGCTGGCGTCCCCGCCCAACCCCTGCGCCCGCGCTTTTCGCAACCTGTCATCGACCGTCTGATGGCGCTGGCGTGGTGGGATTGGAACCACAGCCGCCTGCGCGCTGCGCTTGACGATCTCAGGTCACTGGAAGCCGAAGCCTTCCTTGAAAAGCACGGCGGCTGAACGGCGGGTTATTCCGCCGCCATCCGCATCACCTGCCGCGCTGCCATGAAGCGCTGCCCTGCCTCGCCCGCCAGATAGGTCAACCGCCCGCCCGCAATCGTCGCCTCGACGGCCCGCGTCGCTGCATTCACCACGGTCAGATCGGCCCGCAGCCCCGCTGCGATGCGCCCGCGATCCGCCATCCCCAGCACATCGGCCGCGTTCGATGACACCATCGCCCAGGCCTGCGCCATGGGCAAAATCCGCTCGTCGACCAGCTTCCACACCGCCAGCACGAGCGCGGGAATATGGTAATCCGAAACCAGCACATCGCAAAGCCCGTCGCGCAGCAAGGCTTCGGCGGCGATGTTCCCCGCCTGCGACCCGCCGCGCACCACATTCGGCGCGCCCATGATCACGGGCGAGCCGAGCGCCCGCGCTGCTGCCGCCGCCTTGCGCGAGGTCGGGAATTCAGCCACCCGCGCGCCCAACATCGCGTAAAACTGCCGCGTCTCGGCATCGGGGTCGTCATGGCTGCCATAGGTGACGCCCAGCCTCTCTAACCCGTTGGACAGGGCACAAAGCACGCGCGGCACTTCCCGCGTCCGCGCCCGTGCCGCCTCCATCCGGGCGAACAACTCGTCCGGCGACAGCGCGGCCTTGCGCGCCCAATGGGCAAATCCGTCGGTGTTCGACCGCCACATCTGGAAGCCTTCCTCCAGATGGTCGTTGAACACCACGTAATCGACCCCGAACCGCTCGACCGTCGCAAGCAGACGTTCCGCCGCCTCGACCAGATGCGTCTCGGCCCGGATTTGCACGCGCAGATCGGTCAGGGCAGGATATTCCCTGACTGCCGCCAGCAGGGCCTCGGCCTGATCGGGGCCACGGTGCCCGCCCTCCCAGCTCCAGCTTTGTGCCAGATAGGCTGTCGTCACCCCATGCGCCGCCGCCTCGCGGTCGGTCGCGGCAAGGCCGGAGGCGATGGGAAAGGGCGCAGTCGGGCGCGGGAAGATCTGGCGTTCGAACCCGTCACCATGCAGGTCGATGATGCCGGGCATGACCCAGAAGCCCGACAGATCGACCTCGGGCAGAAAGGCATCGACGAACCGCCCCTGCGACAGGCCGACCGCCTCGTGCCGCATCGCGCCGTCTTGCAAAACCTCGGCCCCCGTCAGACGCAGGTCGGGCAGAAAAGACAGGTCCGGCATGGTGATTTCCGTTTTGGCTGAGGGAGTAAGCCTGTGGATAACACCCGCCTGCAACGGAGCCGTGACAGTCAGACCGATAATGTCAGCGTCACCCGCTCGCCCGCGAACCATGTCAGCCCGTATTCCACGGGCACAGCCGCGCCGTCCACATTCACCGCTTCCGTCCGCAGGATCGGTGCGCCCTCGCGCAAGCGCAAGCGCAGCGCCTGCACGGGTTTCGCCGCCTTCGCCGTCACCCGCGTGCTGGCCCGCACGTAATCGTCCACCCCCGCCGCAGCCAAGGCCATCGTGATCGACGGCACCTCGCGCAATGCGTCGAGCAAACCGGAAAACCGCGCCGCCGGAAAGACCGACCGGAACATGGCAATCGGCTGGCCATCCGCAAGGGATACCCCCTCGACCACCTGCACCAAAGCGCCCGGCTCCAGCCCCAGCGCCGCCGCTTCGTGCCCTGCTGCAACCCGCGTTTCCAACCGCGTCAACTCGCGCGAGGGCACCTGCCCCGCCGCCGTGACGTTCTCGTTGAACCGCACCCGGCGCCCGATGGCGTAATCGGTCGGACGGCTGGCCACAAAGACACCCGCCCCGCGCCGCGACACCACTAGCCCCTTGGCCGCCAGATCGGCCAGCGCATGGCGTACCGTATGCCGGTTCACCCCGAAGCGCGCCGCCAGTTCCGCCTCGGTCGGCAGCTTCGCCCCCGCCGGATAAAGCCCCTGCGCCAGTTCCCCCGCGAGGGTGCCCGCAATCGCCGCCCAGATCGCACCCCGCGCCATCGTCCCGCCTGTCATCAAAAATTCACGGGACTCGGCCCGCCCGTACAGGTATCAATTTGTATAGTTGTATAGAACACTAGACAACCCCGAAAGATGTTTAGCCCATGACCGAAAATCCCCGCCGCGACTGGATGGGCCTTCTGGCCCGCGCCCCGGCAGACCGCGTGGCGGACCGCCTTGCCACCCTGCTGCCCGACCTGCCCGAAACACAGGACCTGCGCCCGCCAGAGGTTGGCACCGTCATGGTCCGTGGCCGCATCGGCGCGACAGGCGCCGCCTTCAACCTTGGCGAGATGACTGTGACCCGCTGCTCGCTGCGCCTTGGTACAGGCCAAGTCGGCCACGCCCATGTGCAGGGCCGCGACAAGGCCCACGCCCGCCGCGCCGCGATCATCGACGCACTGATGCAGACAGATCGTGCATCCGATGTGCAGTCCCGCATCCTGACGCCGCTCGCACAGGAAGAAGCCAGCCGTCGCGGCACCCGCGCCGCCAAGGCCGCCGCCACCCGTGTCGAATTCTTCACACTCGTAAGAGGAGAGGACAAATGATCGAAGCAGCCCTGACCGGAGGCTTCTCGCACGCCCCCACCCAATCCGCCCGCGCCTTTCGCGCCATCCTCGACGCCCTGTCGCGCCCCGGCACGATCCATGATGTGACCGGAGCCGCCCCGCCCGCGCCGCTGTCCTGCGCCGCTGGTATCGTGCTTCTTACCCTCGCCGACGGCACGACTCCCGTGCATCTGGCGGGCGAGGCGGACACGCCAGAAACCCGCGACTGGATCACCTTCCATACCGGCGCGCCCTTGGTCGCAGCCGAACAGGCAACCTTCGCGGTCGGCACATGGGACGCCCTGCACCCCGTCGACCGCTTCGCCATCGGCACGC
Organism: Gemmobacter aquarius; assembly: GCF_003060865.1. Taxonomy (NCBI): domain Bacteria; kingdom Pseudomonadati; phylum Pseudomonadota; class Alphaproteobacteria; order Rhodobacterales; family Paracoccaceae; genus Paragemmobacter; species Paragemmobacter aquarius. The sequence goes on from NZ_CP028918.1 coordinate 3,004,224, forward strand.
CGGAATATCCCGACCGCGCCGCAACGCTGATCGTCGAATGTCCCGCACTTGCCGCCACAGGCCCGCGCCTGACCGGACCGGGCATCAAGGACCACGCCAGCCTGTCGCTGCCCGAAACCGCCGCCTTCCGCGCCAATCGCGCGCTTTTCCCGCTTGGCTTCGACTGCATCTTCACCTCTGGCCACCGGATCGCCGGCCTTCCCCGTTCCACCATCGTCGAGGAAACCTGATGTATGTCGCCGTCAAGGGTGGCGAACGCGCCATCGAAAACGCCCATGCCTTCCTTGCCGAGGAACGCCGTGGCGACCCCGCCATCCCCGAACTGACCATAGCGCAGATCCGCGAACAGCTGCGCCTGTCGGTCAACCGCGTCATGGCCGAAGGCTCGCTTTACGACCCGGACCTTGCAGCACTTGCCATCAAACAGGCACGCGGCGACCTGATCGAGGCGGTCTTCCTGATCCGCGCCTACCGCACCACGCTGCCCCGCTTCGGCGCATCGCACCCCGTGGAAACCGGCGCCATGGCCTGCACCCGCCGCATCAGCGCCACCTTCAAGGACGCGCCGGGCGGACAGATCCTTGGCCCGACCTTCGACTACACCCACCGCCTGCTCGACTTCAAACTGCTGGCCGAAGGCGGGACACTCCCCGCCGTCGCGACCGCACCCGCCGACACGGCCCCGGTGCCCCATATCACCGAATTCCTGGACAAGGACGGGCTGATACAGGGCGAAGCCCGCCTTGAGGACACTCCGCCCGACCTGACACGCGAACCGATGGAGCTTCCCGCGAGCCGCGCCCTGCGCCTGCAAGCCCTGACCCGCGGCGACGAAGGCTTCATCCTGTCGCTCGCCTATTCCACCCAGCGCGGCTATGGCCGCACCCATGCCTTCGTCGGCGAGTTACGCATCGGCACGGTGGCTGTGGAAATGGACATCCCCGAACTGGGCTTTGCGGTCGAGATCGGCGAGGTCGAATTGACCGAATGCGAAACCGTCAACCAGTTCGCGGGGTCAAAGACCGAACCGCCACAATTCACCCGCGGCTATGGCCTGACCTTCGGCCAGACCGAACGCAAAGCCATCGCCATGAGCCTTGTCGACCGCGCCCTGCGCTGGAAGGAACTGGGCGAGGACGACATCGGCGCTCCGGCACAAGACGAGGAATTCGTGATGATGCATGCCGACAACGTGCAGGCCACGGGGTTTCTCGAACATATCAAGCTGCCCCATTACGTCGATTTCCAAAGCGAACTGGAACTGATCCGAAAGCTGCGGGCCGAGGCTTTGGCAGCAAAGCAGGAGGCGGCAGAATGATGCACCCCTGCCCCCTCACCCCGACCCTCTCCCCCAAGGGGAGAGGGAGGCGCCCCACTTGTGCCATCGGCGCAACCGGATCGCTACAGCCGTCCGGTTTTCGTCCGCAGCTTCACCGCCTGTTAACCGCTCGCACACCAGACTGTACTCCTGGTTTCCCTCCCCCAGCATGGGGGAGGGTCAGGGAGGGGGTCGCCACCGTGCCAGCCTATCGCGACGACAGCCAGCGTCTGCACGCCCGCGCGCAACGTGCCGCGATGACACCCGCCGAAGCCGCGCTGTGGCACCATCTGCGAAACCATCGCTTCCTTGGGCTTTCGGTCCGCCGCAAGGCGCCGGTCGGACCATGGATCGCCGATTTCCTGATCCCGGCCCGCCGCATCGCCATCTGTATCCTGCCCGAAACCGCGTTCCGGGGCAGCGATCACCCGCCACCGGGCGCGCTCGAACGGCTCGGCTACACCGTCCTGCGACCCTCGGCCAATGACCTGAGCGGGTCGCACATCGCCGCTTTGCTTCACCGCCTCGCCGCAAGGGTCACACCATGACCGACCAGACCTACAACTTTGCCTATCTCGACGAACAGACCAAGCGCATGATCCGCCGCGCCATCCTCAAGGGCGTGGCCGTTCCCGGCTATCAGGTGCCCTTCGCCAGCCGCGAGATGCCGATGCCTTATGGCTGGGGCACGGGTGGCGTGCAGGTCACCGCCGCCTGTCTTGTGCCCGAAGATGTGCTCAAGGTCATCGACCAGGGCGCGGATGACACGACAAACGCCGTCTCGATCCGCAAGTTCTTCCAACGCACCGCAGGCGTCGCGGTGACCGAGGCGACGGCAGATGCAACCGTGATCCAGACCCGCCACCGCATCCCCGAACAGGCGCTGACCGCAGGCCAGATCCTCGTCTACCAGGTGCCGATCCCCGAACCGCTGCGCTTTCTTGAACCGCGCGAGACCGAAACCCGCAAGATGCACAGCCTTGAAGAATACGGGCTGATGCATGTGAAACTTTACGAAGACATCGCCCGCCACGGTGCCATCGCCACCGCCTATGCCTACCCCGTGCGCGTCGAGGGGCGCTATGTCATGGATCCCTCGCCCATCCCGAAATTCGACAACCCGAAACTCTCGGACAGCCCCGCGTTGCAGTTGTTCGGCGCGGGCCGTGAACAGCGCATTTATGCCCTGCCACCCTTTACCCGCGTCGTCAGCCTCGATTTCGAGGACCACCCGTTTGAGCCCACCAAGGCCGACCACGACTGCGACCTGTGCGGCGCAGGCGGCAGCTACCTCGACGAGGTGATCATCGACGATGCGGGCGGGCGGATGTTCGTCTGCTCGGACACCGACTTTTGCACCAGCCGCCGCGCGGCAGGGCATGTCGGGCGGTTGGGCGAAACGGCAGGGGGGATCGCGTGATGCTGGCCGCAGAATCGAGTATTTTCGCAAAGGTGAAGCCGCAAGCGCCGCTTCTTTCCGTCAAGGGGCTGACCAAGCGCTACGGCAGCCGCATCGGTTGTGCGGATGTGTCATTCGACCTTTGGCCGGGCGAGGTGCTGGGTATCGTCGGCGAAAGCGGATCGGGCAAATCGACGCTGCTGTCATGCCTTGCGGGACACCTGACCCCCGATCGGGGCGAGGTGATCTTTGCAACCGCGACGGGCCCGCGCGACACCGTGACCATGTCCGAACCCGACCGCCGCCGCCTTGCCCGCACCGACTGGGCCTTTGTCCACCAGAACCCGCGCGACGGCTTGCGTATGGGCGTCACCGCAGGTGGCAACGTCGGTGAGCGGCTCATGGCGGTGGGCGCGCGGAACTACGGCACCATCCGCGATGCCGCGACCGACTGGCTGGGCCGCGTGGAAATAGACGGATCGCGCATCGACGACCGGCCGAGCGCGTTCTCTGGCGGTATGCAGCAGCGGTTGCAGATCGCCCGCAACCTTGTCACCGGCCCGCGCCTTGTCTTCATGGACGAACCGACCGGCGGTCTGGACGTTTCGGTGCAGGCCCGCCTGCTGGACCTTTTGCGCGGATTGGTGCGCGAGATGGGCCTTTCGGCGATCATCGTCACGCATGACCTTGCCGTGGTGCGCCTGCTGGCCGACCGGCTGATGGTGATGAAATCGGGCCATGTGGTCGAACAGGGCCTGACCGATCAGGTGCTCGACGATCCGCAGCACGCCTATACCCAGCTTCTCGTATCCTCCGTCCTTCAGGTCTAAGCCCATGATCAAAATCGAGAACCTGTCCAAGTCCTTTACCCTGCACAATCAGGGCGGCGCGGTGATCCCCGTCATGGCGGGGGCAAACCTGACCGTAAGCCCCGGTGAATGTGTGGCCCTCGTCGGCCAGTCGGGCGCAGGCAAGTCCACCCTGATGCGGATGATCTGGGGCAATTACCTTTGCCAGACCGGCAGCATCCGTATCGGCGCAACCGATGTCGTCACCGCCGCCCCGCGCGAGATCCTTGCCCTGCGCCGCCAGACGCTGGGCTATGTCAGCCAGTTCCTGCGTGTCGTGCCCCGCGTGCCCACCGTCGATGTGGTGGCCGAACCGCTCCTCACCCTTGGCGTGCCGATGGCCGAGGCGCGTGCCCGCGCCGAAACCCTGCTGGCACGGCTGAACATCCCGCAGCGGCTTTGGTCGCTTTCGCCCACCACCTTTTCGGGGGGCGAGCAGCAGCGCGTCAACATCGCGCGCGGCTTTGCCCATGCCTACCCCGCGCTTTTGCTCGACGAGCCGACTGCCAGCCTCGACGCTGCCAACCGCGAGGTCGTGCTGACCCTGATCGAGGACGCAAAAGCCCGCGGTGCCGCTATCATCGGCATCTTCCACGACGAAGCCGCCCGCAACCGTCTGTGCGACCGCACCGTCGACGTGACCGCATTTACGCCGAAGGCCGCCGCATGAAAGGCCGCCTTTTCGCTGTCGTCGGCCCCTCTGGCGCGGGCAAGGACACGCTGATCGACGCCGCCCGCGCCGCCCGCCCCGATCTGGTGATCGCGCGCCGCGCCATCACCCGGCCCGCCTCGGCAGGGGGCGAGGATTTCGAGGGCGTCAGCGTTTTCGAATTCACCGCGCGCAAGGTCAATGGCGGCTTCGCACTCGACTGGAAGGCGCATGGGTTGAGCTATGGCATCCCTGCCGAAACGCTGGCGAAACGCGACGAAGGCTTCGACGTCCTGTTCAACGGCTCGCGCGCGGCACTCGACGCCGCAGCCTGCCGCTTCCCCGAGATGACCGTGATCCGCGTCACCGCCCCGTCTACCGTGCTGATGGAACGCCTGCTCGCCCGTGGCCGCGAAACCCGCGAGGAAATTGCCGAACGCATCAGCCGCGCCAGCTATGACATCCCCGCCGGACTAAAGGTTATCGACGTGGTCAACGACGGACCGCTTGCCGTTGCCACCGCCCGCTTCCTTGCAGCCCTTCAACCGGCCAGCGCGTAGCGGTGTACAAGATGAAAGCGCCCGTCCGCCGCCTCGCCGAACAGGCACAGATCCTCGATCCGGAACGGCTCGGGCAGCGCGGGGCCGAACCAGCCCTGCGCCACGGGCATGACGGCTTGCGCCATGTCGGCGGCAAGATCGCCCGTCAGCGTCAGATGGAAGCGGAACTCCTCCATGACGTAAGGATACCCCCAGCGGTCCAGCAATTCGCGCTGCCGCGACGTCAACCGCTCGGGTCTGCGCCGCGCGATATCGGCTTCGGTCAGGGGGGCGCGGAACCGGTCGAGCGCCGTCACGACCTCGGCCCCGAGCGCCTGCAAGGCCGCCTGATCGCCCTCGGGCACCAGCGCGAGAAACCCGCCGATCCGTTCGAGCCGCAAGCGTGCGAAGCTGACCGGGCCAATCCTTGCGGCAAGGGCCGCGACCGCCTCGTGCATGTCATGGGCCCCCACGCCCGCAGCCAAGGCGAAGGGCGGCTTGATCGTGCCGTGAAACCCGTATTTGCGCGGGGTGGCGGTCAGCGCGTGCAAGGGCAGCGGCAATCCCGCAACTTCGGGATGCGGAACCTCGCCCCGTTCGGCGCTCCACCCCAGCCAAGCCGCCGCACGGTCGGCAAAGTCACCCGCACGGGGCGCGAAATAGATCGCATAGCGTCGAAACTTTTCCATGGCCCCCGCTTACCCGCGTTTTGTCACGCCGCCGTGACACGGCCCCGACATAGTCGCACCCCGCGCTTTACCGCAATATCCGGACTGGAATGATGACCGAAACGATCCTTGCCAACGCAACCCTCGTGCTGCCCGCCGAAACCCTGCGCGGGTCGGTCCTTATCCGTGACGGCGTGATTGCCGCGATCGACAGCGGCGCTGCGGTCGCGTCGGGTGCCATCGATTGCGGCGGCGACCTTATCCTGCCCGGCCTGATCGAGCTTCACACCGACAACCTCGAACGCCATATCGAGCCCCGGCCCAAGGTCGACTGGCCCCACACCGCAGCGATCCTCGCCCATGACGCCGAACTTGCCAGCGTCGGCATCACCACGGTCTTCGACGCGCTGCGCGTCGGGTCCGTCACCTCGAAGGCCAAGGCCAATTATGGCGAATACGCCCGCCATCTGGCCGACGAGATCATCGCCCTGCGCGACGCAGGAAGCCTGCGGATCAACCACCTTCTCCACCTGCGGGCCGAGGTCTGTTCGGAAACGCTGGTCGAGGAAATGGCCAAATTCGGCCCCGAAGACGGCATCGGCATCGTCAGCCTGATGGACCACACCCCCGGCCAGCGCCAGTTCCGCGACATGACCCAGCTTAAAAACTACGTCTGCGGCAAACACGGCTTTTCCGACGCCGAGTTCCTCGACCATATCGCCGCGCAAAAAAACCTGTCCGCACGCGTGGCCGACCTGCACGAAGCCACCGCCGTGGCCGAGGCGCGGCGCTACGGCGCGGTCCTTGCGAGCCATGACGACACCACCGAAATCCATGTCGCCCGCTCGGCCGGACACGGCGCGCATTTCGCCGAATTCCCCACGACACCCGAGGCCGCGCAAGCCTGCCGCGACCACGGAATCGCGGTGATGATGGGCGCGCCGAACCTGATCCGCGGCGGGTCACATTCCGGCAATGTCGCGGCCAAGGCTTTGGCCGAAAGCGACCTGCTTGATATCATCTCCTCCGATTACGTCCCTTCGTCGCTGCTTTCGGCGGGCCTGATGCTCGGCGATCTGTGGGGCGACATGGCGCGCGGCATCGCAACCGTCACCTCGGCCCCCGCCCGCGCCGCAGGCCTGACCGACCGTGGCACCCTGACGCCCGGCACCCGCGCCGACATCATCCGCGTCGCCCGCATCGGCACTGCAGGCGCGTTGCGCGGCACATGGGTCGCGGGCGACCGCGTCGGCTGAACGCCGCTCTCTCGCGGGTTTCTTTGCAGTGGCGTCACGGCATCGTTTCCGCATGTCCGGTTTTTCACAGGGCGGTTCCTTTGCCGAACGATCCTGATTGAGCCGCAGAGGCGGGACACGATCCCGTCGGCGTTCAGCCGTGCCAATCCTTTGGCGTCACGGGCGCAGCGAGCAAAGCGATGCCCTGACAGGCTTTAGGACACGGAAAACGAATGCCCCCAGTAGCGGCGCGAAGATCAACAAGCATGGAATGACGCATGAGATATCTTCGGGCGTCTAAACGGACGACGGCCCCAGTCGCGGAAAGGTGTTCGTCGGCTTCGGATAGCATGGCACCCGTTCACGAAGCAGAACAAGACCATGACGACCGCGCTTGCGGCCAGCGAAGACCAAAAGGACAAGGTCGACATCGATGTGCAGATCGTCAATGGCGAAGCATAAAAGCAGACCTGCCAGATCAATGCGATGGTCGAAGCGGGTGCTTTATGCAGAAGCATCAGCGCCATGAGTCGGCGAAACCGACCCGGTCATGCGTTTTGACGGGTGGTAACAAGAGTGGCACAAACTAGGGGCAAAAGGCTGCGGCAGCCTTATGATTTTCAACGCTTTTGTAGAATTGGTGGCGAGGGGGGGACTCGAACCCCCGACCCCATGATTATGAGTCATGTGCTCTAACCAGCTGAGCTACCTAGCCACTGGGGCGCTGACTAAGGCCAGTGTGGGGGGGCGTCAAGCCTTAAACGTCATGCGGGGCGTCAGGCTTCTGCGTCTTGTCGGGCATGGGCGACGCGGGGGCGGCCGGATGCGGTGGCGGTGAGGGTGGCTTCGATGAACATGGCGCGGCCTTCCACCTCGGCTTCGCGGATGTCGCGGGTCGTGGTCACGCGCAGCTCTTCGGCTCCGGCCATGCGGGCGCGGGCACTGGCATCGGCGACGAGCGCCGCTTCCATGGCCGCAAGGGCGGCGTCGCGGTCGCCAAACATCTGGAGGCCCGCGGCGAAATGGGCTGTAAAGCGGCCCTCGCCCGCGCTGCTGACAAGGCCCGTCGCCCGCTGGCTGACCTGTCCGACCACCGCGCCGATGGCATTGGCGACACCGGCATGTTCGGGCAGGATCATCCTTGCCCCCAACCTGTCACCCACCGCGCCGTAGTACGAAGGCGCGGACGCGCCAAGCCCGATCACCGGCACGCCAAGGCGCAACGTCACCTCTACCACGCCGCGATGTCCGGCAATGCCTGCGGCCGTCAGGCGATGGCGCGCCAGCACCTCGGGCACATCGCCCGCAAAGGCGGGGTCTTCGCCGAAGGCCGCTTCGAGCAGGCAATCCACGGTCTGGGCGGTCAGCTGGTCGACGATCTGCTGCGCCAGCGTCGCGGCATCGGGGGCAAAGCGTTCGCCCTTGCCGTTGCGGCGTTTGGCCAGCAGGCGCACTGCTTTTTCCGCAGCCACCGCGTCCCATGCGCCAAGGCGCCCCAGCACGTGGCTTGCATCCGAAGGCGTGACCCCCGCGATCATCACCAGCCCCCGCGCCACCAGCCGCTCCAGCGCCGCCACTTCCAGCCGCGAGGTCAGCGCGGCGACCACCGGCATCGGTTCTGTCACGCGGGCCAGCACAGCCATGTCACGCGGGCCAAGCCCGCCTGCATTGCCGCCCATCGGGATGACGAAGCGCCCGTCATGTTCGCCCACCGCATCGGCCGACAGCCAGCGGTCGAGCGCGCTATGCACCATGGCCGCATGGTCAACCGCAAGCAGCGACACGGGCACGAGGCGGCGCGGGCCAAGGCGCAAGCCGCCATCCAGCCCTTCGGTCACCAGATGCACCTCGCTGTCGCCGCCTAGGCCCGTGGTCCGCATCGCCACGGCTTCCACCATGGTGCGGAACCCGCCGACCCGCGCACCTTGCGGGTCGATCTCGGGCAGGCCGCCGCGCAACAGGGCGACATCGGTCGTGGTGCCGCCGATGTCGGACACCAGCGCATCGCTTTCGCCCGTCAGCCAGCGCGCACCCACGATGCTGGCAGCTGGGCCGGAAAGGATCGTCTCGATCGGGCGTTCGCGCACCATTGCAGCCGAGATCAGCGCCCCGTCACCGCGCACCACCATCAGCGGTGCTGCGATGCCCACCGCCAGCAGGTGCCGTTCGCAGGCGGCGACAAGACGGTCGATCATGCCGATCAGGCGGGCGTTCAGCACCGCCGTCAGCGCCCGTTTCGGTCCGTTCAACTGGGCAGAAAGTTCATGCGAGCATGTCACGGGGCGCCCCGTGGCGCTGCGGATCAGGTCGCGCACCGCAATCTCGTGCGCGGGGTTGCGCGTGGCGAAGCGGGCGGCGACGGCAAAGCCCATCACGCTGTCGCCCAGCGCGGCAAGTTCGGCCTGAAGAGCCGCCAGATCGAGCGGCTGTCCTTCGGTTCCGGCATGGGTGTGTCCACCGGCCAGACGGATGACCGGATCGCCCTTGAGCGCCTCGGTCAAGCCGCCACGGTCGAGATCGTCGGGATCGAAGCCGATGAAGACCAGCGCGACGCGCCCGCCCTGCCCTTCGACAAGCGCATTGGTGGCGAGCGTGGTCGAAAGCGACACCAGCGCAACCTCGGCGGCCGCGATGCCTGCACCCGCCAAAGCCGCATCCACGGCCTTGCCGATGCCGATGGCCAGATCGCCGCGCGTGGTCAGCGATTTGGCCGATCCGATCACGCGGTCGGCGGCTTCGTCCACGATCACCGCATCGGTATAGGTGCCGCCGGTATCGACACCCAGAAAATACGCCATGCACCCGTTCCCTTGCAGCCCACCCCGCACCTAATGCGAAGCGACGCCAAGGTCATCCCCAAGCGCGACGTTTTTCGTCGCTGCAAAGACAGGCGGGTGCGACACTCGCCGAAAACATCTGCGAAAACGCCCGCCCCAAACGCAGCGGCCCTTAGGTCTTGCGGCGGCGATGGGCGGCGGGGATGCCCAGGGTGTCGCGGTATTTCGCGACCGTTCGGCGCGCCACCAAAGCCCCGCCGTCCGACAGCGCCTGTGCCAGAGCCGCGTCCGACAGCGGTTTTCGCGCATCCTCGCGCCGGACCAGATCGGCCAGCATGGCGCGCAATGCGGCGGCGGAATGCGAAGCGCCGACCTTGACGCTGAACAGATGCCGAAGCCAGAGCGTTCCGCGCGGCGTGTCGATGCTGGTTCCCGCAACCACCCGGCTGACGGTGCTTTCATGCAGGCCCAACGCGTCGGCCACGTCGCCCATGGTCAGCGGCCGCAGCGCGGAAAGCCCCGATTCCAGCGCCGCTTCCTGACGGCGCAGCACATCGGCGCCGATGCGCAGAAGTGTCGCGTTACGGCTTTCGACCAGACGGATCACCGCCCGCGCCGCCCCGCGCCCGTCGCCCCGCCCCGCGCTGACCGACATGGATGGCAGCGAGGACCGGTTCAGCGACACGACCCAGCCTTCCACCCGTTTTCTGACGATCAGATCAGGCTCGCGCACCTGTGCCGACAGGGCGGAAAAATGCGCGCCGGGCTTGGGGTCGAACCGCCGGATCACGCGAAACCTTGCCTGCACCTCGTCAGCCGGAACGGCCAGCAGGCGCGACAAGCGCGCCACATCGCCGGCAGCCATAAGGTCGAGATGCAAGAGCACCCCGCGCAGCACCGTGTCATCCACCCCGGCCTCGACCGCCTGCAAAAGCAGACATTCCGACAGCGAGCGGGCGAAAAGACCGGCAGGCTCGATGCGCTGCAAACGGGCAAGCACCGTTTCGGCAAGGCCGTAGGGCACCCCCGCCTGCCCCGCCACCACGTCAAGAGCGCAGCCCAGCCAACCCGTGGGCTCCAACGCCTCGGCCAACAGTCCGGCAACCCGCAACTCCGGCCCCCTGAGGTCCATCGCGGCGATCTTTTCCGTCACATGCGCCATGAGGCTTGGCCCGACACCCGCCGCGAGATCGGGGTCGAGCCCGCCGCCGGAAAAGGCCCGCTCCCAGCGCGGCGACCAATCGGCAGGGTCCTGTGGCGGCGCGTCGAGCACAAGGCGGGGATTTTCGGCGGCCTGTTCTTCGAGAAAACGGGTCAGACCGCCGGCATCCGCCTTCAACAGCTTGATCGACGCCTGCAAGCCAAGGTTCAGCTGCATGCGCTGGCTTTGCGTGACCCTGATGTTCTGCCGCGTCTCCATGCCGTGCACTATGGCCCTGCCTGACGCGCCAAGACAACCTTCGCGCAACGTCGTCGCGTGGCGCAGCCGTCAAAGCCCCCTCGCCATTCGCGGCATCCGGCTTTAATCTTGCCACAGTCGGGGGGCTTCGCGCCCCCCGACGCCCGCCGGTTTCACCGGCAGGCTTCCCCCCGCGGGATATTTGAACCAGCATGAAAGCCGCAAGATGAACGAACCGCTTCCCCTTGTGCAGGACGTCGTCTTGATCGGCGGCGGCCATACCCATGCCCTCGTGCTGCGGATGTTCGCGATGAAACCGCTGCCGGGCCTGCGGCTTACGGTCATCAACCCCGACCCTGCGGCACCGTATACGGGCATGCTGCCGGGCCATATCGCAGGGCATTATCCACGCGATGCGCTGATGATCGATCTGGTGCGCCTTGCCCGTTTCGCAGGGGCGCGGATCATTCTTGACCGGGCCACCGGGATCGACCGCGAGACGCGGCGCATCCTTCTTGCCGGGCGTCCGCCGATCCGCTTCGATCTATGCTCGATCGACATCGGCATCGGCTCGGGCCTGCCCGACGTGCCGGGCTTTGCCGAACACGGGGTCGCTGCCAAACCGCTGGGGCATTATGCCGACCGGTGGGACGCGTTTGTCGCCCGCGCCCTGCCCGCGCCGCGCCTCACCATTCTGGGCGCAGGCGTTGGCGGGGTGGAACTGGCTCTCGCCTCGGCCTACAGGCTGGGCATGCTGGGAGCGAAGGCACAGATCACCCTGATCGACCGCAGCGAGACGCCGCTTGCCGGTCTGGGCACGTCAGCCCGCACGGCGCTGCTGGGCGCGCTTGCAAGCGCCGGCGTAACAGTGCGGACCGGCACCACCGCCCGCGCCGTGACCGAAAGCGCGGTCGAACTGGCGGATGGCACGCTTCTGCCGTCGGATTTCACCCTGTCGGTCGCCGGAGCACGCCCGCAGGGCTGGCTGGAAGGCACCGGCCTGACCCTGCATGACGGCTTCGTCACCGTGTCGCCCACCTTGCAGACGTCGGACCCCGCGATCCTTGCGGCGGGCGATTGCGCGCATCTCGGCTTTGCCCCGCGTCCCAAGGCCGGGGTCTATGCCGTCCGCGCCGCACCGGTGCTGCATCACAACCTGCGTGCCCTGCTGACCGGCAAGCCCTTGCAGCGCTTCCGCCCGCAGCGCGATTACCTCAAGCTCGTCTCGCTGGGCGGCAAGCGGGCGCTGGCCGACCGGTCGGGCCTTGGCACGGGCGGCGCTTGGCTGTGGGGGCTGAAAGACCGCATCGACCGCAAATTCATGGCAAAGTTCGAAGACTACCCCGCGATGGCGCGCCCGCTTCCCGCCAACCCGGTGGCGGGCCTTGCCGAGGCGATGGGGGCAAAGCCGCTCTGTGGCGGTTGCGGCGCCAAGGTCGGCGCGGCGGCCCTGTCCGACGCGCTGGCCCGTCTGCCCGCCCCCGCCCGCGCCGATGTGCTGTCCGGCCCCGGAGACGACGCCGCGATCCTGACCCATGGCGCGGGCACGCAGGTCATCACCACCGACCACCTGCGCGCCACCTGCGGCGATGCCCGCCTGATGGCCCGCATCACCGCGATTCACGCCATGGGCGATATTTGGGCGATGGGCGCACAGCCGCAAGCCGCGCTGGCCCAGATCACCCTGCCCCGCATGAGCGCAGCCCTCCAGGCCGAAACGCTGGCCGAGATCATGGAGGAGGCCGCCGAGATCTTCCGCGATGCGGGGGCCGATATCGTCGGCGGCCATACGTCCATCGGGGCCGAACTGACCATCGGCTTCACCCTGACAGGGCTTGCCACCAAGCCGGTCACGAAGGCGGGCGCGAAACCGGGCGACGCCTTGATCCTGACCAAGGCGATCGGCACCGGCACCATCCTCGCCGCCGACATGGCGCTCGCCCGCATCCCCGGCCTGATCCTCGGCCAAGCGGTGCAGGCGGCCTATGCCAGCATGTCGCGCCCCCTTGGCCCGGCAGCGGCGATCCTTACCCCCCATGCCCATGCCATGACCGATGTCACGGGCTTCGGCCTTGCAGGGCATCTTCTGGAAATGCTCGACGCATCGGGCGCCGCCGCAACGATCACGCTCGACGCCGTGCCCTTCCTTGCAGGCGCAGAGTCCCTCGCCGCAGCGGGACACGAAAGCTCGCTCGCCCCTGCCAACCGCCTTGCCGCCAACTGGCGCGTCCGCGCACCGCAAGACGCCAGAGCAGCACTCCTCTATGATCCGCAAACCGCAGGACCCCTTCTCGCCGCGGTCCCAGCCGACAAAGCCGCGTCCCTGCTCGCCACCCTGCACGCCCTTGGCGAACCTGCCTCCCTCATAGGACATGTCACGGCCGGAGACCCCTTCCTGACAGTCCTCTGACCCTTTCACACTCGCTCAAATATCCTCGGGGGTGAATTGCCGCGGAACGCGGCAAGAGGGGGCGAGCCCCCCCTACGCCCGAGCGCAAGCGAGACAAAAGGCGTGCGGCGGAACGCCGCTCCATCAGATCACCGACCGGATGGCATCGGCGACGCGGGCGGCCACGACGTCGAGGTCGTCCAGCCCTTCGACCGGCACTTCGGCAAAGGGCACCTCCATCCGCGCCCGGTGCTTGCCATAGCGCGGGTCGTAGTGGTGCTCCATCAGCGCTTCTGCCAGTTCGACGAACCGCCCTGCTGCCGCCATGACGCGCCAATCGGCGATCACATCCGCCGGATGCGCCGCCCGCAGGCTGGCCAGAATCCCGTCCAGCCGCGCCGGATCGGCGACCATGTCGGCATAGGCGGTGACCAGATAGCCCGCCCGCGCCGCCCTTGACGCTGCAATCGCCACGCGGGGGGCCGCCACCATCGCCCGCCAAAGTTTCGGCGGCAGACGCACCTCGCCCACTTTCGAGCTTTCCGCCTCGACCACCACGGGCCGCGAAGGGTCAAGCCGCGCCAGCGCAATGGCAAGCCGTCCCTCGAATGCCTTCTGGCTTGGCTGGTCGCCCATATGGCCAAAGAGCGACCCGCGATGGTTCGCCAGCCCTTCAAGGTCGATCACCTGAAAACCCAGCGCGGGCAGGCGGTTGAGCACATCGGTCTTGGCCGACCCCGTATTGCCGTCAAGCACCACCACGGGGCAGGGAAAGACATCGTCGTAAAGCGCATCGACCACCAGATGCCGCCAGCTTTTATAGCCGCCCTCGATGATCTCGACCCGCCAGCCGATCTGGGCAAGGATCGAGGCGAAAGACCCCGACCGCTGCCCACCCCGCCAGCAATAGACCAAGGGGCGCCACCCCCCCGGTTTGTCGGCCAACGGTCCTTCCAGATGCTTTGCGGCGTTCTTTGCCACCAGCGCCGCCCCGATCTTGCGCGCGGCAAAGGCGGCGACCTGCTTGTAGATCGTGCCCACCCGCGCCCGTTCGTCATCGTCCAGCACCGGAAGCGAAATCGCGCCCGGAACATGGTCTTCGGCCCATTCGGCGGGCGCGCGCACGTCGATGATGTCATCGAACCCGAGGTCGAAGATCTCGAGCAATCCCCCCAGCTTGACCGCCATCAGAACCCCGCCTCGGCCTGCGCCACCAATGCGGCCAGCATCGCCTCGCAGCGCGCGATCTGCTCGATGCTTACGTATTCGTCGGGCTTGTGGCCCTGCGCCATCGACCCTGGCCCGCAGATCACCGTGGGAATGCCCAGACGCGCGTCGAACAGCCCGCCTTCTGTGCCGAAAGCCACCTTGATCGTGCCATTCGCCCCCGTCAGGCGCTTGACGAAATTCACCACCTCGGCCCCGACCGGCGTGCCCAGACCGGGGTAATCCCACAGCCTTTCCACCTTGATCGCCGCTTCGGGGAATTCGGCCCGCAGGGGTGCCACGATGGCCTCGGCCCCTGCTTCGACCTCCGCAATCAGGGCCGCGACATCCTCTCCGGCGAGCGAGCGGATTTCCCAGTCGACCACCGCTGCATTGGGCACGATGTTGACCTGCACGCCGCCGTTCAGCTTGCCCACATGCAGCGTGCTATAGGCGACATCGTAATCGCCGTCCCGCATCCCGTCGGCCGCCACACGCGCCTGCACGCGCCGCACGACGCCCACGAAGTCGGCTGCCAGATGCAGCGCGTTCAGCGCAAGCGGGGCCAGCGCGGAATGGCCCTCGCGCCCCGTGCAGGTGGCCCGCAGCGCCACCTTGCCCTTGTGGCCCGTTGCGACCTGCATCCCCGTGGGTTCGCCCACAATGCAAAAGCGCGGCCGCACCGGGGCCGCCTCCAGCATGTCGACCAAAGACCGCACGCCCATGCAGCCGATCTCTTCGTCGTAAGACAGCGCCAGATGCAGCGGCACGCGCAACTCGCGCCGCGCCGCCGCCAGCATCGCGGTCACGGCGCAGGCGACGAACCCCTTCATGTCGGCAGCGCCGCGACCGTAATAGCGCCCCGCTTCTTCTGTCAGCGCAAAGGGCGGCTTGGTCCATGCCTGCCCTTCGACGGGCACCACATCGGTATGGCCCGAAAGCATCACCCCACCCACGCCTTCAGGCCCAACCGTGGCGTAAAGATTGGCCTTGGTGCCGCCCGCATCGGGGATCAGCACCGACCCGATCCCGGCCGTCGCCAGCACTTCGCGCACGAACTCCATCAGCGCGAGGTTGGGCTTGTGGCTTACGGTATCAAAGGCGATCAAACGGTCCAGAATTTCGCGGGTCTGCATGGGGGCACTCCTGTCGGCCCACCTAACCGCAAACCGCGAGGGGGCGAAAGGGGCCGACCTTGCCCCTGCGGCGTTGCGGGTGCAAAGGTCGCACATTGCCGAAAGGGCCGATTCCCCATGCTCCGCCTGTTTTTGCCCGCCCTTCTTGCCTGCCTGCCGCTGACCGCGCCGGTTCGTGCCGAAACCGTCACGCTTACACCGCCCGCCGCCAAAACCCCCGGCGCGGTGTCGCAATTCATGGCGGCTCAGGATCTTTTCGCCCTTGGCCGCGCGCAGAACGACCCGCTCGCCGTGCTGGCAGCAGCCCGCCTTTCTGCCCGCATCAAGGCGACCGAGGCAGACCGCACACCCGAACCAAAGGCCGAGGCGCTGCCCCACAGCCACCCCGACGCCACCACCATGTTCACCGCCGCCAAGGCACTGGCCGCCGAGGACACAGGCGTGACCGACCTGATCGCCCGTAGCGAGGCCGAGGCCACGCTTCTGCCCACGCGCACGCTGCTGTCCAGCACGCGCGGTATCGAGGGCGCAGGAAGCCAGACCTACACGCTGCCGTTCTTTGCCGGATCCTTGGCCGAAATCGGCCTATTGGGCGATGGCAAGGCCAACCTAGACCTGACGGTTGTTGTGGGCGAGGAAACGCTTTGCCTGAACCGCGATCCCGCCGATCGCGCGCTGTGCAGCTTTGTCCTGCCCGAAAATGCAAGTGTGACCGTGACCATCACCAACCGCAGCGAAACTGCAGCAAGTTATAGCCTTCTGACGAATTGACCACTAGCCAAGCCGTTGATTTCGCATAATTGCTGCGCAGCATTCGTGCAGCATTTTCCCGCTGGATCCTGCCGCATGGCGCGACCCGCAGGGTGGTGTCACCCCCGCCCCCTTTTCCCGCCCCCGCCCAGCCTGTAAGAAGGCGCTTCCGAAGCCCAACGAAAGGACCGGCCGCACGCGGCCCCCCATGCGAAGCGCCCGACTTTCCCGAGCCATCGACACCGGACTGTTCACCCTGCCGTCCGAAGGCCGCATCGCGGTTCTGCGCCCCCGCATCGGCGACGAACTTGGCGACCTGCCGCGCGACCGCCTGCTGGTCGCGACCGGCTTTCGCCCCGATCACGATTGGTTTGCCGCCCGTGGCTATGCCTGCGCCCCCCACGCGACCGGAGAGTTTGCCGCCGCCATCCTGTGCCTGCCCCGCGCCAAGGCCCATGCCCGCGCCATGCTCGCCGAGGCGTCGCTGCTGGTGGCCAAGGGTGGTCCCGTCGTCGTCGACGGCCAAAAGACCGACGGTATCGACGCGGTGCTGAAAGACCTTGTCCCCCGTGTCGCTTTGTCGGAACGGCTGTCGAAGGCCCACGGTAAACTTGCCGTCTTTGCCGCCGGAGCCGATCTGTCGGACTGGGCAGCCCGCCCCGCGCAGGTCGACGGTTTCACCACGCTTCCGGGGGTGTTTTCCGCCGATGGAATAGACCGCGGCTCGGCCCTTCTGGCCGGGGCACTTCCCGCCGACCTGAAAGGCCGCGTGGCCGATTTCGGCGCAGGCTGGGGCTATCTGGCCCGCAAGGTGCTGTCCCTTTCCGCCGTCAAGGAATGTCATCTGGTCGAGGCCGAGGCCGATGCGCTGGATTGCGCGCGGCTCAACATCGTGGACGACCGCGCCCAGTTCCACTGGGCCGATGCGACCACGTGGAAAGCGCCGCGCGGGATGGACCATATCGTGATGAACCCGCCCTTCCACACCGGACGCGGCGCCGATCCGGCGCTTGGCGCGGGCTTCATCGCCGCCGCCGCCCGCAGTCTGAACCCGCAGGGCGCGCTGTGGATGGTGGCGAACCGCCACCTGCCCTATGATCGCAGCCTGACCACCCTGTTCCGCGAGGTTGCCGAAATCGGCGGTGACGGCGCCTACCGCCTGACCCGTGCCGCCTTTCCGATCCGCGCCCGCTAGCGCAACCCAAGACCGCACGAAAGGACGCCATGTCGTTTTCCATCTCGGGCAAGACCGCCATCGTCACGGGTGCCGCCAATGGCATCGGCCTCGCCATCGCGCGCCATCTGGTGGACAAGGGCGCGAACGTGATGTTCGCCGACATCGACGAGGCGCGGCTTGAAGAAGAGGTCGGCACTGACGCCCGCGCCGAAGGCCCCGTCCGCATGTTCGCGGGCGACCTGCGCGAGAAGCTCACCATCGCCAACCTGCTATCCGCCACCATCGACGCCTTCGACCGCGTCGATGTGCTGGTGAACGCCAGCCGACAGTTTTCGACCTCGGACGTGCTCGATCCTGAAAACGATTGTGTCGAGGCGCTTCTGGACCAGAACCTGATGACCGCGCTGCGCCTGTCGCAGATGACGGCGAAGCGGATGATCCAGCGCGCCGCCAAGGACCGCAGCGACGAAGGCGAAGGCCAAGGCGTGATCGGCTCGATCATCAACCTGTCCTCGCTTGCCGCGACCCGCACGCAGGCCAATCTGCTGGGCTATTCCATTTCCTGCGCGGCGGTCGAACAGATGACGCGGTCACTTGCGGTGGCGCTGGCTCCGCGCGGCATCCGCGTGAACGCGGTCGCCTTCGGCTCGGTGATGAGCGCAAGCCTGCAGGCCGCATTGCGCGATACGCCCGACTGGCGCCCCGCCATCGAGACTTGCACGCCCCTTGGCCGCATCGCATCAGCCGACGAATTGGCGGAAACGGTACATTTCCTCGCCTCCGACGCCTCGGCCTTCATGACGGGCCAGATCCTGACGCTCGACGGCGGGCGCGGTCTGGTCGATGCGGTGGTCGCATCGGCGCATTGACCGCCTGCGATGTCAGCTTTCGGGATATTGCGCCTTGCACTGGGCAATGACCGGTTGCGCCTCGCGCGCAAGTTGGTCGCGCTTGGTGAACAGGCTTTCCAGCTTGGCCCGCTCGGCATTCAGGTCGATCGCCACGGGGCGGGTGCGGGTCTCTACCTCGTCTTCAAGGCAGGGCCGCGTCACGGCAGGCTGGGCCGGATCGGCCGAAGGCACGACGCATTGGCGCCAGACCGGGACAGTGACGGTATAATCCTCGATGGCATAGCCGCGCGCGAGATTGCCCTGCACTTCGGTTATCAGCTTTTCCACGGTCCGCAGATCGCGCGTGTTGCGGTTGATGCATTGTTCCTGCGGTGTTCCGCAAGCGGCAAGCAACGACAGGACGGACAGCGACAGGATCAGGCGGCGCATGGTATGGACCTTATGGAAAGCGATTTGGGCCAAGCTTAAGCCCTTGGCCAAGGGTTGCCAAATGCCATGTTGGCGCGGCTTGTTCCATTTGCTAGGCATGCGACTGTAAACTGATGGAGACACCGATGACCGACCCGTTCGATACCCGCAAAGCCGAAGCCGCCGCATGGTTCCGGACATTGCGCGACCGGATCGTCGCATCGTTCGAAGACCTCGAAGACCGCTATGGAAGCGGCACGCCGGGCCGGTTCGAAGTGACCCCCACGACCCGCGCCGATGGGGGCGGCGGGTTGATGAGCGTGATGCGCGGCGGGCGCGTGTTCGAGAAGATCGGCGTGAACGTGTCGCAGGTGCACGGCACGCTGGGCGAGCGGGCGCAAAAGGCGATGGCCGCGCGCGGCGTTCCCGGCATGGACAAGGACCCGCGCTTCTGGGCCAGCGGGATCAGCCTCGTCGCCCATATGGTCAACCCCCATTGCCCTGCCGTGCATATGAACACCCGCATGTTCTGGACGCCGCACGCCTGGTGGTTCGGCGGCGGGGCTGACCTGAACCCGTGCATCGAGTATGCCGAAGACACCGCGCATTTCCACGGCCAGATGCAGGAAGCCTGCGACGCGCATGACCCGGCCTATTTCCCGAAATTCAAGGCTTGGGCCGACGAATACTTCTTCGTTCCGCATCGGGGCCGGGCGCGTGGCGTCGGCGGCATCTTCTACGATGATCTGAACACCGGCGACTGGGAGGCCGATTTCGCCTTTACCCGCGATGTCGGCGCGCATTTCCTGCCCGCCTTCGTGCCGCTGACCGAACGTCGGGTGAACACCCTCTGGACCGAGGCCGACCGCGAGGCGCAGCTGGTCCATCGCGGGCTTTATGCCGAATACAACCTCGTCTACGACCGTGGCACGAAATTCGGACTGGAAACCGGCCATGATGCCAATGCGGTCCTGATGAGCCTACCGCCCATCGCCAAGTGGACATGACGCGCCCTGCGGGCTAAGGCAGGGCCGCACATCAGAGGCGGAACCGACATGGCCGATATCGAAATCAGGGCACAAGCCTTCTGGACCGACACCGAAGACGGCACAATAGCGGTGGGCTTTGCATCGAGCGAAGATCCCGATGACGGCTATGTCCTGTTCGAGGGCACAGCGGGCGCTCCGGTCAAGACGGTCTATGTCGAGGTGTCGGACGAGATTTTCGGCTCGGACGATGCGATTGAAGCGGTCGCCTTCACCGACACCGGTTTTACGCTGACGCTTACCCCCCGCGCGGCAAGCAAGTTCGGCATGGTGCGCGAGGTCGAGGTGCATGTCGCCCCCGATGACGCGGGCGGTGCCGCAGCACTTGTGGCCCTGAAATCGCTGCTTGGCTGACAGGGCACAAGATTTTTCCTCAAAAAATCTTGTGCCGCCCTTGGCCGTAAATCTTTCGTCGAAAGATTTACGGCCTGCCTGCGCCAAAATTATTCTGGAATAATTTTGGCGCGATGGCGCTATTCCTGCCCGCGCAGCACCTGCGCCGGACGCGACGCCAAAGGCCGCAGCGCAAACAGCAGCCCCGCCACGGTCGTCGCCAGCACACCGCCCGCGACGATGCCAAGCGCGGACGCGGGTTCGAAGCGGTAGCTCGCCTCCATCACCCAGACCATCACGGCCCATCCGGCAAGCCCCCCCGCAACGATCGCCACCCCCCCTGCCGCCGCCCCCATCAGGGCCGAGCGCAGGGCGAAGGATGCAAGGATACCGCGCCGTGTGGCGCCCAGCGTCTTGAGCACCGCCGCCTCGTAAACGCGGGCAGGCTCTCCGGCCGCCGCCGCGCCGATCAGCACGACGAAGCCGGTCAGCAAGGTCGCCGCCGCCGCCCATGCCGTTGCAGTGGCGATGGCCGACAGCGCCTCGGTCACGCGGTCGATGGCGTCGCGGATGCGGATTGCGGTCACGTTGGGCATCGCCTTGGTGATGTCGCGCAAGAGCGGTGCTTCCGCCGCCTCCTCGGCATAGACCGTGGCGATGAAGGTGTGCGGCGCACCTTGCAGCGCGGCGGGGTTCATAGTCATCACGAAACCCATTCCGGCGGAAGAAAAATCGACCTGCCGGAAACTGGTGATGGTGGCGGGAATATCCCGCCCCAGCACGTTCACCACCAGCGTGTCGCCCAGTTCCAGCCCGATCTCTTCGGCCTCTTCCGCCGCAAAAGACACCTGCGCGGGGCCGGCGTAATCCTTGGGCCACCACGTCCCGGCCACGACCTTGGCATTGGCCTGCGGTTCGGCCGAATAGGTCACGCCACGGTCGCCACGCACCACCCAATGCTCGCCCGCCACCTCTTTCGCCGGTCGCCCGTTGATCTGGGTCAGCACGCCGCGCAGCATCGGCGCGCTTTCCACCTTGCTTACCTTGGCATCGCCCTCGACCCGCGCCAGAAACGGCGCTATCTGGTCGGGTTGGATATCGACGAAAAAGAACGCAGGAGCCCGTGTCGGCAGGTCGGTCGCGATGGCCGACCGCAGGTTCGAATCGATCTGTCCCACCGCCGCCAGTACCGAAAGCCCCAGCCCCAGCGACAGGATCACCGCAGACGCCTCTTCCCTTGGCCCGCCGATCGCCGCCAGCGCGAGCCGCAGCCCCGTGCGCCCTCGCGCAAAGCGCCGTCGCGCCGCCCAGCGTGTTGCCCGCCGCAGGCCAAAGGCCGCCAGCCACAGCACCAGTAGCGCCCCGATCACGCCGACCGCAGCACCTGTCGTCAGCTTCCAGTTCCCCGAAAACCACGTGGCCCCGCCCAGCAGCAAGGCCGCCAGCGCCACGACCCCCGCCACATGCCGCCCCGCCGGCCGACCTGCCCCGGCAGCCCCACGATACAGCGCCGCCGCCCGCAGCTTTTCGGTCCGCGCTAGTGGCCAGAGCGTGAACAGGAAAGCGGTGACAACCCCGTAGAACGCAGCCTCGATCAAGGGCGCGGGGTAGACCCCGATATCGGCGGGAAAGGGCAAGGACGCCTCGATCAGCCCGCCAAAGGCCAGGGGAAGTGCGGTGCCAAGCATCAGGCCAAGCGCCACGCCAAACCCGGCAAGGGTTGCGATCTGCAACAAATAGATGCGGAAGATCAGCCGCCCCTCGGCCCCCAGTGTTTTCAGCGTGGCGATGGTGGCGGTCTTGCCGTCCAGATAGGCCCGCACCGCCGCCTGCACGCCAACCCCGCCGACCGCCAGCCCCGCGATGCCCACCAGCACCAGAAAGGCCCCCATCCGGTCGACGAACCGCTCGACCCCCGGTGCCGCGCGGCGGCTGTCGGACCAGCGCATCCCCTTGTCGGCAAAGGTCGCCTCGGCCTCGGTCTCCAGCGCCGCAAGATCGGTGCCCGCTGGCAGGCGCAAGCGGTATTCCGTCTCGAACAACGATCCGGCTTCCAAGAGGCCCGACCCTTGCAATGCTTCGGTCGCCACGATGGTGCGCGGCCCCAGCGAAAAGCCGCCATTGGCCGAATCGGGTTCACGCAGCAGCACGGCCCCCAGCCGGAATTCCTGTGTGCCCAGCGTGAAGCGGTCGCCAAGGGCCAGCCCCAGCCGGTCGACCAGCACCTTGTCCATCGCCGCGCCCGGCACGCCATTCGCCACGGCCAGCGCCTCGGGCAGGGTTCCGGCCTCCAGCGTCACTGCACCCAACAGCGGATAGGCCCCGTCGACCGCCTTGATCTGCGTCAGCGCGGAATCGTCCCCCACCACGGCCATCGACCGGAAATCGACGATCTGCGACACCGCGACAGCCCGCGCCTCCATCCATGCCCGCTCTTCCGGCGTGGCGAAGCGATAGGTGAATTCCATCTGCGCGTCGCCGCCCAACAGCACCGCGCCCTGTTCCTCTAGCCCCGCCTCGATGGCCGACCGCACCAGCCCCACGGCAGCAATCGCAGCCACCCCAGCGCAAGACAAGCGAGGAAGACGCGAAACCCGCGCAAGCCGCCGCGCAATTCGCGCCGCGCGATCCGCCACGCAAGGCTCATGCCGCGACCCGCCCGTCTGCCAGTTGCACCACACGGTCACACCGCGCCGCAAGCTCGGCGGCGTGGGTCACCAGAACCAGCGTCGCCCCGTGCCGGTTGCGAAGCCCGAACAGCAATTCCATGATCGCCGCACCGTTCACCCCGTCGAGGTTTCCGGTCGGCTCGTCCGCCAGCAAAAGCGCGGGCCGGGGCGCCGCCGCACGCGCCAAGGCAACGCGCTGCTGCTCGCCGCCCGACATCTGGCTGGGGTAATGGTCCATCCGCGACGCCAGACCCACGGCGCGCAATTCCGCCTCGGCGCGGGCAAAGGCATCTTCCGCCCCCATCAATTCCAGCGGCACGGCCACATTCTCCAAAGCGGTCATGGTCGGGATCAGGTGAAAGGACTGGAACACCACCCCCATCCGCCCGCGCCGGAACCGCGCAAGCGCATCTTCGTCCAGCGCGGTCATATCCTGACCAAGCGCCATCACGCGGCCCGCCGTGGCGCGTTCCAGCCCGCCCATCAGCATGAGAAGCGAGGATTTGCCCGAACCCGAAGGCCCGACCAGCCCTACCGTCTCGGCAGCATGAACTTCCAGTGATATGCCCTTCAATATCTCGACCGGACCCGCATTTCCCTGCAAGGTCAAACGCGCATCTTCCAGCGCCAGAACGGTATCCGTCATGCAATTCGCCTCTATTCTTTCGGTCACATATGGCGCGTCGCGCCACATCCGCAATGTCACGATTGCGTTTCTGGCGCTCATCGCGGGCTTTGTGGCGCAGGCGCGGGCCGAACCGCTGACTTTGGTGGCATTCGGCGACAGCCTGACCCAGGGCTACGGTCTGCCCGATGGCGATGGCCTCGTGCCGCAACTTCAGGCATGGCTCAACGCCAATGGCGCCGATGTCACGGTGCTGAACGCGGGCGTCTCGGGCGATACCACGGCAGGGGGCCTGTCGCGCATCGCATGGACCCTGACACCTGAAGTGGACGCGATCATCGTCACGCTTGGCGGCAATGACCTGTTGCGCGGCATCGATCCGGCCGAAACCCGCCGCAACCTCGACGGCATCCTGACCGAGACCAAAGCCCGCAGCCTGCCCACGCTTCTGGTGCCCATGGTCGCCCCCGGCAATTTTGGCGCCGCCTACAAGACCGCCTTCGACGCGCTCTACCCCGACCTTGCCGTCACCCATGGCGCAACCCTCGCCCAACCCTTCTTCGCGCCCCTCACCGGTGGCAGCCAAGACCCCGCCGCCATGCAGCAATGGCTGCAAGCCGACGGTATCCACCCCAACAAGGAAGGCGTGGCCAAGGTGGTGGAAGTCCTCGGCCCCGAAGTGCTCGCCCTGCTGCAAACCCTACCCGTGAACTGACCCCTTTCACGCTGGCGCAAATATCCTCGGGTGGGTCCGGGAGGGCGGAAAGCCCTCCCGGCGCTTTCAGGCTGCGCTCTGCTTGCATCTTCCGCGCTCCCGTCGGATCAATCACCGTCAATCCAAGGCCGCGCCCCATGTCCCTGATCTCCGACCTCACCGCCCTCGTCGGCCCCGCCCATGTGCTGACCGGCGCCGATGCGACCCGCCTCGGCCATGACTGGACCGGCAATTACCGCGGCCAACCCATTGCCGCCGTCCGCCCCGCAAACACGGCCGAGGTCGCCGCCGTGGTCAAACTCGCAGCCGCCCGCAAGACCGCCGTCATCCCCGTGTCCGGCAACACAGGCCTTGTCGGCGGCAGCTTTACGGACGGCGGCCTTCTTTTGTCGCTCGAACGCCTGAACCGCATCCGCGACATCCGCCCCGAAGCCCGAATCGCCGTGGTCGAGGCGGGGGTAATCCTGTCGCGTCTGCATGACGCGGCCGAAGCGCAGGGCCTTTACTTCCCGCTCTGGTTCGGCGCGCGTGGCTCGGCGATGATCAGCGGGGTGCTCTCGACCAACGCGGGCGGCTCGAACGTGCTGCGCTACGGCTCGACCCGCGCGCTTTGCCTCGGGCTCGAAGTCGTGCTGCCCGATGGGCGCGTGCTCGACCTGATGTCGGAACTGCACAAGGACAATTCCGGCTACGACCTGCGCGATCTGTTTATCGGCGCCGAAGGCACGCTTGGCATCATCACGGCTGCCGTGATGAAACTGGTGCCTGCGCCGCGCGCCCATGCGACCGCCGCCGTGGCGCTGGACACGCTGTCCGACGCGCTCACCCTGCTCAACCGCCTGCAATCCGCCAGTGGCGGGCTGGTCGAGGCCTTCGAATTCATGCCCGCAACCTACAGCCGCCGTCTGGCCGAAGTGCGCCCCGACCTTGGCCTTCCCTTCGCCACCATCCCGCCCGTCACCATCCTTGTCGAACTCGGCGCCACCGCCCCGATGCTGACCGACCCCGACGACAGCGGCGCAATCCCCCTGACCGCCCTTTTGCAAACCGCCCTTGCCGCGGCGCTGGAAGAAGGGCTGATCCATGACGCCGTGATCGCCCAGACCGAAACCCAGCGCCGCGCGCTTTGGGCACGGCGCGAGGCTGCGGCCGAGATCACCTTTGCCAAGCGCCCCTTCATCGATACCGACATCGCCGTCCCTCTCGACTGCGCCGAAGCCTTCCTGACCGCGATCCACGACCGCCTGCCTGCCATCGCACCCGATGCCGAAACCCTGACGGTCGCGCATCTGGGCGATGGCAACCTGCATTTCACCGTCTTTCCCGCCACCGCCGACAAGGCGCTGCACGACCGCGTGGTCAGCGCCATCGAAGACGTTGTGCAATCCTTGCGCGGATCGTTCAGCGCCGAACATGGCGTGGGCCTGTCGAAGCTGAACTCGATGCAGCGCCGCAAAGACCCCGTGGCGCTCGATGTGATGCGGGCGATCAAGCACGCGCTTGACCCTGACGGCATCATGAACCCCGGCAAGGTGCTGCCCGCCGGGGCCGCCAAGTGACCGTGTCCCACGTCCTGCGCGACCCGACGCTGCGGCTGATCGCCTTTGCCCTGCTGCTGATGGGGGCGCTGAACGCCTCGGTCTATCCCTACCAATCGCTTGTCGGGATCGAACGGATCGGCCTGTCGGAACCGCATTTCGCGCTTGTCCTCGTCATGGCCTCGGTCGTCGCCGTCACCGCCTCGGTGCTTTTGGGCATCCTTGGCGACCAGCGGGCCGGACGCCGCCGCATCGCGCTGCTTACCGCCTGTTCGGGTGCGTCAGGCGTTGCGCTGATGATGGTATCGCCCGGCGTCACCGCGATGATCCTGTGCCACGGGCTGCTCTTGCCCGTCGCCTCGTCGCTTTACGGCCAGTTGTTCGCCCTTGCCCGCCTTGCCCGCACCGAGGATGGCGCGGTGCGCGATGCGATCACGGGCACGGTCCGGTCGGCCATGTCGCTGTCCTTCCTTGCCATGCTGGTGTTCTGGAAATTTGCATTTGGCGCGGGCGTCGATGTCATGGCGGTCTATGTCTCGGCGCTTGTCGCCGCGGTCTGCATGACCTGCCTGCTGGCGCTGTTCTGGCCGAAGGATGGCGCGACCGCGTGGAGCGACCGCCCGTCAGGCCTGAACCTGCGAGCCGCCATGTCGGAAATGGCGCGGCCGAAAATCCTGATCCGCGTGCTGTGCCTTGGCGCGGTGGCGGCGTCGGGCAATCTTTACATGGTGCTGACCACGCTGATTTTCGATGCAAGCCCGGTGCGCGACCAAGGCGACGTGGCACTTTATGTCGGCATGGTCGCAGGCTGGGAAGTGCCCTTCATGCTGCTTTTGCCGCGAATCGCGGGGCGGATGAAACGCCAGACCCTGCTGGCCTGCGGCGCGGCGCTGTACTGCGTGCATCTGGCGCTGTTGCCGGTCTTGGCCGACCATTGGTCGGTCTGGGTGCTGACGCTGTTTGCGGGGCTTGGCGGAACGGCGATCATCACCCTGCCGATCACCTATTACCAGGACCTGCTCGCAGACCGCCCCGGCACGGCGGGGGCGATGCTTGCGGTGCAAAAACTGGTGGCCGACACGATGGCCGCATCGGCCTTTGCGCTTGGCACAACCCTCGGAGGGTTCACCCTGACCGCGGCGCTTGGTGCCACCGTCGCGCTGTCGGGCGCGGCGGGGCTGCTTTGGGTCGACAGGCGGCGGGCTTGAGCGCCACTCAGGCCGAGCGCACGGTTTCGATCATCAGCGCCACGTTGTCGGGGTTCGCATCCGGCGTGATGCCGTGGCCGAGGTTGAAGATATGCGGCCCCTTGCGGAAGGCTTCGACCACCGCGCGGGTTTCGCGCACCAAGGCCTCGCCCCCGTTACCATATGTTCGGGCGCAAGGTTGCCCTGCACGCAGCCGTCTTTCTGCACGTTCTCGGCCCCCCAAGCGGGCGTCACCGAATTGTCGAGCGCCACGCAATCCGCACCGGTCTTATTGGCGAACCCGATATAACCATTCCCTGCCTCGCGCGGGAAGGCGATGATGGGCAGGCCGGGGTGGCGCATCCGCAAGGCTGCTATGATGCGGGCGGCGGGTTTCACCGCGAATTCCTCGAAATCCGCGCCCTTCAGCGATCCGGCCCATGAATCGAACAGCTTGACCACTTCGGCCCCTGCCTTGACCTGTTCCGAAAGGTAATCGACCGTGGCTTCGGTGATCACGTCGATCAGCGCCGAAAACGCCTCGCGGTCGGTATCCTTCAGCGCATGCGCCTTGCCCTGATCTTTCGAGCCTTGGCCCGCGATCATATAGGTCGCCACCGTCCAGGGTGCTCCGGCAAAGCCGATCAGCGTGGTTTCCTTGGGCAGTTCGCGCGACAGAATCTTGACGGTCTCGTAGACCGGCGACAGCGTCTCGTGGATAAGATCTCTGGATTTCAGCGCCCTGACCTGCGCGAGCGAGGTCGTCGTTTCCATCCGCGGGCCTTCGCCGTTCTCGAACCACAGCTTCGGGCCAAGCGCCTGCGGCAACAAAAGGATATCGGCAAACAGGATCGCCGCGTCGAACCCGTAGCGGCGGATCGGTTGCAGCGTCACCTCGGCGGCGAGTTCGGGATTGTAGCAAAGCGACAGGAAATCGCCTGCAATCGCCCGCGTGGCGCGGTATTCCGGCAGGTAGCGCCCCGCTTGCCGCATCATCCAGATCGGCGGCGTCGGCAGAACCTCGCCCTTGAGCGCCCGCAGGATCGTCTTTTCCGTCATCCGTCTGCCCCTTTTCTATCGCCCCCATGGGTCGGGGTTGTGCGGCTGCTTGTCAAGAGTTGTCAGGCAAACCTTACACATGTAAGGCTTGCATTCATGACCTATCCGCTCCCCTCCCCCGACCAACCGCTGAAAATCGGCACCCGTGGTTCCCCGCTCGCGCTGTGGCAGGCGCATGAGACGCGGCGCAGCCTTATGGCGGCGCTGAACCTGCCGAACGAAGCCTTCGAGATCGTCATCATAAAGGTGACGGGCGACCAGATCCTCGACAAGCCGCTGAAAGAGATCGGCGGCAAGGGGCTGTTCACCCGCGAGATCGAAGAGGCGCTGCTCGCAGGCGGCATCGACATCGCGGTCCATTCGATGAAGGACATGCCGACCCTCCAGCCCGAGGGGCTGGTGCTCGACTGCTACCTGCCGCGCGAAGATGTGCGCGACGGCTTCGTGTCACCGCAGCACGGCGGGCTGGCCGACCTGCCGCAAGGCGCGGTCGTCGGCTCGTCGTCCCTGCGGCGCAGGGCGCAATTGGCACTCAAACGGCCCGACCTGAAGCTGGTCGAATTCCGCGGCAATGTACAGACGCGGATGAAAAAACTGGATGACGGCGTGGCCGTGGCGACCTTTCTTGCCATGGCGGGATTGAACCGGCTGGGCATGGCCCATGTGGCCCGCGCGGCAATCGCCCCCGAAGAAATGCTACCCGCCGTGGCCCAAGGTGCTATCGGCATCGAACGCCGTATCGCCGATGCGCGGGTGGAATGGATGCTTTCGCAGATTCACGACGGCCCCACGGGTCTGCGCCTTGCCGCCGAGCGCAACTTTCTGCTGCGGCTTGACGGGTCGTGCGAGACGCCAATCGCCGGTCTGGCGCTGCTCGACGGCGAAACGCTCTGGCTGCGCGGCGAAATCCTGCGCCCTGACGGCAGCGAATCGATCACCGGCGAACGGCGCGGTCTGGCGAGCGACGGCGCGGCGATGGGCCGCGATCTGGCCGAAGAATTGCTCGGCCGCGCCCCCGAGGGCTTTTTCAGCTGGCACTAGGGGAAGCGGTCAGACCAACCCGAGCTCGGCATCGCTGGCGATACGGTCGTATTTGTCGGTGGGCGGCATCGGCCGGTCGCGCCAATGCGGGGTGAAACTGAAGGATGATTTCGCCCGCCCCTCGGGCAGCGCCCCGTTACCCGCGCCCACGGCGTAATCGTAGTAAAGCTTCACGATCTCGTCATAGCTGACCTGCTGCGCCGCCGGATGGGCCAGACAGGCCGCGCGCCATTTCGCCACGCGGGCAAATTCGGGCGCCTCGGGCAGGGTGAAGCCTTCGTAATGGTCCAGAAACCAGAACCGCATCATCAAGGGCGTATAGACCGCCTCGGCCCAGCCGAAGCGGTCGAACAGGAAGGTGCCGTCGGGGTTGTAGAAGCGCAGCATGTCGTCAAGCCACGCGTAATGATCGAGCAGCGCCTTGCGCCGTTCTCCGGTCTTGGCGCGGTCACGGTTCATCACCATGGAATAACCCGCATTGCCGAATGCCCCTTCGCGGCTGGCAAAGAGCCGCTCGACCGCCCGTTCGTACGGATCGGCCCGCGCCACCTGCACCTGCGGATAGCGTTCGTCGAAATAGGCCATCAGGATCAGGCTTTCCTTCAGGATGCGGCCTTGCTCGTCTTCAAGCACCGGAAGCGCCGTGGTGCCCCGTGTCTTTTCCAACAGCCACGCCTCGCGCGGGCGGGTGATATCGACCACCTCGAACCGCACCGCATCGCGCATGCCCTTCAGGTCTAGCACGATCTCGACCCGCTGCGAAAAGGGGCAGACCGGAATATGGTAGATGACGGGCTGCTGGGACATGGCTGGCCTTTCGATGCTGCGTGAAAAAGCCTAGATCGCACGGGCCTGCCAAGGCAACTGCCGAAGCCTGACGAATTTTGGAATTATTCCATTGAAAACTGCCGGAATTGGAATATCAGTTCCATCCGCAAAACACCCCATTCGGGGCGGAGGAAACATGCCCGACCACAAGGATACGGTAGCCGTCATCACCGGCGGCGCACAGGGTCTTGGTCTTGCCATCGCGCAGGCGCTTTTGGCCGATGGTTGCGGCAAGATCATCCTCGCGGGCCGCAACGTGACCAAGGGGGAAGAAGCCGCCGCCGCCTTGCGCGAAACCGGTGCGGACGTGCGCTTTTTGCCCGCCGACATGGCATCGGTTTCGGATGCGACCGAACTTGTCGACCGCGCCCTGTCGCGCTTTGGCCGCGTAACCGCGCTGGTCAATTCCGCCGCCTCGACCGCGCGCGGCTCGATCCTCGACACGACACCCGCGGGCTGGGATGCGGCGATGGACACCAACGCGCGCGGCCCCTTCTTCGCGCTGCAACGCTTTGCCCAAGCGGCGGTGGCGGCGGGGCATTCGGCAACGGCGGTCAACATCTGCACCATGTCGTCGCATTGCGGGCAAAGCTTCCTTGCCGGCTATTCCGCCTCCAAGGCGGCGCTTGCCAACATCACCAAGAACAGCGCCAACGCGCTGCGGCAGCACCGCATCCGCGTCAACGGCATCAATGTGGGCTGGATGGACACGCCGGGCGAAGACACGATCCAGCGCGAGTTCCACAACGCCGACCCCGATTGGCTGGCAAAGGCCGAGGCGAAGCAGCCGATGGGCATGCTGGTGAAACCCGCGCATGTGGCGGGGCTTGCGTCCTACCTGCTGTCGGATGCATCCGGCGTGATGACCGGCGCGATGGTGGATTTCGACCAGAATGTGAACGGCGCTTACGGCGAGTAAGCCCATAGGGACAAACCGTCCCCGGGCAGGGGGCAAGAGTGGAGACGACAGACATGACGATCAGATTCGGACTTCTCGGCGCAGGCCGCATCGGCAAGGTCCACGCCAAGGCGATCACCGGCGACGCAAACGCGCGCCTTGTGGCCGTGGCCGATGCCTTCCCCGCTGCCGCGACAGCCATCGCCGACCAGTACGGCTGCGAGATCCGCAGCATCGACGCGATCCTCGGCTCGAAAGACATCGACGCCGTGGTGATCTGCACCCCCACCGACACCCACGCCGACCTGATCGAAGCCTTCGCCCGCGCCGGCAAGGCGATCTTCTGCGAAAAGCCGATCGACCTGTCGCTTGACCGCGTGAAAGCCTGCCTGAAGGTGGTGCGCGATACGAAAGCCGTGCTGATGGTCGGCTTCAACCGCCGCTTCGACCCGCATTTCATGGCCGTCAAAGCCGAAATCGCCAAGGGCACCATCGGTGCGGTCGAAATGGTCACCATCACCTCGCGCGATCCGGGCGCGCCGCCGGTCGAATACATCGCCCGCTCGGGCGGCATCTTCCGCGACATGACGATCCATGATTTCGACATGGCCCGCTTCCTGCTGGGCGAGGAAGTGGCCGAGGTTTCGGCGCAGGCCTCGGTCCTCGTCGACCCCGCAATCGGCAAGGCGGGCGATTACGATTCGGTGCAGGTGATGCTGCGGACCGCGACGGGCAAGATGGCCGTCATCTCGAACTCGCGCCGCGCTACCTATGGCTATGACCAGCGCATCGAAGTGCATGGCTCGCTTGGTGCCGTATCGGCCGAGAATCAGCGCCCGGTGTCGATCGAAGTGGCCAGCGCCACAGGCTACACCCGCCCGCCGCTGCATGATTTCTTCATGACGCGCTACACCGAAGCCTATGCCGCGGAAATCGCCAGTTTCATCAATGCCATCGCGGGCAAGGCAGCGGCCACTCCGTCGGGCGAAGACGGGATGCTTGGCCTTGCACTGGCCGAAGCGGCGCTGAAATCGGTTGCCGAAGGACGCACGGTCAAGGTTTCGGAAATTCTCTGACCCGGTCCGGATAAGCTTTCGAAACGCCGTGCGAAACCCGCACGGCGTTTCTTTATCCAGCCCCGAATTTTCTGCGAAAATTCCCGCATCACCCCGGACCGTCGCGCCTGATTTTTCGCAGAAAAATCGTTGGCGCCGCGCAGGCGTCAGCCAAAAAGGAATGAGTATTTAGACAAAGGTGAAGCCGCAGGGGCGGTTCACTCTTTCTCCATCGTGCATTGCAGCGGATGCTGGTGGCGGCGGGCGAAATCCATCACCTGCGCGACCTTGGTTTCCGCAACCTCGAACGAGAACACGCCGACCACGGCGAGCCCCTTTTTATGCACGGTCAGCATGATGTCAAAGGCCTGTGCGTGGGTCATGCCGAAGAAGCGTTCGAGCACATGCACCACGAATTCCATCGGGGTGTAATCGTCGTTCAGCAGCATCACCTTGTACATCGGCGGACGCTGGGTTTTCGACTTGGTCTTGGTCAGCACAGACGCGTCATTGCCGGGGTTGCCCGGACCCTCGGGGGTGCCTGCCATTCGCATAGGGGTCGGGGTCACGGGAAAATTGCTCCGTCAACGTCGAGGATTCGGGCATGATTGTCCGATACGACAATATAATCCAATTCCGCCCCGCGCAAAGGGGGTCGCGCAAATCCCGCCGATACCTGTGCCTTGAACGGCTTGCACGGGCCTCTGTGTCGCGGCATCAAGGGCGGGTAACGAACGGAACGCGTTTCATGATCACGACCATCGGCTTCGATGCCGACGACACGCTTTGGCAGAACGAGTCCTTCTTCCGCCTGACGCAAGACCGCTTCACCGCGCTTCTGGCCGATTATGCCGGGGCCGACCATCTGCACGACCGGCTTCTGGCCGCCGAGCGGCGCAATCTTGGCCATTACGGTTTTGGCGTCAAAGGCTTCACCCTGTCGATGATCGAGACCGCGATCGAGATCACCGAAAGCCGCGTCCCCGCCGCCGTCATCGCCGAGATCATGGCAGCCGGGCGCGAGATGCTGGCCCATCCGGTCGAACTTTTGCCCCATGCCGAGGCCGCGGTCACCACGCTTGCCCGAGACCACCGCGTGATCCTCGTCACCAAGGGCGATCTTCTGGATCAGGAACGCAAACTGGCGCAATCGGGACTTGGCGACCTGTTTCATGCGGTCGAGATCGTATCCGACAAGACCCCTGCGGTCTATGCCAGCATCTTTGCCCGCCATGGCGACGGGGCCGAGCGGGCGCTTATGGTCGGCAACTCGTTGAAATCCGACGTGATCCCCGCAATCGCGGCGGGAGGGTGGGGCGCGCATGTTCCCCACGGGCTTATCTGGGCGCTCGAACATGCCGACCCGCCTTTGGGCAATCCACGGTTCCTGACGCTGGGCGATCTGGGGGAATTGGCCGATGCGGTAGAAGCGATTAAGTCCAACCACAACATCTAGCGCACCGGCAGGCACCCCCAAGCCGCCGATCCCCCGTACACTTGTCTGCGGTTTCCTGCCAAACCCTTTGAATCAAGGGGGTTTTCGCACGCCTCCCCCTGTGCTAACATTTTGGCGAGGCAGAAAAACGGCCCTATAAAAATCGGGGCAACCGCAGGACAAGGGACAGGCGACGTGACATCGCTTTCAGGGCAATTTGCCCGCAGATTTTCTTATTGGCTGGTCGTGACGCTTGCCTTGGTGCTGGCACCTACCGGTATTTTCGCAGCACCTCACGCCTCGATCGTGATCGATGCCCGCTCGGGCGAGGTGCTGCACGAAGAAAACGCCGATGCGCGCCTGCATCCCGCCTCGCTGACCAAGATGATGACGCTCTACATCACGTTCCAAGAACTGGAACGCGGCTCGATCAGCCTCGACAGCATGGTCACGGTCACGAAACACGCCGCCTCGCAGCCCCCGTCGCGGCTTGGCCTGAAGCCGGGGCAAAAGATCGCCGTGCGTTACCTGATCCGCGCCGCCGCGATCAAATCGGCCAACGATGCCGCCGCCGCCTTGGGCGATTTCATCGGCGGAAATCAGGATGATTTCGCCCGCCGCATGACCCGCACCGCCAAGGCGCTGGGGATGACGAACACTACCTTCAAGAACGCCAACGGTCTGACCGCACCGGGGCACCTGTCGTCGGCCCGCGACATGAATAACCTTGGCCGCCACCTGTTTTACGACTTTCCCCAATATTACAACATCTTCTCGCGCCGTTCGTCCGATGCGGGCATTGCCACGGTCAACAATACCAACCGCCGTTTCCTTGATGCCTACAAGGGCGCAGACGGCATCAAGACCGGCTATACCGTCGCCGCCGGCTTCAACCTGACCGCCTCCGCCGAACGTGATGGCAAGCGCCTGATCGCCACGATCTTCGGCGCGACATCGACCCCGAACCGCAATGCGGAAATGACCAAGCTGCTGAACAAGGCCTTTGAAAAGGCCCGCAAAAACGCCCCCTTCAACCCGCCTGATGCCCCCGGCGCGACCGATGCGCTGGTGGCGCAGGCCGATACCGCCCTTCCCGAAGTCGAAGGCGGCGCGGGCAAGACACTGCGCGTTACGACCGGAATGGCGACCTCGCCCCGCCCGCAGGCCCGCCCCGCCGCACCCGCGCCCGAAACCCTGACCGCCGCCGCCGAGGCCGTCGACGAAATGCAGGACGGCATCCTTGGCGCGCTGGCCGAGGCGACCGGAACCGACCTGCTTGCCGAACAGGCCAGCGAAGTCGCCGATGCCACCGTCCCTGCGGCCGCACTCGCCGTGGAAGGGGTCGAACTCGCCTCGGCCGAAACGGGCGAGGCGCTGCCATCCGAAGACGCGCTGACCGAAGCCGTCGCCAACCTTCCCGCCGACGCCCTGCCTGCAGTCGACACGGCGGCAGTGACGCCCGAAGAATTGCCCTTCCAGATCGCCTCGGCTGCCGCCGCCGTGGCCCCGCCCAAACGCCGCACACCAATTTACGACGATGCCGCAACCGGCCCCGCCCCCGCCGAACAGCAAGAGGTCGTCTCGTTCTCGACTTCGGGCGACCGGCACTGGGCAATCACCGTCGGGCGCTACAATTCCAGCTACGAGGCGGAAAAGGCGCTGCTCAAGATGCAGTTGGTCGAAAGCGCCACGCTGAATGCATCGCTGCCCAAGGTCATGCAGAAATCCGGCGGGTTCGAGGCGACCTTTGTCGGCCTGACGCAAGATCAGGCCGATCTGGCCTGCCGCCGCCTGCAAGCGCGGTCTGTCACCTGCTTCACCATCGGCGAATAGACCCGCCGCCTGCCACTGCCCGACCGCCGATTTCCGACGCAGAAATCGGGACGGAGTTTGACGCAAACTCCGTAGACCTTCGGGCGGGCACCGATTTCTGCGTCAGAAATCGGCGCGGAAAATGCGTCATTTTCCGCTCTGGCGCTTGGGCTTGTCGTCGAAGTCCTTGGTCAGGATCCGGCTGGCATCGCCTTCGGGGTCATCGAATTGCTTGTTCTTCATCGCCCAGAAGAACGCGGCCAGCCCGACCCCGCCAAGAAACAGCGAGATGGGGATCAGGAATGCCAGAATGTCCATCGCCTACCTCAGCCGCAGCGCGTTCAGCGATACGGTAATCGACGACAGCGACATGGCAAGTGCTGCGGCCAGCGGTGTCGCCAACCCGACCAGCGCCAAGGGCACCGCGATCACGTTGTAAGCGGCCGAAATGGCAAAATTCTCGACGATGCGCCGCGCCGCCTGCCGACCGATCCGCACGGCATCGCCGATGGGGGCAAGGTCTTGACCCAGCAGCACGATATCGGACGCCACCCTTGCGGCATCCAATGCGCTTGCCGGTGATACCGACACATGCGCCGCAGCCAGCGCCGCCGTGTCGTTCAGCCCGTCACCCACCATCAGCACCCGATGCCCCGCCGCCGTAAGCGCCGCGACCTTGGCAGCCTTTCCGGCGGGCAAGACCCCGTGGTGCCAGTCTTCGATGCCAAGCCGCGTCGCCAGTTCGGCAACCGGAGCCTCGGCATCGCCCGACACCAGCAGCACCCGTAGCCCCTGCCCCCGCAGCGAGGCGACGGCCGCCTCGGCCCCCGGACGCAAGCTGTCGGCAAAGCTGAAGGCATGGGTGACACCCGCACCATCCACCAGATAGGTCGATGTCGCACCAACTGGCACGGCACCGCACCACTCCGCCCGCCCGAGCCGCACCCGGCGCCCCTGAAACAGGCCCTCGACCCCGTATCCCGGCACTTCGCGCAGCCCCGTCACCGCAGCAGGAGCGGCCACGCCCGCCAAAGCCACGGCCAGCGGATGCGACGACGCCCCCGCCAATGCAGCCGCGAGCGCCAGAACATCGGGCGCGTGATCGGCCAGATTGGTCGGCTTGGGCGCGCCCATGGTCAGCGTGCCGGTCTTGTCGAAGACCACGGTATCCACCTCGGCCAGCCGTTCCAGCGCCGTGCCATGCTTGATCAGCAGGCCCTTGCGGAACAGCTTGCCGCTTGCCGCCGTCACCACCGCAGGCACCGCCAGCCCCAGCGCACAGGGGCAGGTGATGATCAGCACCGCGGCCGAGATGTTGATGGCAAAGCGCAGATCGCCGCCGGTCTGCCACATCCAGAAGCCGAATGCGCCGAACGACATCATATGCACCAGCGGCGAATATAGCCGTGCCGCGCGTTCGGCGAGCGACGTGTAGCGCGTCTTGGCGCTTTCCGCGACCGCGACCAGATCGGCCATGCGGTGCAACGACGATGACCGCCCCGCCGCCGTGACGCGCAGGGTCAGCGGCCCCGTCAGGTTCACCTCGCCCGCCGAAACAGCCATGCCTACACCGGCAAAGACCGGCAGGCTTTCACCGGTAAGCAGCGACCGGTCGATCTCTGACTGCCCTTCGGTCACCACCCCGTCGACAGGCATCCGCCCGCCCGGACGCACGCGCACCATATCGCCCGCCGCGACCTCGGCAATCGGCACCACCGCCTCGGCACCGCCCCGCAGCACCGTGGCCCGTGGTACCTCCAAAGCGGCCAGTTCTTCCGCCGCCGACCGCGCCACCGCCCGCGTGCGATGGTCGAGATAGCGCCCCGCAAGCAGGAAGAAGCATAGCATCACCGCCGCATCGAAATAGGCGTGATGACCGCCCTTCCACGTCTCGAATAGGCTGATCGTCGAGGCAAGGATCAGCGCCAACGAGATCGGGACATCCATCCCCAACCGCCCCACCCGCAAACTGGCCCATGCCGATTTGAAGAACGGCTGCCCCGCGAAAATCACCGTAGGCAAGGCAATCGCCGCCGAAATCCAGTGAAACAGGTCGCGCGTCGCATCCTCGGCCCCCGACCAGACGGCGACCGACAGCAGCATCACGTTCATCATCGAAAAACCGGCCACACCCAGCCGCATCAAAAGCTCGCGCCCCTGACGATCCGTCTCGGTCGTGCTCAGCAGGCCGGGGTCAAGTTCATGCGCCTCGTAGCCCACGCCGCGCAGCGCATCGACCAACTGCTGGGCCGTCACCCCCGCCGCTGCATCGACCGACACCCGCCGCAGCGTCAGGTTAACCCGCGCCGAAGTCACCCCCGGCACCACCGCCAAGGCATGTTCGACCGTGCTGATGCAGGCCGCGCAATGCGCCGTGGGCAAGGACAGCATCAGCCGCGCCGAATGCGGCATCGACAGCGCCGCGATCCGTTCGGCACTTGGCGCCGCCACGCAGGCGGGACAGGCCGAAAGGCTACCATGGCCGGTATCGGGGCCCAGAGCCATGCTCATGTCACTTCCCCACGAACAGGTCGAGCCGCTGGCGGAACACCGTGCCATCGGGCGCTTTAGCCTTGATCATCATCATCCATTTTCCGGGGTTAAGCTGCACATCGCTGACCCAGACGCCGTTCTGTCGTACGAAGACGGGGTTCGTGTCCTCGCTCGCCTCGGTCGTCCGCCCCAGAAGCACGTCGAGCGTGGTGACCGGCGCCGCCTCTGCCCCCTTGCGGATGTCGATGCCCAACCGCCCGTTCGCATAGCCGTGGGTCAGCTTCCAGCCCAGCGCCTCTTGCGCCTTTCTATCGGCGTCGAAACTCTGGCTCGCGACATAACCATTGTCGACTTCCAGCCCCGGAAAGGTGCTGACCGCCTTGACCGCCATCACCACATTCACGCCGATGATGATGGAAAACGCCCCGACCGTGATCCCCAGCACATGCTTGCCCGTCAACTCGCCCATGGTCAGTCGTCCTTTCCGTTGAACACCGTGTCATGCGACACGCGCTCGGTTCCGTCCTCGTTCGCGATCCACAGGCGGATCTCGCTGCGCTCCTCGGTCGCGCCCTCGCTGCCGGGGGGCGCTTCGACATAGACGCGCTGCTGGTAGGTTTCGTTCGCGGGTACCAGCACTTTGGCTCCTTCCTCGCCTTCCAGCGCCACCGTGAACCGGCTGCCACCCGTCAGGGTGATCCAGTACCACTTGTCGGTCCCCGATTTGTTACGCAGCCGGATGTCATAGGTGTTGCGGATCGTGCCATCCGACAGCGTCACGTAAAGCGGGTTCCGGACCGGCGTCACGCTGACATCGATAGGCGAGCGCAAGAACAGCGCGACCACGAGGCCGACCCCGACCGCAGCCCAAAGCACGGTATACATCATCGTACGCGGGCGAAACACATGGGCCCAAACGCTTTTGGGCGGCTTGCCGGCACGTTCCCGCGTCTCGTCCGTAAGGGCGAAATAGCCGACGAGGCCACGCGGCTTGCCGATCTTGTCCATCGTGTCGTCGCAGGCGTCGATGCACAGCCCGCAGGTGATACAGGCCATCTGCTGGCCGTCCCTGATGTCGATCCCCATCGGGCAGACGTTGACACAGGCCATGCAGTCGATGCAGTCCCCGTTGCCTTCCACCGTCTGCTTGCCACGCGGTTCGCCGCGCCAGTCGCGGTAGGCGATGGTGATCGTATCCTCGTCCATCATCGCCGCCTGAATACGCGGCCAGGGGCAGGCATAGATGCAGATCTGCTCGCGGGCGAAGCCGCCAAAGGCAAAGGTCGTCGCGGTCAGGATCAGCATCGTGGTATAGGCGATCGGATGGGCATTGCCGGTGACCAGATCGACGGCAAGCTGCGGCGCATCGGTGAAATAGAACACCCAAGCCCCGCCGGTGCCGAGGCCGATCAGAAACCAAAGCGACCATTTCGCCGCACGCTTCCTGAGCTTTTCGCCATCCCATTTCTGCCGGTGCAGGCGGATGCGGGCGTTGCGGTCGCCTTCGACCCAGCGTTCGACCAGGATGAAAAGATCGGTCCAGACGGTTTGCGGGCAGGCATAGCCGCACCAC
This sequence comes from Gemmobacter aquarius, assembly GCF_003060865.1. Lineage (NCBI taxonomy): Bacteria > Pseudomonadati > Pseudomonadota > Alphaproteobacteria > Rhodobacterales > Paracoccaceae > Paragemmobacter > Paragemmobacter aquarius. Next base: position 3,043,280 of record NZ_CP028918.1, read on the forward strand.
ACGCGGCCCGCCGCACTGGTGAACAAGAACAGACCAAGGCCCGCCATGATAAGCAGGCCCGCAACAAAATAGAATTCATGCGGCCAGATCTCGATCATGAAGAAAAAGAAGCGCCGGTTCGCCATGTCGATCAACACGGCCTGATCGGGCAGGTTCGGCCCACGGTCCCAGCGCAGCCACGGGGTGATGTAATAGATCCCCAGCGTCACGGCCATGATCCACCACTTCAGGGTGCGGAAACTGCCTTTGACGCGGCGCGGAAAGATCGGCTCGCGGGCAATATACAGGCTGGCGGGTTCGGGTGCGGGCGATGACAAGGCGGACTCCGGGGTTCATGACCTGTGGCGGGTATCGCCGTTTAAGCCCGCGCATTCCTTGACATGCATCAAATCGGCATCTGCGATGCAGCTTTGGGCTGCGACATTCGCGCACGCCAACGATTTTTCTGCGAAAAATCAGGCGCATCAAAGGGGGCAAGGTAAGCCGCCTGATTTTTCGCAGAAAAATCGTTGGCGGCAGGATGCAAAAGGGCGGGGCCACGGATGGCCCCGCAGTCAGGGGAAGGACAGCATCGGCGCACCCATGGGAAACGCGCGAACAGGTGCGCCGATGCCGGACCCGGCGGAAGGGAAGGTCGCCGCCGGGGTTGGTTTACTCGCCGCCGCCGCGCGAATGGACATAGGCGGCAACTGCGCGGATCTCGTCCTCGCTCAGACGCGCAGCCCAGGGGGGCATCACGCCGAAGCGGGCATAGGTGACGGTGTGGTTGATCGTTGCGCGATCACCGCCATAGAGCCAGATCGCATCGGTCAGGTTCGGCGCACCGACAGTGCGGTCGCCCTTGCCCTGCTCGCCGTGGCAGGCCGCGCAATTGTCGGCAAAGACCGTCGCACCCTCGGCAGCCTTGGCAGCGTCATGATCCTGCCCCGAGATGGCCAGCACATGTTCGACCACCGCGTCGATCTGCGCCGGTTCCAGCAACCCGTCCACGCCGAATTTCGGCATTTCCGAATAGCGGGCATCGGGGTCCATCGTGTTCCTGATACCATGGGTGATCGTGGTATGGATCGCCTCCATATCGCCGCCCCAGAGCCAGTCGTTGTCCAAGAGGTTGGGATAGCCCTTGCCCTGAACCCCTGCCGCGCCCGAGCCGTGGCACTGCGCGCAGTTGTTGCGGAACACCGAGGCCCCCGCCGGTTCTGCATAGGCCATCAAGGCCTTGTCCGCAGGAATCGCCGTCAGGTCAGCCGCGACGAGGCTTGCCTTTATGTCGGCGTTGGCGGCATCGAAGCGGTCGATCTCGGCCTGCACATCGGCGCGGGTCGAGGCCTGCAACAGGCCCGGTGTCGCACCCTTGATCAGTGGCCATGCCGGATAGGCGATGACATAGCCGATCGACCATATGATGGTCAGGTAGAACACCCAGACCCACCAGCGTGGCAGCGGGTTGTTCAGCTCTTCGATGCCGTCCCAGCTATGTCCGGTGGTGCCGACCTCTTGGGTCGGCTTTTTGGTGATTTGCTTGGCGCACATCGCTCACGCCTCCACTTTGCCGCGACGGTCGTCGGCGGCAGGTTTCGTGTCATTGCGGAAGATCGTGGCGGCTGCGTCGTCATGCAGCCGCTTCGATCCGGGACGATAGGCGAAAAAGATCACGCCCACGAAAACCGCCGTCAGGGCGACCAGCGCCCAGCTGTCGGCGATGAAGCGCAGAAAACCATAGGTATCCATCGGCTTTCCCCTTTACCGGCTTGCGTCTGGCGTGAAGGTCGAGAAATCGACCATCGTGCCCAGCACTTGCAGATAGGCGATCAGCGCATCCATCTCGGTCACGCCCGCCTGCCCGTCATAGTTCGACACCGCGGCCTTGCCGTAGCGTTCCAGCAAACCGCTGGTATCGGCATTCGGATCGGCTTGCGCCGTAAAATCCGCCACCGCGTTCTGCATCTGCGCGTCGGTATAGGGCACGCCCACGATCTGCTCGGCCCGCATCCTGTCGCCGATATACTTGCCGTCGAGCTTCACGGTGGACAGAAAGCCATACTTCGGCATCACCGATTCCGGCACCACCGATTGCGGATCGGTCAGGTGGTCGACATGCCAGGCATCGGAATACTTGCCCCCCACACGGGCAAGGTCGGGCCCCGTGCGCTTTGACCCCCATTGGAACGGATGGTCATATTGCGATTCCGCGGCCAGCGAATAATGCCCGTACCGTTCCACCTCGTCGCGCATGGGGCGGATCATCTGGCTGTGGCAGACATAGCAGCCCTCGCGCAGATAGATCTCCTGCCCCGCCAGTTCCAGCGGTGTGTAGGGGCGCATGCCTTCGACGTTCTCGATGGTGTTTTGCAGGTAGAACAGGGGCACGATCTGCACGATCCCACCGATTGCCACCACCAGAAGCGACAGCACCATCAAGAGTGTCGCATGCGTTTCGATAGCCTTGTGCTTGTCAAGAAAAGCCATTGTCCCTGCCCCCTTATTCCGCAGGAACAACCGAGCCAGCGGCACCGGCCCGGACGGGCTGGGCGCGGACGGTCATCCACAGGTTGTAACACATGATCAAGGCACCGGTCAGGAACATCACGCCCCCCAGACCGCGCACCACATACATCGGGAACTTGGCGGCCACGGTGTCGGCAAAGGCGTTCACGAGGAAGCCGTTGGCATCCACTTCACGCCACATCATCCCTTCCATGATGCCCGTCACCCACATCGCCGAGGCGTAAAGCACGATCCCGATGGTCGCCAGCCAGAAGTGCCAGCTCACCAGCTTCAGGCTATACAGCCCCTCGCGGTTCCACAGCCGCGGGACCAGGAAGTAAAGCACCCCGAATGTGATCATCCCGTTCCAGCCCAGCGCGCCGGAATGCACGTGGCCGATCGTCCAGTCGGTATAGTGGCTGAGGGAGTTGACGGCCTTGATGCTCATCATCGGGCCTTCGAAGGTCGACATCCCGTAAAAGCCGATGGAAACCACCATCATGCGGATGATCGGATCGGTCCGCAGCTTGTCCCATGCGCCCGAGAGCGTCATCAGACCGTTGATCATGCCACCCCAGCTTGGCATCCACAGCATGACCGAAAACACCATGCCAAGGGTCGAGGCCCAGTCCGGCAGCGCGGTGTAATGCAGGTGGTGCGGGCCCGCCCAGATATACAAAAAGATCAGTGCCCAGAAGTGGATGATCGACAGCTTGTAAGAATAGACCGGCCGTTCCGCCTGCTTGGGCACGAAGTAATACATCATGCCCAGAAAGCCTGCGGTCAGGAAAAAGCCCACCGCATTATGGCCATACCACCATTGCACCATCGCCGATTGCACGCCCGAAAAGAGCGTGATCTCGGCCGAACCGAAGACCGAAACGGGAATGGCAAGGTTGTTGCCGATGTGCAGCATGGCGACGGTCAGGATCATCGCCAGGAAGAACCAGTTGGCCACATAGATATGCGGCTCGCGGCGCCTCATCACGGTTCCGGCGAATGCGACAAGATAGGCGACCCAGACGATGGTCAGCCAGATGTCGACGTACCAGACCGGTTCGGCATATTCCTGTGCCTGCGTGGCACCAAGCACATAGCCGGTCGCGGCCAGCACGATGAAAAGCTGATAGCCCCAGAACACGAACCAGCCAAGCGAACCACCAAACAGCCGCGCCGCACTGGTGCGCTGGACGACATAGAAGGATGACATGATCAGCGCGTTACCGCCAAAGGCGAAGATCACGGCGCTGGTATGCAGCGGGCGCAAACGGCCGAAATTCAGATATGGCTGCGCCCATTCGAAATTGAGCGACGGAAACGCAAGCTGGAAGGCGATGACCACGCCCACCAGAAAGCCCACCACCCCCAGAATGCCGTGGCGATTGCCCCGGCCTTGATCACGCTGTCAAAGTATTCTCCCGGATCAGCCGGTTCGGTTTCACCCATGGTGCGCAGCGTCCACAGAAAGACGATGGCGGCTGCCAGCATCACTTCCACGGCGTTGACCATATAGGCGAGGTCGCGCGCATAGTTGGCGGCGATGGCGGCACAGACCGCAATCACACCCAGCACGACCAGTTTCACGTAATCCCACATGTTTCGTCCCTTCGTCCCTTGGCCTTCGTCTCTTGGCCTTCGTCTCTTGGCCTTCGTCTCTTGGCCTTCGCAGTCGGCCTTCGTCTCTTGGCTGCCGCACATTTTCCCAGGCTTCCGCAGGGGCAAAGGCGCGGCTTGCGGCGCCTTGCGACTGACTTGCTTTTGCAGCCGCAGCGAAAATGCTGCCTTGATCCATATCAACCGCTTGCGCACCCCGCCTTGACAGAGGTCAATGTCACGCAGGCTGAACCTGTTAAGGTTTGTGCATCACACCGGAAGGAGGCACTCATGGCCTACAAATCGTTGTTCACAGTTGTGACCCATCCCGCGCAGGCCGAAGCGGCCATCGCGGGGGCTGCGAAGATTGCGGCGACGCATGACGCGCATCTCGATATTCTGGCGCTCGGCGTCGACCGGACCCAGATCGGCTATTCCTATGTCGGCTCGGGCGCGGTGGTGCTGCAAGCCGCGATGGACCGGGCCGAGCAGGACGCCCGCGATGTCGAAGCCGCCGTCAGAAAAGCGGTGGGCGAACAACTGCCCACGCTGCGCTGTTCAATCGAAGCAGCCGTGACGCAGCTGGGTGCGCTGACCGATATCGTCGCGCAGCGGGCAAGGTTCGCCGATCTCGTGGTGCTGCCCAAACCCTATGGCAACGGGCAAGGCACCGAGGCCGAAGCCGTGGTCGAAGCCGCCCTTTTCGAAGGCCACGCGCCGGTTCTGGTGCTGCCCGCCACGGGCGCGGGCAACGCCGCCAGCCCCCGCCGCATCGTGGTGGCTTGGAACCAGAGCGGCGAAGCGATGGCTGCGATCCGAAAGGCGCTGCCGACGCTGAAACAGGCCGATACCGTGAACATCGCGGTGATCGACCCACCGCAGCACGGCCCCGAACGGTCAGACCCCGGCGGTCTTTTGTGCCAGATGCTGGTGCGCCACGGCGTCCGCGCCGAAGTGTCGGTGCTAGCGCGGTCGCTTCCCCGCATCTCGGACCTTTTGGCCCGCCATGTGCTCGATCAAGGCGCCGACATGCTGGTGATGGGGGCCTACGGCCATTCGCGCTTTCGCGAGGCCATTCTGGGGGGCGCCACGCGCAACATGCTGGAACAGGCCGAGGTGCCGGTGCTGATGGCGCATTGACGCAACAACACACCCCTCCCCTACCCCTCCCCTGCAGGGGAGGGGGCGTTGGGCTGTCAGGCGCGGCACCCCTGCCCGGTGTTGCCAGATGAGTATTTGGGCAAGGGTGAAACGGCGGATTCAGCCGATCCTTCGGGGGGCCCGTTAACCTTAACGGGGTGTTTGCGGATCAGGGCGGCGCGAAAAGGTTAATGCGCGTTCATTGTTTTGGCGCATGTGTACGGGCTGGTCGTGCATCGCCCGTGCATCAGGTCGCGAGTCGGACGCTCCCGAAACGAGAGTTTATCAGGCCAGATAGCCGCCGTCGCTGTCGTCGCCGGCCTCTTCCATAAGACGGTCGAGGTTGGGGATGATGACGTGGCGCTTGCCCTGCAATTCGATCACCCCGTCACGCTTCAATGCGCTGATCTGACGGCTGACCGTTTCCAGCGTAAGGCCAAGATAATCGGCCATTTCTTCGCGCGTCAGCGGCAGGTCGAACACGAGCGAGCCTTTGGGGGTCTTCAGCTTCAGGCTCGCATCGCGCCGCGCGATGATCGCCAGAAGCGAGGCGATCTTTTCCCGCGCGGTCTTGCGACCCAGCAAAAGCATCCATTCCCGCGCGGCATCCAGTTCGTCCAGTGTCATTTCCAGCAGGCGCTGCGCGATGTGCGGGGTGGTTCCCATCATCTCTTCGAAGGGCTTCTTGCGAAAGCAGCACATCACAAGATCGGTGGTCGCGGTCACGTCATAGGCGGCCTTGTCGCGCCCCGGTCTGCCAACGAAATCAGAGGGTAACAGCAATCCGACCATCTGCCGGCGACCGTCTTCCATCGTCTGCGTCAGGGTGGCGATTCCGGTCACGACCGAGGCTACGAAATCCATCCGGTCGCCCGACCAGACCACCGTCTGGCCAGCCTGATAGCTGCGGTAAAACTTGATCGCTTCCAGATGTTGCAGTTCATCCGACTCGCAGCGCGCGCAAACCGCACGATGGCGGATCGGGCAATCACCGCACTGCTGATGAACAACGCTCAGATCATGATGTGCCACAGGATGGCCTTTCGTTGCGCCGCGAATTTCGCGGATTTGATCTGCATCAAGGTTGCTTTTCCCCGATGAGACAAAGGTAAACACATGACACAGGAATCGCAACTCACCCGTCTCGGGCTTTTCGACGCACGGGTTCCCCGCTATACGAGCTACCCGACTGCGCCGCATTTCGCGGGTGGGGTCACCTCTGCAACATTCTCGGATTGGGTGGAAGCGATTCCTGCGGGTTCGCAGATCTCGCTTTACCTCCACGTCCCGTTCTGCCGCCGGTTGTGCTGGTTTTGCGCCTGCCGGACGCAAGGCACCACGTCGGACGCGCCGGTCATCGCCTATGTCGCAACGCTGAAGGCCGAGCTTGCAATATTGGCCCGCCACCTGCCACGTAACGTCAGTCTTGCACGCCTGCATTGGGGTGGTGGCACGCCCACGCTGCTGTCTGCTTCCCAGATCAGCGATCTTGCCGCATCGGTGTTTAACGTTTTGCCCATGGCAGCGAACGGTGAGTTTTCGGTCGAGATCGACCCGAACGAAGTGGACGAGGCCCGCCTTGACGCCTTGGCGGCGGCGGGTATGAACCGCGCCTCGATCGGGGTGCAGGATTTTGATCCAGAGATTCAAAAGACCATCGGGCGCGAACAACCCTATGACCTGACGCGTCGCGTGGCCGGAATGATCCGAGAGCGCGGGGTGAAAAGCCTGAACGCCGATATTCTGTACGGCCTGCCGCACCAGACACGACCGCGCATCGCCGATTCGGTGCAGAAATTATTGACGCTGTCCCCCGACCGCGTGGCGCTTTACGGCTATGCCCATGTGCCGTGGATGAGCCGCCGCCAGCAGATGATCCCTTCGGATTCAATGCCCACACCTGAGGAACGTTTGCGTCTGTTCGAAACCGCGCGCGAACTGTTCGTATGGGATGGCTACCGTGAAATCGGGATCGACCATTTTGCGCGCCCCGAAGATAGCATGGCCGTGGCACAGCATACCGGACATTTGCGGCGCAATTTCCAAGGCTACACTGCCGATACCGCACCGATCCTGATCGGGCTTGGCGCATCGTCGATCTCGCGCTTTCCGCAGGGTTACGCGCAAAACGTGTCAGGCACGTCTGATTATACCAAATCCGTGCGGGCGGGCCACTTTGCAACGCATCGGGGTCATGCCTTCAGCGCAGAAGACCGGCTGCGCGCCCGCATCATCGAAGCGTTGATGTGCGATTTCCATGTCAACCGCGCCGAGCTGCTGCGCGATTTTGGCGCTTCGCCAGATCATATCGAACGTTTGTTCACAAATGCAGCCCGCGCCTTTGACGGCATGGTCAAGCTCGACGCAAACGGTCTGACGATCCTGCCGCAGGGCAAGCCGCTGACCCGCATGATCGCGCGGGCCTTCGATGCCTATGACCAGACCAAGGCGCAGCATTCCGCCGCGATCTAGGCTTTGGGTCCGAAACTTTCGACGTAATCGACCATCTGCGGCAGGCAGACGCTGCGAAGGTCATAGCGTTCCAGCACAGTCTTGCGCGCCGCCTTGCGAAGGGGCGCATATTTCGCCGGATCGGCCAAGGTGTCGGTCAGGGTTCGCGACCATGCGGCCACATCGAAGAAATCGACCAGAAGCCCGTTCTTGTCATGCGCGATCACCTCGCGGACGGGGGCGGTATCTGAACCAACGACCAGCGCCTCGGCGGCCATGCTTTCCATCATCGACCAGCTCAGGACAAAGGGATAGGTCAGATAGGCGTGCACGCGGCTGACCTGCATGATGGAAACGAAGGTCGGATAGGGCACCTTGCCCATGAAATGCACGCGGTTCAGGTCGAGCCTGTCTTTCACCTCGGACAGGAAGCGTTCCTTCCAGCTTGTGCCATCGGCAGGCGGCGATCCGTAGCTGACCTCGTTGCCGCCCACGATGATCACCTGTGCCTGCGGTCGCGCTGCCAGCACATCGGGCAAGGCCCGCATGAAGGTGTGATAGCCGCGATAGGGTTCGAGGTTGCGGTTGACGAAGGTCAAAACCTCGTCCCCCGCCCGCAGCACACGGCCATTGGGCAAGGTGACCTCGGCCTTGGGGTCGGGTGCCATCACCGCACTGTTCACCCCGTCAAAGATCACGCGGATCATGCCTTGCAGCACGGGCGGATAGGTCGAGGCCTGCCAGAGCGTCGGGGACAATCCGGCATCGGCGTGCAGCAGGGCTTGGCCCAGATGTGCGGTGCGGCCTTGGGCGATCATCACCTGATCGAAGCTGCTGGTGCTGAATTCAGGGTCAAACCCGGTGTCCGCACCGACGCCGCGATAGTAGTATTCGGCATAGACGATCAGCTTTGCCTCGGGCCAGACCTCTTTCAGAAACAGCGTCTCGCCCCAACCGGAATGACCAAAGATGACATCGGGGATATAGCCCTTTTCGTCGCGCAGCCGCTTGCAGGCCCGCGCCACCACCACGCCCCGGTCGCTTTGCTGGGTGTAGTTGCGGCCAAGGCGGCAGGCATTGGGCTCGACCTTTTGCGCCTCGTATTTGTAGCGCAGCGTCGGAGTTGCCGATTCCCGTTTGTTCGTCAGGTCGGTCAGCGCGGTTACGTCATGCCCGCGCCGGATCAGTTCGGGCGCGAGATGCAGGAACTGGGCGGGGTAATTCTGGTGGACCAGCAGTATCTTCATGTGTTTCCGTCCCCGAAGGCGGCAGCCATCAGGGCACGGGTGTAACTGCTTTGCGGGTTGGAAAACACCGCCTCACTCGTACCGGATTCCACCACATCACCTGACTTCATCACCATCACCTTATGAGACAAGGCACGCACCACGCGCAAGTCATGGCTGATGAAGATATAGGCCAAGCCCCATTTACGTTGCAAATCGCGCAGCAAATCGACGATCTGCACCTGCACCGTCATGTCCAGCGCGCTTGTCGGCTCATCCAGAACCACTAGCTTCGGACGCAAGATCATCGCGCGGGCGATGGCGATGCGCTGGCGCTGGCCACCGGAAAATTCGTGCGGATAGCGCGCCATCCATGCCGGATCGAGCCCGACCTCGGCCATGATCGCGGCCACCATCTCGCGCCGGTCGCGGCCCGGTTCCACCCCGTGCACGCCCAAGCCTTCGGCGATGATCTCGCCCGCCGTCATGCGTGGCGAAAGGCTGCCGAAGGGGTCCTGAAACACCACCTGCATATTGCGCCGCACGTCGCGCATGGCACTGCGGCCTGCGTCGCGCAGGTCGCGACCCATAAAGACCACGGGTCCGTCAGACTGGGTAAGCCGCAGGATCGCCAAGGCCAGCGTCGTCTTGCCCGACCCGCTTTCGCCCACGATACCCAGCGTCTCGCCCGCCCGCACCGACAGCGTGGCGTCATTCACCGCTTTCACATGGCCCACCGTGCGCCGTAGCAGCCCTGCCGTGATCGGGAACCAGACGCGCAGGTGTTCGGTCCTGATGACTTCTGGCGCGCCCTCGGGCACCGGACCGGGTAGGCCCTTGGCCTCGGCCGCCAGCAATTTTTGCGTATAGGGATGTTGCGGGTTGGCGAAAATCTCTGCCGCCGGTCCCTGTTCGACGATCTCGCCGCCCTGCATCACGCAGACGCGGTCTGCGATGCGCCGCACGATCCCCAGATCATGCGTGATGAACAACAGGCTAAGCCCCTCGCGCCGCTTCAGATCGGCCAGCAGTTCGAGGATTTGCGCCTGTATCGTCACATCAAGCGCGGTCGTCGGTTCGTCTGCCACCAGAAGCTCCGGCCCGTTCGCCAGCGCCATGGCGATCATCACGCGCTGCCTTTGCCCGCCGGACAATTGGTGCGGATAGGCTTGCAGGCGGCTTTCGGCCTCGGCGATTCCGACCTTTTGCAACAAGTCGATGATCCGCGCCCGCGCCGCGATGCCTGTCAGCCCCTGATGCAGCGCGAGCGATTCGCCCAATTGCTTTTCGATGGTGTGCAGCGGGTTCAGGCTGGTCATCGGCTCTTGGAAGATGAAGCTGATGTCATTGCCGCGCACCTTGCGCAAAGCCGCTTCGGACGCGCCAACCATCTCGGTCCCCAGATAGCGCACCGATCCCTGCACATCGGTGCCCTCGGGCAAAAGCGACACGGTCGACAGCGCCGTCACCGACTTGCCCGAGCCCGATTCGCCGACCAGAGCGACCGTCTCGCCCTTGCCCACCGCAAAGCTGACGCCCTTGACCGCTTCGACCACGCGGCCATCCTGCCGGAAACGCACGGTCAGGTTCGACACCGTCAACACCGCGCTCATCGAAAGGTCTTTCTGGGGTCAAAGGCATCGCGCACGCCTTCGAAAACAAAGACGAGCAGCGACAGCATGATGGCAAAGGTGAAGAACGCCGTGAACGCCAACCAAGGCGCTTGCAGGTTCTGCTTGGCCTGCTGGGTCAACTCGCCAAGGCTGGGTGCCGATTGCGGCAAGCCGAAGCCGAGGAAATCGAGCGTGGCCAAAGCCCCGATGGTGCCGGTGATGATGAAGGGCAGCATGGTCAGCGTGGCGACCATCGCGTTTGGCAGCACGTGGCGCAGCATGATCACGCGGTCGGGCACACCCAAGGCCCGCGCCGCACGCACGTATTCAAAGTTGCGCGCCCGCAGGAATTCGGCCCTGACCACGCCGACAAGCGAAGTCCAGCCGAACAGCACCATCAACCCGATCAGCAGCCAGAAACTCATCTGGAAAATCGCACCGACGATGATGATGACGTAAAGCGTCGGCGTCGCCCCCCAAAGCTCGATGATCCGCTGGAAAACCAGATCGACGAGTCCGCCGAAATAGCCCTGCACCGCCCCTGCCGCGATGCCCACGACGCTGGTGATAAGCGTCACGATCAAGGCGAAGCTGACCGACAGGCGGAAGCCATAGATCACCCGCGCGAGCACGTCGCGCGCGGTGTCGTCGGTGCCAAGCCAATGGTTGCGGTCAGGGGCCGAAGGGGCCGGCCCGTCCAGATCGTTGATCGTGTTGAATTTATACGGGATCAGCGGCCAGAGGATCCAACCCTTTTCGATAGGTTCACCCAGAGCCGTGCCCTTTTCCGTCGCCTCGGCCAAAATGCCTTCGGGGTCGTCCCAGCAGGCTTCCGATCCGCCCGCAGCGATAAGGCAGCGCACTTCCACGTCGGAATACTTGGCTTCCGTCTTGAAATCGCCGCCGAATTTCGTTTCAGGGTAGAACTTCAGGAAAGGCGTGTGCAATTCACCGCGATAGCTGACGATCAGCGGGCGGTCGTTGGCGATCACTTCCGCAAACAACGAAATCCCGTAAAGCAGCAGGAACAGCCACAGCGACCAATAGGCCCGCCGGTTGGCGCAGAAATTCCGCCAGCGCCGCTGGTTAAGTGGGGACAATGCCATGCGTTACCCCCTTTTCCCGAAATCGATGCGCGGATCGACCCAGACATACATCAGGTCGGAAATGATCCCCATCACCAGACCGATCAGGCCAAAGAAGAACAGCGTGCCGAAGATCACCGGATAATCCCGCTCGACCGCGGCCTTGAAGCCCAGCTGCCCCAGACCGTCGAGCGAAAAGATCGTTTCGATAATCAGGCTGCCGCCGAAGAAAACGCTGACGAAGAGCGCCGGAAACCCGGCGATGACGATGAGCATGGCGTTGCGGAAGACATGGCCGTAAAGCACGCGGCCTTCGGTCAGGCCCTTGGCGCGGGCGGTCATCACATATTGCTTCTTGATCTCTTCCAGAAAGCTGTTCTTGGTCAGCAGGGTCAGCGTGGCAAAGCTGGAAATCGTGCTCGCCACCACCGGCAGGGTGATGTGCCACAGGTAATCGACGGCCTTGCCCCACCATGACAATTCTTCCCAATTGTCACTGGTCAGCCCGCGCAGCGGGAACAGCCGGAAGTAAGAGCCGCCTGAAAACAGCACCAGAAGCAGGATGGCAAACAGGAAACCGGGGATGGCGTAGCCCACGATGATCGCGCCGCTGGTCCATGTGTCAAAGGTCGAACCGTCGCGCACCGCCTTGCGGATGCCCATCGGGATCGAGATGAGATAGGCGATCAGGGTCGACCACAGCCCCAGCGTGATCGACACGGGCATCTTTTCCAGTACGAGGTCCATCACGTCGATCGACCGGAAGTAGCTTTGGCCGAAGTCGAAGCGCAGGTAATTGCCCATCATGGTAAAGAACCGCTCGGCGGGCGGGATAACCTCTTTGCGGCATTCGGGCGCCTTGATGCTGGGCTTGCCGGTGAAGCCCTCGTCGCAGACGATGCGAGCGAAACCGAACTGCACCTCGAGTTGCGCCAGAAATTCGGGCGGCAGGCCGCGTGCGCCGATATAGCCCTCATCTTCTGCCGCCTGTATTCCGGCATCTGCCCCCGAACCGGAAACAGCCTCAAGCGCGTCGCCGCCGCCTTCCAGCCGTGCGGCGACCTGTTCTATCGGTCCACCGGGGACGAATTGCGTCAGGGCAAAGTTTATCAGCATGATCCCGAACAGCGTCGGGACGATCAGCAACAACCGCCGCAGGATATAGGCACCCATCGGGACGCGCCTTACTTTGCAATCACTTGAGGACGCCCGCCGCCTTCAACGCTGCGCCCTTCTCGGCATTGTACCACCAGAAATCAAGCTCGCCCGACGCATAGGGCGGCAATTGCTCCGGATGTTCGTACATGTCGTAATAGGCGACCGTGTGCTTGGCCTTGAACCACTGCGGCACCCAGAAGCGTTCGGCCCGCAGCACCCGGTCAAGCGCGCGGGTGGCGACCTTGAGCTTGTCGTTGCTGTCGGCGGCCATCACCACGTCGATCAGACGGTCAACGGCGGGCGATTTCAGCCCCATCAGGTTGAAGGCCGACACGTCGCTGGTTTGCGACCCGTAGTATTGTTTCAGGTCAGACCCCGGAATGTAATCTGACCGCGCATTGCCGGTGATGATGTCGAAATCATAGCTCGGCGGCCGGGTGCGCGATTCCATCTGCGCGTCGTCGATGCTGGTCATATAGGCATCGATCCCCAGTGCCTTGAGGTTTTCGATATAGGGCGTGAACACGCGGTCGAAACTCGGGCTGGCGTTCAGGAATTCGACCTTGAGTACCTCGCCCTTGTCGTTGCGGCGCATCCCGTCATCGCCCACGGTCCAGCCCGCCTGATCCAGCAGGTCGGATGCCGCGCGCAGGTTCTTGCGGTCCAGCTGCCGCGCGCCCGATGTGGGCGCCATCACTGCATCATCGGTCAAAATAGCCGCAGGCAAGGTGCCGTCATCGACCAGGGGCTGCAAAATCGCCACTTCTTGGGGCGAGGGCGTACCCGTCGCGGCGAGATCGCTGTTCTCCCAGACCGAATTGATCCGCGCGTAAAGCCCGTAGAACAGCGTCTCGTTCGACCATTCGAAATTGAACATCATCCCGATAGCCTCGCGCACGCGCGGATCCTTGAACTTGTCCTTGCGAAGGTTGAACAGGAACGCCTGCCCGTTCGCCTTGGCCCCCGATGGCAGTTCGGTCTTGATGATCTGGCCGCTTGCCACGGCGGGGAAATCATAGCCCGTCGCCCAAGTGATCGAAGACGCCTCGTTGCGGAAGGTGTAGTTTCCCGCCTTGAACCCCTCGAACGCCGCTTGATAATCGCCGTAATATTCGACGCGGATACGGTCGAAATTGTTGCGACCCTTGTTGATCGGCAAGTCCTTGCCCCAGTAATCGGGGTTCAACTTCCATACGATCGACTTCGACATATCCAGCTTGTCGAGCATGTAGGGGCCGGTTCCCAAAAACGGCGTCATGCTGCTTTCTTCGAGGTCGAGCGCTTCGCGTTCGTATTGCGCCTTGGAGAGCACGGGCAGACCGCCCACGCTGGAGGGCAGATCGCGCGTCGGCACGCCGGGCTTGAAGGTGAACTTCACACGATGCGGATCGAGCGCCTCGGCTTTCTCGACCTGCTGGCCAAAGATCGTGCGGAAATCCGTCAGACCCTTTTCGAGGAACACATCGAAGGAAAAAACCACGTCATCCGCCGTCATCGGCGTGCCATCGGCAAATTTCACCTCGGGGCGAAGATTGAAGATCACCCAAGACCGGTCTTCGGGATATTCCATAGTGGTGCACAGCAGGCAATAGCTTGTGCCGATCTCGTCCGAGGTTCCCGTCAGGATCGATTCGTAGGGCGCCGAGGCCAGCGCCGCCGACCGTCCCTTGACCGAATAGGGGTTCATCGAATCGAATCCGCCCGAGGTCCAGATGGAAATCTCGCCGCCCTTTGGCGCGTCGGGGTTCACGTAATCCAGATGGGTGAAATCTGTGACGTATTTCGGCGGATCGCCAAAGGTCGTGATCGCATGCGACGTGATCACCGTTTCGGCCCGGGCCGCCACGGCAAACCCCGCCAGCGCCAGAACGAGAAACCCCGCCCCGACCAGACGCACCGCCCTGCCGTCGCCTGTCTTAGCCCCAACCGCCGCCATACCCTGCTCCCACCTTGCCTGCGGTGGTATGCTAGCGGAACAATCCCAAGCCTCAAGTTGCGATTGCGTGAAAGCCCGCGCAGCCGGACCCAGGATTTTTCTCCGGGAAGAGCTTCTACGCCCGCGACCGGAATTCTTTCGTCGAAAGATCCCCTTGGAAACGGGGGCAAAGAACGAAAAAGGGCCGCTCCCCGCAGGAAACGGCCCCAAAATCCGGCGTGTCGCGTTATTTCAGCGTTGCCAGATAAGCGATGACGTTGGCACGGTCTTCAGCCTTCGGCAGACCGGCGAACGACATTTTGGTGCCGGGCGCATAATCTTTCGGGCTGTGCAGGAAATTGGACATGTTTTCCGGCGTCCAAGTGTCGCCTGCCATGCCGAGCAGGACTTCGGAATAACTGAAACCCGCCACCGAAGCCTTGGCGCGGTCAACGACCCCGTTCAGGTGCGGGCCGGTCGCATCGCCGCCATCGACCTTGTGGCAGGCCTTGCATTTGGCGAAAACCTTCTCGCCGGCGGCCGGATCGGCAGCGGCATAGACTGTCGCGAAATCCGGGCCTTCTTCGGCCGGAGCATCGGCGCTGGCCTCTTCAACACCGGTATCGATGCTGTAGGCCTGCGCCACTTCTTCGCCGTGGCCTTCGCCACCGGTGTGATAGAGCGATTCCGCCGCCCATGCGCCCAGCATGTAAACCAGCAGCGAGCCGCAAACCGCGCCGGTCACTTTGGTCAGAGTCATCGTGTCGAACATGTCGCGCCTTCCCTTGGCCGTCGTTTGGCGCGGTATGTATCCGCTTCCACCACCCTCTTTCAAGGTGTACTAGCGCGACCAATCGCCCCTGTGCAGGGGTTTTCGTGCAAGGGATAAAGAAATGCCCGGTCGTATCGCGTTTCAGGGGGAACTTGGCGCCTATTCGCATCAGGCCTGTCAGCAATCGCGCCCGGATATGGAAGCAGTCCCTGCGACCACCTTCGAAGAGGTTGTGGAAAAAGTCGCGCGTGGCGAGGCCGATCTGGGGATGCTGGCGGTCGAGAATTCCACCTATGGACGCGTTGCCGATGTGCATTCGCTCTTGCCGAAGTCAGGCCTTCATATCGTGGACGAGGCGTTCGTCCGCGTGCATGTCAACCTGTTGGGCGTGCCCGGCGCAACGCTTGCCGACATCACCGAAGCCCATGGCCATGTGGTCATCCTGCCGCAATGCGCGAATTTCCTGCGGGCACACAACATCCGCGGCAAGGTTTCGTCGGACAATGCCCGCGCCGCACGCGAAGTCGCCGAGCGCGGCGACAAGACCAAGGCTGCGCTCGCCTCCGAACTCGCGGCAAGCATCTACGGGCTGGACGTCATCGCCCCGCAGATCGAGGATCAGGCGAATAACACGACGCGGTTTCTGGTGATGTCCCGCACGCCCGACGACACGCGGCGCGGCGCAGGCAAGATGATGACGACCTTTACCTTTCGCGTCCGCAACATTCCGGCGGCCCTGTACAAGGCGCTTGGCGGATTTGCCACGAACGGCGTGAACATGACCAAGCTGGAAAGCTATATGGTCGGCGGCAGTTTTACCGCGACGGAATTCTATGCCGATATCGAAGGCCATCCCGCCGATGCCAACGTGGCTTTGGCGCTGGAAGAGCTGCGCTATTTCACCTCGCAGGTGAATATCCTCGGGGTCTATCCGACCGACCGTCAGCGCGGGTAGCCCGCTCAGGCCTGCCGCGCCTCGATGTCGGCGGCGATCTGGGCCAGCCGCCCGTCGAAGCGTTTCTGCACCCGCGTCTTGGCGAGTTTCAACGACTGGATGAACAGCCGCGCCGTCAGGGTACGGGGCTTTGCTTCGAGTTGCATCAAAAGCCGCGTGCGCTTGGCCGCCATCGACACAAGTTCGGCGTTCAGACGGCCTTCGACGGAGGGGCCGTCGAAATCGAGGGTCAACTGGCCGGCCGGGTCCAATGCTACGACCTTGATCTGCAACTCGCGCTCGCGCCCGCGCCATGCGAAACGCACGTGCCAGGTCATTCCCGGCCCCGGCTTCTTCAGCTTGTCCGTGCGCGTGACATCGGCACCACGGCGCAGCGCCGCCCGTTCCCAACCGTCGAAATCGGTCAGGAAGGCAAATGTTGCATCGAGTGATGCGCCGATATCGGTTCTGCCGCTCAGTTTCATTCACTCGCCCTTGACTGCCGCACCGCTTACTACGGGTTTTTCACCCTTTCGGTTAATGTCGTATCAATCGAGCCGGTCGGCAAGCCAGTTGGCGATAAGGAAATGCGCGATCGCGCCCTTTCGTGCCGGTTTCAGACGCGGATGCAGGCCCGCCATCGCCGAAACCATCTCTTCGCGGCTGACCCAAAGCGCATCTTCCAGTTCTGCCGGATCGAGCGTGATGGTCTCGTCAAGCGCCTCGCCAGCGCAGCCCAGCATCAGACTTGCCGGAAAGGGCCAGGGCTGGCTTGCAAGATAGCGGACCGCACCGACGCGGATGCCTGCCTCTTCGAAGACCTCGCGCCGGACCGCGGCCTCGATCGTCTCGCCGGGTTCGACGAAGCCCGCAAGAAGCGAATACATCCCCTCGGGCCAGTTGGCATTGCGACCGACCAGCAGCGAATTGCCCCGTGTGACAAGCATGATCACGACAGGGTCGGTGCGCGGAAAGTGATGCGCCGCGCAGGCCGGACAGTCGCGCTGCCACCCGCCTTGGGTCATCAGCGTCGCAGCACCGCAGGCCGCGCAAAAGCCATGGCTGCGGTGCCAGTGCAGCACCGCCTTGGCGCTTGCGGCCAGTTCCGCGGCCCTTGGCGTCAGCCGCACCATGACGCCGCGCAATTCGGCAAAGGCGAAGCTGTCGTCCAGCGCCGGATGCCGCTGCTCGGACGGATCGAAGAACCCGGCCTCGACGGCGGGCGCACCAGCTTCGGGCGACCAGTGCGAAATGTCTTGGGCGAACCGCGCGATCCCTTCGTCCAGTCCCAGAAACACGGCGGGGCCTGCCCCTGCCAGAACCGGACTGCCGGGCCCGACCCAACCCAGATCGTCACCGTTTATCAGGGGCTTGCCGCGCCATACCGGCAGCACCCGTCCTTGGGCCAAAGCCGCAGCCAGCGCCGCTGCGTCACCGCGCAAAGTCGCCGCACGGTCTAGCCCCGAACCGCCAAAGGTCACTGTTTCGGCATGCCGCATGTTCCGTCCCCGTGTCTGTCCGGGCTTTTGCGCGCCCGCCCGTCTCTGTGCCACGCAAGCCCCGCCAAGGCAAATCCACCAAACACAATCTGAGGTTGCGTTAACCAGTCAATCTGTATAAACATCAGCAGCGTGGCCTGCTGTATGAGGCCGCGGTTCCC
Organism: Gemmobacter aquarius; assembly: GCF_003060865.1. NCBI lineage: Bacteria > Pseudomonadati > Pseudomonadota > Alphaproteobacteria > Rhodobacterales > Paracoccaceae > Paragemmobacter > Paragemmobacter aquarius. Next base: position 3,061,314 of record NZ_CP028918.1, read on the forward strand.
TACGGTATCGATTTGACCAGACAGCCGCCCTCGTACCCGACGCACCCAGAGGGTGCAGGAACGGTGCAGCTTCGCCTTCTGGCCACCAGCGATCTGCACGCGCATCTGATGCCCTGGGACTATATCACGGACAAGCCTGCAAGCCTCGGACTCGCCCAGCTTGCGCCGATGATCCGCAGGCTGCGCGCCGAGGTGCGGAACTGTGTCCTTCTGGACAATGGCGATTTTCTTCAGGGCAGCCCGCTTGGCGACTGGCAGGAACGCCACGGGACGGCGGCCCATCCGATGGTCGTGGCGATGAATGCGCTGGGCTATGATGCGGGAACGCTTGGCAACCACGAATTCAGCCATGGTCTGGCGTTTCTCGAACGGGCGTTGACCGTTGCCCGCTTTCCCGTCGTTTCGGCAAACCTTGGCCGTGGGGGTGGCGGCCCGCTCGTCCCCGCCTTTGTGCTGCTCGACCGGACCGTGACCGATACCACAGGCCAAGACTGGCCGCTTCGCATCGCCATTACCGGCTTTGCACCACCGCAGACGGCGCTGTGGGAGGCGCTGCGCCTGAACGGCGCGGTGCAAGGCGAAGACATCCTGACAGCAGCAGAGCGGACATTGGCCGATCTGGCCGCGGAGAGGCCCGACCTTACGATTGCCCTCGCCCATTCCGGCATTGGTAGCGCCGTGCCGCATCGCAACATGGAGAATGCGGCAATCCCGCTTGCGAGTCTGCCGCAGGTCGACGTGATCGTGACAGGTCATACCCATCTGGTGTTTCCCGACACGCAGGCCGCTGGCCTGCCCGCCCCTGCCGATGCCACGACTGGCACGATCTACGGCAAGCCGGCAGTGATGGCAGGCTTTCACGGGTCCCATCTCGGGGTGATCGATCTGGAGCTGACGAACGGGCCGCAAGGCTGGCAGCTGTCCTCGCATCGGGTTCGGGCGGTGAAAAGCCCGGCGATCCCCGCCGCCGATCCCGAACTTGCGCGCCTTGCCACGCCCGCGCATCAGGCGACGGTCACGGCGATGCGCCGCCCTTTGGGGGAAACGACCCACCGTTTGCACAGCAATTTCGCACTGGTTTGCCCCTGCGCCACCCATCGGCTGATCGCCGAGGCGCAACTGGCCCATTGGAAGGACACCCTGCCACCCGGTTTCGCCGGTGTGCCCCTGCTGGCCGCGGTCGCTCCGTTCCGGACGGGTGGTCGCGGCGGACCGGGGAACTATTCGCATATTCCGCCCGGGCCGATCCTGCTGCGTCATATCGCGGGTATCTACACGCACCCGAATACACCCGTGCTTCTGGATCTGTCGGGTGCGGAAATCACCGACTGGCTTGAACGGGCCGCGATCCTGTTCCACCAGATCGCCCCGAAAGCAGCGGACGCAGCGCTGATCCGGCCCGACATACCGGGGTTCGACTTCGACCTGATCCACGGGCTTTCGTTTCGCATCGACCTGTCGCAACCGCCACGTTTCGATGCCAAAGGCAGCCTGATCGACGCCACGGCACGCCGCATCGGCCAGCTTTCTCTGGACGGACGCCCCATAGACCCCGAAGGCCGCTACCTGCTTGCAACCAACAGTTACCGCGCCGGCAGCGGCATCTATCCCGGAACATCCCGCCCCCCCGTTGCGCGAAGCGACATGCCGATTTCCGACCTGATCGCATGGCATGTCGAAACGCGCGGCACGATCGGAATCGAGGCCGGTCAGCCTTGGGGATTTGCCCCGATGCCGGGCACGACCGTCATCTTCGAGACCGGCCCCGAAGCCGCAGCCCTGCGCGCAGATATTCCGCAGTTCAGCCCCGAAGTGTTGGGCCAGACGGAAGCGGGTTTCCTGCGCTTTCGCCTTTCGCTGTGATCGGCTAGGAAGGCGCCGCACCGCGAAAGGACCGCCCCCATGTTCGACGCCGTCTTCTTCGACCTCGACGGAACGCTGATCGACACCGAAAGCCTGGCCATGACATCGGGCCTTGCCGCCTTTGCCGCCTGCGGCCATCCGGTGGACGAGGCTTTCATGCATGGCCTTGTGGGCAAAGCTGAACCGATGGCCGCAAAGATCATCCAAAGCACTCTGCCGCTGCTCGATCTTGTGCAGTTCCACGAGCATTGGCGTCTGGGCTTTGATAACGCCATGAGCGAGGGGCTGCCGTTGAAGGCGGGCGCGGTCGAATTGCTTGGCCGGATCGCGCATCCAATGGCGCTTGTCACCTCGTCCGGGCGCAAAGGGGCACATCACAAGCTGGGAATCGCCGGCCTGACCGCGCATTTCCGCGAGATCATCACCTTTGACGACGTGACTGCACCGAAGCCTGAACCGGAACCCTATCTGCTTGCGGCGGAACGTCTGGGCGTGCACCCGTCGCGTTGCCTTGTGTTCGAAGACAGCGATATCGGCGCCGAAGCCGCGCATCGTGCCGGTTGCGTGGTCGTGCAGATTCCCGACGTGGCGCCGACCGACGGCCGCTTTGCAGCCCATGTCGCGGCCGACCTTATGACCGGTGCCCGCCTTGCCGGTCTGATCTGAACGCAGCGTCAAAGCACTGTCCGGACCCGCTTGCGAATCCCGCTGTTGCCACCTATATGGGCCGTGAGAGGTTGGCGCGGGCGAGCGCCTCGCCAACCCGGTCAGGTCCGGAAGGAAGCAGCCGTAACGAGCCCCGCTTGGGTCGTTGTCAGCCTCTCACCTTTTCCATACACTTCCGGTCGTTGCCCATTCGTATTGTGCAGGCGTTTCGACCGCGCAGGGGCGCACCGACCGCAACCGCACCAGCGCCGCCGCAGGCGCTTCGCCCGATGCGACCATCAGGCGTAGGACAGCCGCACCCGATCGTCCGCATCCGGCCATGCAATGCACATGCACATGGCCGCCCCGCGCCAGCACATCGCGCGCCGCAGCCTCGGCGTCCGGCCAACCGGCCTCCGGCGCGCCGTAATCCCTGACCGGCACGTGCCGCCACACCACGCCCGCTGCGGCCAGCGCCTCGGGCAATCCAGCCGCGCCCACGCGCTCCATCTCGGCGCTCTCGGTCAGGCTGAGCACCAGATCGGGCGGCCCGGTCAGCAAGGTTACAAGGTCGCCCGCGAAATCTCCGCCCCGTCCGGCACAGGGACCGATAGATACCTCGCCCCCGCCGACCCTCAGAACCGCCATCGCCCCTCCCTTGGGTTTACGCCGCCCGCGCCCGGCCCTAGTGTAACCGCTGATTCAGGTGAAAGCGGTTCCCATGTCCGACGCTCCGGAAAAAGCCTATCAGGTCCTTGCCCGCAAGTACCGCCCGCAAACCTTTGCCGACCTTATCGGCCAAGAGGCGATGGTTCGAACCCTGAAGAACGCCTTTGCGGCTGACCGCATCGCCCACGCCTTTGTGATGACCGGCGTGCGGGGGGTGGGCAAGACCACTACGGCCCGCATCATCGCCAAGGGGTTGAACTGCACAGGCCCCGACGGCACCGGTGGCCCCACGACCGAACCCTGCGGCGTCTGCGAACCCTGCCGCGCCATTGCCGAAGGCCGCCACGTCGACGTTATGGAAATGGATGCGGCCAGCCGCACCGGCGTGGGCGACATCCGTGAAATCATCGATAGCGTGCATTATCGGGCGGCCAGCGCCCGCTACAAGATCTACATCATCGACGAAGTGCACATGCTGTCGACCAACGCCTTCAACGCGCTGCTCAAGACGCTGGAAGAACCGCCCGCACATGTGAAATTCATCTTTGCCACCACCGAAATCCGCAAGGTTCCGGTCACCGTGCTGTCGCGCTGCCAACGCTTCGACCTGAAACGGATCGAGCCCGAAGTGATGATGGCCCACCTTGCGCGGGTCGCTACGGCCGAAGGTGCAAGCCTTGCGCCCGACGCGATGGCCCTGATCACGCGGGCGGCCGAGGGATCGGTGCGCGATGCCATGTCGCTGATGGATCAGGCCATCGCCCATGGCGCGGGGACCACCAGCGCAGCGCAGGTCCGTGCCATGCTTGGCCTTGCCGACCGTGGCCGCGTGCTCGACCTTTTCGACATGATCCTGACGGGCGATGCCGCAGGGGCACTGTCAGAGCTTGCCGCGCAATATGCCGACGGAGCCGACCCCATGGCCGTGCTGCGCGATCTGGCCGAGATCACGCATTGGATTTCGGTGATCAAGATCACGCCTTCTGCAGCCGAAGACCCGACGACGCCGCCGGATGAACGCACGCGCGGGCTGGACATGGCCGAAAGGCTGCCGATGCGGGTTCTGTCGCGCATGTGGCAGATGCTGCTGAAATCGCTGGAAGAAGTGCCCTTGGCCCCCAATGCGATGATGGCCGCCGAAATGGCGGTGATCCGGATGACGCATGTAGCCGACCTGCCCGACCCGGAAGCGCTGATCCGCAAGCTGCAAAGCCAACCGCAACCGCCGATGGGCGGCGGCGCTCCGGCAGGGGGGGCGGCAGCGGCGGAATGGTTCACGGTGCATCCATGCGGATGGCACCCGCCGCCCCGATGCGCGGCCCGACGATGCAGGGCGGCACACAGGGCAATCAGGCGCTCGCCTTGGCCGAAGACCAGTTGCAGGTCTATGCAACCTTCGACGCGGTGGTCGAACTGATCCGCACCAAACGCGACATGAAACTGCTGTTCGAGGTCGAAACCAACCTGCGCCTCGCCCGCTACGCGCCGGGCCGCATCGAATTCCAACCCACTGGCGATGCCGCACCCGATCTTGCAGCCCGCCTTGGCCAGCGTTTGCAAGGCTGGACCGGCGCGCGCTGGGGTGTGTCGGTCGTGAATGACGGCGGTGGCCAGACCATCGCCGAATCCCGCGATGCCGACCGGCTGCAAGCCGAAGCCGAGGCACAGGCCAACCCTCTCGTCCAAGCCGTGCTGACCGCCTTTCCCGGCGCAAGGATTGCCGAGATACGTACCCCCGAAACCCTGGCCGCAGCCGCCCTGACCGAGGCCCTGCCCGAGGTCGAGGATGAGTGGGACCCGTTCGAAGACAGCTGAAAAGGACAAGATATGCTCAAAGGTATTCCCGGACTCGGCGCCCTTGGCGATATGGCCGGAATGATGAAAAAAGCGCAGGAAATGCAGACCAAGATGGCCGAGATGCAAGAGCAACTCGCCAATACGGTCGTTCTGGGCGAATCGGGCGCGGGGCTGGTCAAGGCCCGCGTGACGGCCAAGGGCGAGGTGACCGGGCTCGACATCGACCCGTCGATCCTCGTCGCATCGGAGAAAGAGGTCGTCGAAGATCTGATCGTCGCCGCGATCCGCGATGCTCAAAGCCGTGGCGCGCAGCGCATGGCCGATGAAATGCGAAAGATGACCGACGCGCTTGGCCTACCCGCCGACATGAAACTGCCGTTTTGATGCAGGACGACGCCCCGCGCGAAATCGAGGCGCTGATCGACCTCATGGCGCGGCTGCCGGGGCTTGGCCCCCGCTCGGCGCGACGTGCGGTCTTGACGCTTCTGAAGAAGCGCGGCCAGTTGATGGCCCCGCTCGCGCAGGCGATGGCAAACGTGGCGCTGAACGCGCGTGACTGCGTGATCTGCGGCAATATCGGCACCGCCGACCGCTGCGCGATCTGTGCCGACGACCGCCGCGCCATACCCGAAATCTGTGTGGTCGAGGATGTCGCCGATCTTTGGGCGATGGAACGCGCGGGCGTTTTCAAAGGCCGCTACCACGTGCTTGGTGGCACACTTTCGGCGCTCGACGGCATCGGCCCCGAAGATCTGCGTATCCCGCATCTCGCCGCCCGTGTCCGTGACGAAGGCGTAGCCGAGATCATCCTTGCGCTGAACGCCACAGTCGACGGTCAGACCACAGCCCATTACATCGCCGACAGCCTGTCAGGCGCAGGCGTGGCCATCACCTCGCTCGCCCAGGGCGTGCCCATCGGCGGCGAACTGGACTATCTCGACGATGGCACCATCGGCGCAGCCCTGCGTGCCCGCAAACGGTTCTGACAAGAAGCGCCCGCCCCTTCATCTTGGCAAAAATACTCAAACACATCGCGTCCCCCCTTGCACCGCACCAGAACCATCGCCTCCCTCCCCCCAATGGGGGAGGGCTGGGGTGGGGGGGGACGTCAAGCAACGGCAAGCGGCAACAAGCAGAAAGCCCCGATCCAGCGGACGGGGGCTTTCTTGAACAATCCGGACGATACGATCAGCGGCGCGGGCTGTCGTCTTCGTCATCCTCGTCGTCATCATCGTTTGCGGGAAGGTTGAAGAAGCTTTCCGCATCCGAGAAATCGGCCGGCTTTTCTTCCCGCTCGGTCCGCGCGAACTGCTCGAGGCCCGAAGGCATCTTCGGCTCGGTGTCCATGCCAAGCGATTGCTCGGTCGACACCAGCTTGCGCCGCTCGTCATCCGTCATCACGGTGCCTTCCGAGGCCTTCTTGCGGGCGGCAGCCTGCACGGCGGAATCAAGCTCGGACTGACGGCACAAGCCCAGCGCAACCGGATCGATCGGCGAGATGCCGTTGATGTTCCAGTGGGTCCGCTCGCGGATCGACTGGATCGTGGGCTTCGTGGTGCCCACAAGCTTGCCGATGGCCCCGTCCGACAGTTCGGGGTGGAACTTGACCAGCCACAGAATCGCGGCCGGACGGTCCTGTCGCTTGGAAAGCGGAGTGTAACGCGGTCCGCGACGCTTTTCCTCGCCCACGGCGGCGGCGTTGAACTTGATCTTCAGCATGTAAAGCGGGTCTTTCTGACCCTTCTCGATCTCGACTGCATCAAGCTGGTTGTTCGCGACCGGATCGAAGCCCTTGACGCCCGTGGCAACATCCCCGTCGGCGATGCCCTGCACTTCCAACTCGTGCATCCCGCAGAAACCGGCGATCTGGCGGAAGGACAGCGTGGTGTTGTCGACAAGCCAGACAGCGGTGGCCTTGGCCATAAGCGGCTTCGTCGTCATCGGATGCTCCTTTACAAAATCTCTCGTGGCCATGAAACCGTAGGCCGGTAAATCGGCTGCGACCGGGGCCGCCTTTCCACGATTTCGGGGAAGTTCAACCGCGCGTATAGTGAGTTTTCGGGTAAGAGGAAAGTGGAAATGATGTTGCATCGCTTGGCCCTGATCGCGGCCCTTTCGACGATGGCAAACCCCGTGCGGGCCGAGGGAGAACGCGCCGGTGATTTCGATTACTACGTGATGGCGCTGTCGTGGTCGGCGACATGGTGCAGCCTGACCGGAGATGCGCGGGGCGATCCGCAATGCGACGCGGGGCGCGGTTTCGATTTCACCCTGCACGGGCTTTGGCCGAATTACGAAGACGGCTTTCCCTCGTTCTGCCGCACAGGACAGCCAGACCCGACACGGGGCGAGACGGCGGCCATGTCCGATATCATGGGCGGCGCGGGCCTTGCATTCTATGAATGGAAGAAACACGGCCGCTGCTCGGGCCTGTCGCCGCGCGACTATTTTGCCGCCTCGCGCCGCGCCTATGACAGCGTGACCATCCCGCCCGTCCTGCGCGGATTGCCCAAACGCGTCACACTCCCCGCGAGCGTGGTCGAAGACGCCTTCGTCGAGGCCAACCCGCAACTGTCCCGCGACGCAATTACCGTCACCTGCGATGACGGCATGATAGAAGAGGTCCGCATCTGCCTGACGCGCGACCTCGAACCCCGCGATTGTGGCGTGGATGTCCGCCGCGATTGTTCGCTGAAAGACGCCGTTCTGGTACCCGTCAGGTAGGGTGGGTGGTTCCGCGACTGCGCGGGTTCACCCACCCTGGGCACAGGTGGGTCAACCCGTCTGCACGCAGCCGGAACGACCCACCCTACGCTTCGACCTTCAGGACGATCTTTCCCACATGGCCCGAGCTTTCCATCCGCTCATGCGCCTTTGCTGCATCTTCCAGCACGAACTCGCTGTCCATCACCGGTTTGAACTTGCCGCCCGCGATCATCGGCCAGACATTCGCCTCGACCTCGGCGGCGATGCGCGCCTTGGCAAGGTCGCTTTGCGGGCGCAAGGTCGATCCGGTAATCAGCAGACGCCGCATCATCACCTCGGCAAAGTTCAGCTCCACCTTCGCACCGGTCAGGAAGGCGATCTGCACCAGCCGCCCCTCGGTCGCCAAAGCCTTCACGTTGCGCGGCAGGTATGATCCGCCGACCATGTCGAGGATAAGCTGCGCGCCCCCCTCGTCATGCATCATCGCCACGAAATCGCCGGTGCGATAGTTCAGCGCCTTGTCGGCCCCCAGCGCCTCGCAGGCGGCACATTTCTCGTCAGAGCCCGCAGTCGTAAACACCCGCGCACCCAGCGCCTTGGCGATCTGTATCGCGGTCGTGCCGATCCCGCTTGACCCGCCATGCACCAGGAACCGCTCGCCCGCCTTGAGCCCGCCGCGCATCACCACGTTGGACCAGACGGTAAAGCAGGTTTCCGGCAGGCAGGCCGCCTCGCGCAGGCCCATTCCCGCCGGCACCGGCAGCGCGTGGCTTTCGGGAGTGGTCACGTATTCCGCATAGCCGCCCCCCGGCAGCAAGGCGCAGACCTTGTCGCCGATGGTCCAGCGCGTCACCCCCGGCCCGACCTCGACCACCGTGCCCGACGCTTCAAGCCCCGGCAAGGGCGAGGCATTGGCGGGCGGCGCATAGGACCCTGCCCTTTGCAAGGCGTCGGGCCGGTTCACGCCCGCATAGGCTACACGTATCACGATCTGCCCGTGTTTCGGCACCGGCACAGGCTTTGTCACGGGCACCAGCACCTCTGGCCCGCCGGGTTCGCGGATCTCCACGGCGCGCATCGTGTGGGACATTTCCATTTCTTGGGGCCTTTCAGCGAAACCGGTCCATCATTCGCCCCGGCAAATCGTCAGGCACCGTGGGCACGCGCCATTTCTCCATCAGCTTCGCCGGGCCTGCAAGCAGCGCCTTTCCCAAAGCGTTGTCCTTGATCGCCGCCTTGGCCTTTTCGATCTGCATCACATCCCCGATCCGCCGGTCGAGGAAATCCCACGTTGCCTGATTGCCAGTCGAATCGTCGCCCAGCCAGTAAAGCACCGTCGAGCCATAGACCGCCGAAAGCGTTGCCCGCTTGGAATACCAGCTAAAATCGCGCGCGGTGTCACCCAGCGCGACCCAGATCGCATCTGCCGTGCCCCAGATCAGCTTGGCTCCTTCAGCCGCATGCTGTGGCAGGGCGAAAAGGGTGGTGCCGCGGCGCACCAACTCGCGCTCGCCGACGGCCTCGAGCCGCAAACGCACCGCATGGGCGACCTTGTCACGAAAGCGCATCGCCGAAAGGTCACTTGCCCCCAGCGCGTCGCGCATCATCCGGTCGCCGCGCAGATGGTAGGCCACGGCCAGATCGATCCCACCGCGCGGGAACAAAGCCCGCGCGAGGGCAGGCGCACAACCCGAATCGGCAATCGCCGCCCGCAGCGTCGCCTCGGACCAGCCGTCAAAGGGACATGCACCAAGGCGGCATCCAGAACCGCTTCTTTCCAGTCGATCGCAGCCGTATAGGTCGTCATCGCCAGTCTCCTTCGCTTTGGTGGACAAACCCCGTCGCAGTTGTTATAGGGCGCTCGCCTGCACTCTCACGTGCAACTTTAACCTAGGAAGGTGGTGACAACCACATGCAGGTCAGCGTCCGCGACAATAACGTCGAACAGGCACTCCGTGCCCTCAAGAAAAAGCTCCAGCGCGAAGGCGTGTTCCGCGAAATGAAGCTCAAGCAGCATTTCGAGAAACCCTCCGTCAAGAAAGCGCGCGAAGAAGCCGAAGCCGTTCGCCGCGCGAGGAAACTCGCACGGAAGAAGCTCCAGCGCGAGGGCGGCCTCTGAGCCGTTAGCGACACTGGGGAAGGCTCCGTCAGGGGCGTTCCGATACGATCAACCCCCGTCCGTCAGGCCGGGGGTTTTTCATTTTCGCAATGCGAACCTAGCCGCAGAACACCCTGACCACGCGCGAAGCCGGGTCGGCCACCGCATCGACCGCCGATCCGCTGTGCACGAAATTCAGCCTCGAGGGCACGTTGGTCGCCACGGGTTCATCGCTGCCGTAATGGCGCGATGAGCCCGGGATGTTCAGCGAAACCGCCGCCATCGAAGGGCCGCCAACCAGCGATTGATATTGCGACGCCCCGCAAGCATCGGTGCTTTTTGCGACATTGACCGCCTGGTAGGTCGGCGCCGTCTGGTAGGGCGCGGCGACCACGGCCCCGCTTCCCATCGCGGCGGCCGTCACTTCGTAGGGGGACGGGCCCGAGCAGGCAGTAAGGCTTACCAAGGCCAAAAACGCGGGAACGATCACAAAGGGCTTCACGGGATCACCTTTCACTGCACGAAGACGCGCACAGGCTAAAGCTGCATGTAAAGCCTGTCAAACGGGGTCAGACCGCCAGCGCCGTCGTCTTGACCACGGTCCGCAGGGAGAAGCTGGAATGCATCTGCCGCACGCCCGGCAGCCTGCTCAGGTATTGGCGGTGGATGCGGGCGAAATCCTCGGTATCCTCGGTCATGATCTTGAGCAGATAGTCCGCCTGCCCCGCCATGAGGTGACATTCCAGAATGTCCGGGATCTTGGCCACCTCGCGCTCGAAGGCGTCGAGCAACTCGTCGGCCTGTCCCTGAAGCGTGATTTCGACGAACACGGTCGTCGGCCGCCCGAGCCGGCGCGCATCGAGGAGTGCCACATATCCGGCAATGAAGCCTTCTTCCTCCAGCCGTTGCGTCCGCCGGTGGCAGGCCGAAGGCGACAGGTTGACCCGTTCCGACAGTTCGGCGTTGGTGATCCGGCCCTCCCTTTGCAAGACGGTCAGGATGCGGCGGTCGGTTGCGTCAAGTTCCGGCATGGCGGTGGATTCTTTCCCGTAAACTGCGATTTTCGCGCGATCCTACCGCCTGCACAGCGGGCCGTCATGCAGAATTCAAAGTTTCTGCGTTCGGGTTGGACAAAGCTGTCTGCAAGGACGAAGCGTCCGTCAGGGAGTGAAAGACATGAAGATCGGTTGCCCGAAAGAAATCAAACCACAGGAATTCCGCGTCGGGATGACACCCGACGCGGTTCACGAAGCGGTCGCGCACGGCCATAGCGTCATGATCGAAGCCGGAGCGGGCCTGGGCTCGGGGTTCAGCGATGCGGCCTATGCCGCTGCCGGTGCCAGCATCGCCGCCACGGCCCAGGAAGTGTTTGCCAAGTCCGAGATGATCGTGAAGGTCAAAGAGCCCCAGCCTGCCGAACGCGCACGGCTGCGCGACGGCCAGCTATTGTTCACCTATCTTCACCTCGCGCCCGATCCGGACCAGACGCATGACCTGCTGAAATCGGGCGTCACGGCCATCGCTTACGAAACCGTGACCGATGCCCGTGGCGGTCTGCCACTGCTGGCTCCCATGTCCGAGGTCGCCGGACGGCTTGCGCCGCAAGTCGGCGCCTGGACTTTGCAGAAAGCCAATGGCGGGCGCGGCGTGCTGCTTGGCGGCGTTCCCGGCGTGTCCCCCGCAAAGGTCGTCGTGATCGGTGGCGGTGTCGTCGGAACCCATGCGGCCAGGGTTGCGGCGGGGATGGGTGCGGACGTAACCGTGCTCGACAGGTCGCTGGTGCGGTTGCGCTATCTTGATGACGTGTTCGGCGGCCAATTCAAGAACGGCTACGCCAGCGCCGCGACCACAGCCGCTTTGGTGGCCGAGGCCGACATGGTCATCGGCGCGGTCCTGATCCCCGGCGCTGCCGCGCCAAAACTGGTCAGCCGCGCCCAGCTTTCGACGATGAAACCCGGAGCGGCCATCGTCGATGTCGCCATCGATCAGGGTGGCTGTTTCGAGACGAGCCACGCCACGACCCATCAAGACCCGATCTACGAGGTCGACGGCATCCTGCACTACTGTGTGGCCAACATGCCCGGTGCGGTTGCCCGCACCTCGACCCAGGCGCTTGGCAACGCCACGCTGCCCTTCCTGCTGGCCTTGGCCGACAAGGGCTGGCGTCAGGCCTGCGCCGACGATCCGCACCTGCTCAACGGGCTGAACACCCACGCGGGAAAACTGACCTATGCCGCCGTGGGCAGCGCACTTGGCCTGCCCACCATCCCGGCCGCCGAGGCGCTGAAACTCTGACGCGAAAGGCCCGTCCGGTGCGAACCGGACGGGCGACTGTTGCTTGGGTCTTCGCCGCTTACTTCTTCAGTGCGTCGCGAATCTGCAGAAGAACCTCAATCTCGGTCGGTCCGGCCGGGGTTGCCGCAGCAGTTGCAGCTTCTTTTTTGGCGGTCGCTTCTTTCAGACGGTTCACGGCTTTGACCAGCATGAAAACCACCCAGGCGATGATCACGAAATTGATCACGGCGGTTATGAAGGCGCCGTAAGCAAAAACCGGAACGCCCGCTTCCCGTGCCGCGGCAAGCGAGACCGGAGCGGTGCCCGACAGATCGATGAAGAGGTTCGACAAATCGACCCCGCCCGTAACGAGGCCGATGATCGGGTTGATCAGATCGCCGACCAGCGAATTGACGATGGCGGTAAAGGCCGCGCCGATGATGATACCTACCGCCAGATCGACAACATTTCCTTTGGCGATAAAGGCCTTGAACTCGTTCAGCATAGTGACTGTCCCCTGTTTACTTGATCGGCCCCGTCTCTCCGGTGCCGTTTGCCGCACCTTGGCGCGGTGGCGGGACTATGCCACAGGAATTTCCGGCGATACATGCAAATCTACCTTCTTTCGGCTATAGATAGCGCACCATCGTATGGGTGACGCTATAGCCGAACACCAGGCCAAGCGGCCCGACAGGGGTGCTGTGGTCCAGCACGAAGCCGCGCCTTTCGTAAAGCGACCGGGCGCGGGGGTTGGTGTCCACCACATCCAGCCTGACCGTGTTGAAGCCCCGCGCTGCAGCTTCCGTGCAGATCGCCTCGATCAGGGCCGAACCGACGCCACGCCCCCGCGCCTGTGGCTGGACGCAAAGACCGTCGATCAGGAACAGCCCGGTTTCGCCTTCCCCGCCCGCAAGCTGCATCACGCCGCTGCGCCAAGCCCCGCCAAGCCGCCCGTAGACCTGCCGCATGTCGTCGGGCGTCCCCCCGCGAAACTGCCCGCATCGGATTTGAACCCGATCAACCCGGTCAGGCCCCCGTCCCCCATGGCGCAGATGCATTGGTCGGGCCTTATGACCCGCTCGACATAGGCGAGTGCCAGCCGGTCAGGCCCCAGGACGCGCCCGAGCTTGCCGCCGAAAGCCTGCCAGTACAACGCCGCCGCAGCGGTGCGGTAGGCTTCTGGCAGACCGCGTACCATCCGCATCAGACCTGCTCCAGCGCGGCGAGCAAGGCGGCCTCGTGCCCTGCGCCCAGTATCCAGCCTTCCTCGGCAGCGGCGGCGTCGGGCAGCGCGAAAAGTGCGTCCAGTTGGCCCGCCTGCGCCAGACGCCACAAGGCCCGCGACAAAAGCCGCACCTGTGCCGCGTCCTTGATGCCGTCTTGCAGGGCGACGACCCGCGCAAGAAGCGAGGGGTAGATTTCAGCCAGAACCACGCTAGCAGATGCAACTTTTTGCGGTTCGTCGAAGGGCCAGACAGCCACCGCTGCCCCCTGCGCCAGACGATGCACCAAGGGCAGACCCATCAGAACCTGACTGCCGACCGACCCCGTGGTGTAAAGTTTCCAGACCGGCTGTGCGCGCGGCACGCGGCATTCGACCGCCCGCCGCTCGGGCAGGCCGAGTGCCGCGTAATCGACCGCTTTGGTCGCCGGCAAAGCGGTAAGCGCAAGCGAGGCCGGACGCCCCCAGAACGGCCCCGCCCCGCCGAAGCGCCGGTTCACCGCATCGGCCACCTGAAAGCGGTCGTTGCGATTGTCCGGCCCATCGGTGATCTGCGCTGCCATCCACGCCCAAACCGCGCGGGCGCTCGCCTGCCCTGTCAGGCGCGCGGCAAAGCCTGCCGGATAGCCCAGAGCGAAATCGAAGCCCGCCAGAACCCGTCGCCCCGCCGCCTGTTCGCCGGCCAGAAACCGGCGCAACGCGGCTTCGGCCGCTGCCCGCGTGCGATAATACCCGACGGTTTCCCCGCCCGCGCCCGCAGCGCCGATCCAGATCGCATCGCGAGACGGTCTGGCGGGCGAAGGCGCAGATGCCGCCGACCAGTCAACGACCACGACCGTGTCGAAAGGCCCGCTCACCCGCCAGGCCGCGCTTGGGCAAGCCCGACTTCGCCAAGGATAAAATCCGCGACCGCTGCGGTATCGTTCAGGTCGAGCACGGGCACCGGCAGGGACAAGGGCTCGTCTGTCGCAACCGCCCGCACCAAGGCGTCTTGCGGCTGGATCAGGTCATGCCCGGTCACGCGGCGCCAGACCTCGACCTTGGCATGGGGATCGCGTTTGTAGCCTTCGACCAGCACCAGATCGACCGGTTTCATGCGCGCCAGAACCTCGGCCAGTTCGGGTTCCGGCCCGCGATGTTCGTGCAGGATCGCAAAGCGATGGGCCGAGGCGAGCACAACTTCGGATGCCCCCGCCGCACGATGCCGCCACGTGTCCTTGCCCGGTTGATCAAGGTCTACATCGTGATGCACATGCTTGACGGTCGACACCGTGAAACCGCGCCCTGTGATTTCGGCCACAAGCCGCTCCATCAGGCTGGTCTTGCCCGAATTCTTCCAGCCGATGACGCCATAAACCTTCATGCCAGCAGCGCCTCGGCCCGCGCCAGATCATCGGGGGTGTTCAGGTTGCCAAAGGCTCCGTCATCGGGGAAATCGGCGCGCACCGCGGCATGCATGTCGGCGAAGGCCCGAACCCTCGGCTTTTCGCCGCTTGCCAGAAACGCCCGCAGCGCATCGCGCAGACCTACGGGCCACAGGCCGAACGTCGGGTGGTCGTCCCCGCCCGACCGCGCAAGCGCCACCCCGCCAGCCGACCGCTCGGCCGCAAGCGCAAGTTGCGGCACCAGATCGCCGGGAAAGAACGGGCAATCCACCGCCACGGTCACGATGGCCGTGGCCCCGCCCGCAACGGCCCAGTCCATTCCCACCAGCACGCCCGACAACGGCCCCTCGGACCGCGCATCGGCCAGCACGGGCAGGCCGAGCGCCGCGAAGCGCGAGGCATCGCCATTGGCATTGATCGCCAGACGCTCCACCTGCGGCTCGAGCCGCCCGACCGCCCGCGCCAGCAGCGTCTGCCCTGCCAGACGCAGCAGGGCCTTGTCGGCCCCGCCCATGCGCCGCCCCTGCCCGCCCGCAAGGATCACCCCGAACAGCCGCACCGGCAGCCCCCCTTTTCCTTCTTCCCCGAAAGGCGTAAGCCCTGACGCTCCCAAGGTAAAGCCGCGCATGTCACCAACCCGCTCCGCCTATTTCCGTGGCGTCTACGCCGCCCTTCCCTTCGTGGTCATCGTCATCCCCTTCGGCATGCTTTTTGGCGTGGTCGCGACCGAGGCGGGGCTGCAAGTTTGGGAGACGATGGTCTTCACCCTTGCGGTCTTTGCCGGCGCGTCACAATTCGCGGCGATCCAGACGATGCAGGAAAATGCCCCCGCTGCAATCGTGCTGGTGACCGCGCTGGCAGTGAACCTGCGGATGGTGATGTATTCAGTCGCCCTCGCCCCGCATTACGGCGAGGCCCCGCGCTGGACGCGCGCAATCATGAGCTATTTCCTCGTGGACCAGACCTTTGCCACCGCAACGGTCGAGTTCGAGAAACGGCCCGACCTGACACTGTCCGAAAAGATCGCCTTCTTCTTCGGATCGGTCACACCCGTCGCTCCGGTCTGGTTCGCGGCTTCGCTGTGCGGGGCGCTGATCGGGCGGGCGGTGCCCGCGGAATGGGCGCTCGACTTCGCTTTGCCGATCACCTTTCTTGCCATGGTGGCGCCCATGCTGCGGAGCCTGCCGCATATCGTGGCGGCGGGTCTTTCGATCCTGTTGTCGCTGGGGCTGGCATGGATGCCTTACGGAACCGGCCTTCTGGTCGCCGCAGGCCTGTCGATGACGGCGGGCGCAGCACTCGACGCCTGGCTGGAGCGGCGGACATGATAGACCGAAGCACATTCTGGATCGTCGTGCCGCTTCTGGCGATCGGCACTTATCTGATTCGCTTTTCGTTTCTCGGCACGCTTGGCAACCGCCCGCTTCCGGCATGGCTGACGCGCGCTTTGAAATTCACCGCCGTGGCAATCCTGGCGGCACTTGTCGCACCCGGCGTCTTGTGGCCTGCAGCGACGGGCGGTCAGACCGACCCTGCCCGTCTGGTCGCCGCCGTGGTGACGCTTGCGACCGGCATCGCCACCCGCAGCACGATGGGCGCAATCGCCGCAGGCGCGGCCGCACTTTACGGGATGCTGTGGCTGATGTCCTGACGGGGCGGTGGGTGCAAAGCACCCACCCTACGTCATGCCCCGCCACGGCGCCAAGATCGCCCGACAGCAGCAGCACCCTCACCGCAATATACGGCGTTGAAAGGCGGGATCGGGCACGGCGCAATAGCTGCCACGCCCGAAGACCGTGTAACGGTTACGTGCCACGCGCCGGTAAAGCCAGTCCCGCAGAGGGCGCGGGAATATCCTCAGGGCCTGCGTCGGCCAGGCCATGCCCCCAAAGCGCCGTCCGGCTTCGATCACGGCGTCGAAATCGGCATGCGCAAAACCATCGGCGATGAAAAGCCAGCTTTCGGGATTGCCCGGTTCCATCCCGTAATGCCGCAGCAGCGCGGCACCGAGCGGGGATTGCACCGGACAGATCCGCACAGTCCCGGAACGGTCGAGCCGGTGGATCATCTGCGCGCCCCAACTGCAAAGGGCACATTCGGCGTCCATCACGGCCAGCGGCGCGATATCATCAAACCGCGGCACAGAAGGATCGTCACGAAAGGAAAAAGCACCCGCACGCATGGGTTGCAGGATGCACCCGTCGCAGCTGCAGGGCAAGCCATCCTGACTGACCAGCGACCTTTCGCTTCAGTTCGGGCCTTCGCCCGCCTGCACCAGCAAGACGCCATGGTTGCTGTCGGCATCCTCGTCGCGGATTTCGCGTTCGGTCACGCCCGGCATTGTGGCAAACGCATCGTGCAGTTTGTTCGGGAACCACGTAGACGGCAATGCCTCGAACCCCGGCACACCACGCAGGATGCTCGATATCGAATTGGCGCATTGCGCCTTTGGCACCGCGCCATAGGCCTTGGCCCGCGCCATGACCATTTCGGCCACTTCGGGGCTGACCACCAGTTTTTGTTCCTGCACGCGGAAGGTTTCACGCGCGTGATAGTCGATGTAGAACAGCACCATCTTGTCGGTGATGCCGTAATGAACGTCATTGCGTTCGGGCAGGGCCGGATGGTGCCAGGTGCCCGCCGGATCGAACAGCACACGTTCCGATGCGTTGATCAAAAGCCCGCTGTGCGCGCCCGCGCCCGACGTGTTGTTGACCACGGTGTACAGCGTGATCGTTTTCGGACCCTCGGCCACGAAACGCGCGGCGGCCACAGCTTCGTCGGGCGCATAGACCGATTGGGCACCGCAGCCCGCAAGGCCCAGCGCCACACAGAAGGCGGCGATCAAACGCATCATGGCAAAAGGCTTTCCCAAAAAGTCAGGCGTTCACGAGTGCCATGAAGATCAGGATGCAGATCACGACGACGGCACCACGCGATACGAACCACATGAAGTTGTCGAAGGTCTTTTCCTGCACGCGGATGTCCATGTTGCCGGGTGTGTAGTCTTTGTGGTCGGCCATGACGGTTCCCCTTGGTGTCGCTTTTGCAGGCCACATACCTGATTCACTCCCGCCTGTCACGGGGCGATCGCCCGCGCCTGTCGTCGCACCCTAGGCCGAGGCGTCGCCCGACTCGCCGCCTTCCCACTGGCTCATCATCGCAAAGCCGATCCGGCGCGGCGGTTCGGAGGGCCGCTCTTTCGGCACCGCCCGCAAGATGACGTTCAACTGCGTCACGTGCTGGATCATCTGGGTCTTCAACCCATCCTCGTCGCGGCCGTAAAAAGTCACCAGATCGGGGTCGTAGAACCCGACCCCCTCGATTTGCAACACGCCGCCCGCACCGCCGGTAAAGCCCATCGCCACTTCCTGCGAGGCGTCCAGACCCTGTTCGAAACGCTGGATATAAAGCAAAAGCCGCTCGTAAGCCCATTCCGCAGCGCTCTTCTCGGCCAGCGGACGCTTTGCCATGACCTCGGGCAGAGGTGTCGTTTCGACCGTGACGACCTGGCCTTCGTCACAATGCACCGCTCCGGCGCGCGGCGCGTCGTTCTTCGTCCTCGTCATCACCATCTCTCCCCTAACCACGGCAACGCGCCGGTTTCCGACAGCCTGCGCCCGGCCGACCCGCGCAGCGGCAGACCGTTCAGCTGCGCTACGGCCTCGACCGGTGCCGGCCCCTGCTGCGCCCCGCCGATCTCGCGCGTGAAAAGCGGCGTGACACATCCGGTCGCCATATTGGGCGTGGCAAGATGTCCAAGCAAGCGGTCCGATGCAAGGTCGTGGTCCTCGATCATCTGCACCAGCCCAGGCGCACGCCTTTGCCGGTCATGCGACCGGGCCGAAGGCATGTCCTCGGCGGGAGACGCCCCGAACAGATGGCGGATCACGATACCGGGCCATCGGCATAAAGATCGCCGGCCCCCAACCGCACCTGCGCCAGAAGGCCGCGGTACTCCGGCAAAACGCGTCCGACAGCCACCCGCGCCAAAGCCGCGCGTGCGGGATCGGCCAGTGCCGCCCGCAGATGGAAATGCGCCCCCAGAACCAGCGCAAAGGCCCGCAGATAGGCCGCGGCCCCCGCCTGCCTGCCCACCGCCCGCATCGAAAGCAAGTCGCTCGTCGCGCCGCGCAAATCCTGGGCAGCAACCATGACCAGCGATGCAAAACCGGCCCCTGCCGCAAGCGCCGCCTCGGCCCCCGCACCCACCTCGTCGATCAACGCAAAAGCAGCCGCCGCATCATCTGCCAGCTTGCGCGATACGAGGTCCATCGCCTGAATACCGTTGGTACCTTCGTAAATCCGCGTCACGCGCACATCGCGCAACAGTTGTGCGACGCCGGTCTCTTCGATGACGCCCATGCCGCCATGAACCTGTATCGCCATGTCGGCAACGGCGCTTCCGGTATCGGTGCCATAGGCCTTGGCAATCGGCACCAGAAACGCTGCGCGCCGACGCCATGCCGCGTCGCCCGTTGCTGTCGCCATATCGCCCGCCACGGCGCAGGCAAGCGCGATCGCCCTTGCTGCAAAGACTTCGGCCCGCATCACCGCAAGCATGCGGCGCACATCGGCATGGCCGTTGATCGGCCCATTCCCCAACGGCGTGATGCCCTGCACCCGACCCGCCGCGAAAGCCTCGGCGCGCTGCAAGGCGGCTTCGGCAACGCCGATCCCCTGCACCGCCACGCCAAGCCGCGCGTTGTTCATCATGGTGAACATAGCCGACATGCCACGATGTGGCTCTCCCACCAGCCAACCGACGGCGCCGTCATAATCCATCACGCAGGTCGGGCTGCCATGCAGCCCCAGCTTGTGTTCGATGCCGATAACCGTCACCGCGTTCGGCTTGACGAAATCGCCCGCTGCATCGGGCAAATACTTCGGCACCAGAAACAGGCTGATCCCCGCCGTGCCCGCCGCGCCATCCGGCAAGCGCGCCAGCATGAGGTGACAGGTGTTCGCCATGAAATCCGCATCCCCCCATGTGATGTAGATCTTTTGCCCTTTCACGGCGTAGCGCCCGTCACCAAGCGGTTCGGCCCGCGCACGGAGCGCGCCCACATCCGACCCGGCCTGCGGTTCGGTCAGGTTCATCGTGCCGTTCCATTCCCCTGAAACCAGTCTGGGCAGGTAAATCGCCCTGATCTCGTCCGACCCATGCGCCGCGAGCGCCTCGATCTGGCCCTGCGTCAGCAATGGGTTCAGTTGCAGCGCAAGACAGGCGCCGGAAAACATCTCGTTCACCGCCGCCGTCACCGCGACGGGCAGCCCCATCCCGCCATATCCGGGTGGCGCCGAACAGCCGACCCAGCCACCTTGGGCAATCGCCCGATATCCATTGGCAAAGCCCGGCGGCGTCAGCGTCACACCTTCCACCAGTCGCGCGGGGAGGTGGTCGCCGACAGCGTTCAGCGGCGAGAGCACTTTTTCGGCAAGTTGCCCCGCCTCGGCCAGCACCGCCGCCGTCACATCTGCCGCCGCATGGGCGAAACGGTCGGTCGCCGCCACGGCGGGAAACCCCACCACATGATCCAGAACGAAGCAAAGTTCGTCCACGGGCGCGCGATAGGTCATGGCAATCTCCGGCATCGCTTGTGCCCAAGGGGGCGCAAGGTTATGGCGGTCAGGTTAACCCATGGTCCTGCCGCCACAACCCGAACGCTGCGTCATGCACACCGAACACCTTTCGCCCGATGCCAACGGCCTTGACCGCGCCGCAGCGATCCTGTCGGCGGGCGGGCTTGTCGCATTTCCGACCGAAACGGTCTACGGCCTGGGCGGCGATGCCCGCTCTGACCATGCCGTTGCCCGCATCTTCGACGCCAAGGGACGGCCGCGCTTCAACCCGCTGATCGTCCATGTCCCCGACATTGCCTCGGCCAGCCGATACGCCACCTTCGACGCAACGGCGCGGTTGCTTGCAGCCACATTCTGGCCCGGCCCGCTGACACTCGTCCTGCCGCTCCGTGACGATGCGGGTCTGTCGCCGCTGGTCACGGCAGGCCTTTCCACCGTGGCGATCCGCGTGCCAGCCCACCCGCTTGCCCGCGCCCTGCTCACCGCCTTCGGAGGCCCGCTTGCGGCACCGTCGGCCAACCCGTCGGGCAAGGTCTCCCCCACCCGCGCCGAACATGTCGCGGCAGGGCTGGCGGGCAGGATCGAAGCCATCCTCGACGGCGGGCCCTGCGCGGTCGGGGTAGAATCCACCATCCTCGGCCTTCAGGGCGCGCCCGCGCTCCTGCGCCCCGGCGGCATCGCGTCCGAAGCGCTGGAAGCCGCCCTCGGCCAACCGCTCGCCACCGGCGGCGACAGCGCCAAGCCCAGCGCCCCCGGCCAACTCGCCAGCCATTATGCACCGGAAGCCCCCATCCGCCTGAATGCCACCGCCGCCTCCGCAGGCGAAACATGGGTCGGCTTTGGCCCCTGCGCGGGCGCGGCGCTCACCCTCTCGCCCTCGGGCGACCTGATCGAAGCGGCTGCCAACCTCTTTGAAACACTACGCCGCGCCGACACGCTCGCAGGGCCGAACGGCAAGATCGCCTTCGCCCCTGTCCCCGATATCGGACTCGGTCGCGCAATAAACGACCGCCTGACCCGCGCCGCCGCCCCGCGCCCCTGATTTCACGCTGGGTCAAACATCCGCGGGTAGAGGTCCGGGGGTGAGGGGTCCGGGGAGAGGGCAAACCGCCCTCTCCCCGGCCTTTCCGCCTGTTCGACCGATTTAGAACCGTTCCAACATTGACAGAAGCCCCGTGCGGGCGCATATCCGACTGGAATAGTCGGAGAAGCCCAATGTTCATCCAGACCGAGTCGACGCCGAACCCCGCCACGCTGAAATTCCTGCCGGGTCAAACCGTGCTTGACCTTGGCACCGCTGATTTCCCCAACGCGGACGCGGCGGCGAAATCGCCTCTCGCGCGGCGCATCTTTGCCACGGGCGGCGTGACCGGCGTGTTCTTCGGCGCCGATTTCGTGACCGTGACGAAAGCCGACGGTATCGAATGGGACCATGTGAAACCCGCCATCCTGGGTGCTATCATGGAGCACTACCAGTCGGGCGCCGCCACGATCGAGGGCGAAACCACCGGCGGCGGGCACAAGGAACATACCGGCGAAGATGGCGACATCGTCCGCCAGATCAAGGAGCTGCTCGACACCCGCGTGCGCCCTGCCGTGGCGCAGGACGGGGGCGACATCACCTTCCACGGCTTTGATCGTGGCGTGGTCTATCTGCACATGCAGGGCGCTTGCGCGGGCTGCCCCTCGTCGACGCTGACGCTGAAGATGGGCATCGAGAACCTGCTGCGCCATTACATCCCCGAAGTGCTGGAAGTGCGCCCGGTCGCCGCCTGAATACCGGGGCCTTACCGATGCGGACGCTTCTGGCTTTCGACACCTCGGCCGCGCATTGCGCGGCCGCGTTGCTCTGCGGCGACCGGATCGCCGCCGCCTGCTTCGAACCGATGGATAAGGGTCAGGCCGAGCGTCTGATCCCGATGCTCGAAGAACTGCTTGCAAGCGCCGGTCTGGCGTGGCCGGACCTTGACGCCCTTGCCGTGGGCACCGGACCCGGCAATTTCACCGGCGTCCGGATCGCGGTGGCCGCTGCACGGGGGCTGTCGATGTCCTTGGGGATTCCGGCGATCGGTGTGACCACGTTGGAAGCGCGCGCCTACGGCCTGCCCCGCCCCCTGACGGTGGTCGAGGATGCGCGGCGGGGCGAGGTCTACGTACAGGACTTCTACCACACCTCTGACGAAGCGCGGGTGACGACCCTCGCCGCCTTGCCCGTGGAATGTGACTTTCTGCGTTTTGCAGGCACCTCCGCCGATGCCGCCGCTGCTGCCACAGGCGGCATGGTGCTGGCCCAGCCCGTCGCGCTGGCCGAAGCGATTGCCCGCCTTGCCGCCACCCGCATCGGCACGGGCCAGCCGCGCCCCGCGCCGTTCTACCTTCGCGGCGCGGATGCCGCCCCGCCCAGCGACCCGCCGCCGGTGATCCTGCCGTGACGCCCGATGACCTTGCCCGCCTGCACGCCCTGTCCTTCACCACGCCCCGCCCGTGGAGCAGCGCCGAATTCGCCGACCTGCTGACGCGCGGCTTTCTGCTGACCGAGGGCGACGCCTTCTTGCTTGGCCGCGTGATCGTGGACGAGGCCGAGCTTCTGACAATCGCCGTCCCGCCCGACCAGCGCGGCAGGGGGCGGCAAAACGTCTCGTCGCGGCCTTTCTGGAACAATCGCGCGCCCGCGGGGCGACCGGCGCCTTTCTCGAGGTGGCGCAAGACAATGCCCCCGCACGGCGGGTCTATGCCCAGGCGGGCTTTGCCGAATCCGGCGGCAGGCGCGGCTATTACCGCAGCCCCGAAGGCCGCTATGTCGACGCCATCGTGATGACTTGCACGCTCTGACGCCAAGCGAACGGCTATAGTTTGATCATAAGACCGGACGCGCCCCGCGCCGCTCGCAAAGAGGTGTTGACCCCTCCACCGGAATCCGTCCTAAATTGCCCACGAACCGACCGGCACGACGAAGCGGGCGGGACAAGAATCGCACAACAACCGACACAACCGGGAGACACCCATGACCCTGATGAAAACGCTTCTCGGCGCAGCGGCCACGCTGGCGCTGACCGCAGGCATTGCTGCCGCCGATCCGGCGATCATCTACGACCTTGGCGGCAAGTTCGACAAATCCTTCAACGAAGCCGCCTTCGGCGGTGCGGAAAAGTGGGCCAAGGAAACCGGCGGCACCTACAAAGAACTGGAAATGCAGTCCGAAGCCCAGCGCGAGCAGGCCCTGCGCCGTCTGGCAGAATCGGGTGCAAACCCCATCGTCATGACCGGCTTTGCCTTCGGTGACGTGCTTAACACCGTTGCGCCCGATTTCCCCGACACCAAATTCGCGATCATCGACATGGTGGTGGAACAGCCCAACGTCAAATCGGTCGTCTTCACCGAAGATCAGGGCAGCTACCTTGTCGGCATGATGGCGGGCCTCGCGTCCAAGACCGGCACCGTCGGCTTCATCGGCGGCATGGACATTCCGCTGATCCGCCGCTTCGGCTGCGGCTATGCCCAGGGCGTTGTCGCCGCGAACCCGGATGCCAAGGTCGTCCTGAACATGACCGGCACCACCCCTGCCGCATGGAACGATCCGGTCAAGGGCGCAGAACTTGCCAAAGGCCAAAAGGCGCAAGGCGCGGACGTGATCTATGCAGCGGCCGGCGGCACCGGCGTGGGCGTCCTGCAGGCGGCGGCTGACGAAGGCATCCTCGGGATCGGCGTCGACAGCAACCAGAACGGCATGCACCCCGGCAAGATCCTGACCTCGATGATGAAGCGCGTCGACGTTGCCGTCTACAACGCCTTCATGGAAGGCGCCGACCTTGCGCCGGGCATCAACGTGCTCGACCTCAAGGCCGATGGCGTGGGCTATGCGATGGATGAAAACAACGCCTCGCTGGTGACGCCGGAAATGAAGGCCGCGGTCGATGCGGCTGCCGAAAAGATCAAATCGGGCGAGCTGGTCGTTCACGATTACATGTCGGACAA
Source organism: Gemmobacter aquarius (assembly GCF_003060865.1). Taxonomy (NCBI): domain Bacteria; kingdom Pseudomonadati; phylum Pseudomonadota; class Alphaproteobacteria; order Rhodobacterales; family Paracoccaceae; genus Paragemmobacter; species Paragemmobacter aquarius. The sequence continues at coordinate 3,085,531 of NZ_CP028918.1, forward strand.
CACCTGCCCGGCGGCAACGTTCTGATGCCATCTGTGGCAAGCACTTCGGGGCGGCAGGCAACTGCCGCCCCCTTTGCGTCGCCCTATGCGATCGAGCTGCGGGGTATTTCCAAAGCCTTCGGCCCGGTTCAGGCGAACAAGGATATTTCAATCGCCGTGCCGCGCGGCACCATCCACGGCATCATCGGCGAAAACGGCGCGGGCAAGTCCACGCTGATGTCGATCCTTTACGGTTTCTACCGCGCAGATTCGGGTGAAATCCTGATCAACGGCACCCCCACCACCATCCCCGACAGCCAGAGCGCCATTCGCGCCGGTATCGGCATGGTGTTCCAGCACTTCAAGCTGGTGCAGAATTTCACCGTTCTCGAAAACGTCGTCCTCGGCGCGGAAGAGGGCGCGATGCTGGCCGGATCGCTGGCCAAGGCCCGCCGTGCGCTGGCAGAGCTGAGCCGCGAGTATGAACTCGACGTCGATCCCGACGCGCTGATCGAAGACCTGTCGGTCGGTCACCAGCAGCGCGTCGAAATCCTCAAGGCGCTTTACCGTCAGGCCGATATCCTGATCCTCGACGAACCCACCGGCGTGCTGACACCGGACGAGGCCGACCACCTGTTCCGCATCCTGCGCGGGCTGCGCGACCAAGGCAAAACCGTCATCCTGATCACCCACAAACTGCGCGAGATCATGGAGACGACCGACAACACCAGCGTCATGCGGCGCGGCACCATGGTCGGCACGGTCAAGACCGCCGAAAGCAGCCCCGAGCAACTGGCCGAACTGATGGTCGGCCGCAAGGTACTGCTGGAAGTGGAAAAGGACGCGCCCAAGACCGGCAAGACCGTGCTTTCGGTGCAGAACCTGCATGTGCGCGACGAACACGGCGTCGAACGGCTGAAAGGCGTCAGTTTCGACATCCGCGCCGGCGAAATCCTCGGCATCGCGGGGTGGCGGGCAACGGGCAGTCGGAACTGCTGGAAGCCCTTGGCGGCATTGCCAACGCTACCGGACGGGTCGAGATGAACGGCATGGCACTTCCGCTTTCCGGCGCCTCCGCCAATGGCCAATCGCGGCGTGATGCGGGCATCGCCCATGTGCCCGAAGACCGCCAGCACCTTGGCCTGATCATGGATTTCGAGGCGTGGGAGAACGTGGCCTTCGGCTATCACAACGCGCCCGAATACCAGAAGAACGCCCTTTTCATGGACAATGACGCGCTGCGCGCCGACACGGCAAGGAAGATGGAGCGTTTCGACGTTCGCCCGCCGATCCCCACGCTGCCTGCGAAATCCTTTTCCGGCGGGAACCAGCAAAAGATCGTCGTGGCGCGTGAAATCGAGCGTAACCCGGACCTGTTGCTGATCGGCCAGCCCACGCGGGGCGTCGATATCGGGGCTATCGAATTCATCCACAAGCAGATCGTGGCGCTGCGCGATGCGGGCAAGGCCATCTTGCTCGTGTCGGTCGAACTGGACGAAATCATGTCGCTGTCGGACCGCATCGCCGTGATGTTCGACGGGAAGATCATGGGGTTCCGCGACCCCGAAACCACCAACGAGCGTGAACTTGGCCTGCTGATGGCGGGCGTGACCGGGGACAAAGCCTGATGGACCGTTTGCCGAAATGGGCCGATGTGGTGCTTGTGCCGCTGGTCAGCCTGCTCTTTGCCGCAGCAATCAGCGCCATCGTCATCAGCGCCATCGGGCAAAGCCCGCTCGAGGCGCTCGACGTGATGGTACAAGGCTCGCTCATGTCGGCCTATGGCTGGGGCTATACGCTTTACTACACCACCAGTTTCATCTTCACCGGCCTTGCCGTGACCATCGCCTTTCACGCGGGCATGTTCAACATCGGGGGCGAGGGGCAGGCGCAGCTTGGCGGGCTGGGCGTGGCGCTCGCTTGCCTGATGATCCCGTGGCCGCATTGGTCGGTGGCGCTGCTGGCGGCTTCGCTTTCGGCTGCCGCCTTTGGTGCGATCTGGGCGGCGGTTCCTGCCTATCTGGCGGCGAAACGCGGCAGCCATATCGTGATCACGACGATCATGTTCAACTACATCGCCGCCGCCCTGATCGTTTACCTGCTGGTCGACGTGCTGCGCCCTGCGGGCCAGATGGACCCGGCTACCGCCCGCTTCGCCAAGGAAATGGCGCTGCCGACGCTGAACCAGATCCCGATCCTCGACTGGTTTTTCATCAAGAAGGTGCCTGCCAACATCACCCTGTTCATCGCGCTTGCCGCCGCAGTGGTGGTCTGGGCAATCTTGTGGCGCACGCGGCTTGGCTACCAGATCCGCGCTTTCGGCAAATCGGAAGCCGCCGCGAAATATGCAGGCATCAGCCCGACCAAGATCATCATGGTCTCGATGATCCTGTCAGGCGCACTCGCGGGCCTAATGTCCGTCAACAACGTGATGGGCGAGGCGGGGCGGCTGTTGCAAAACTCGTCCGAAGGCGCGGGCTTCATCGGAATTGCCGTGGCGCTGATGGGCCGCAACCATCCGCTAGGTGTGGTGCTGGCGGCGGTGCTGTTCGGGTTTCTTTACCAGGGCGGGGCTGAACTGGGCCTCTGGACCTCGATCCCGATCGAACTTCGCATTGTCGTGCAGGGCTTGGTCATCCTGTTCACCGGCGCTTTGGACGTGATGGTGCGGATGCTGTTGGTCTGGCTGTTCTCGTTCGGCAAGAAACGGCAGGTGGCGTAATGGATTACGCAACGCTTCTACAAATACTCGACTCCACCCTGCGGCTTGGCACGCCACTCCTTTTCGCCTGCCTCGCGGGGCTGTTCTCGGAACGCGCGGGCATCTTCGACATCGGGCTTGAGGGCAAGATGCTGATGGCCGCCATGTCTTCGGGGGCGGTCGCTTTCCTGACGGGGTCGGTCTGGCTGGGGCTTTTGGCGGGGATCATGGGGTCGATGCTCTTCGCAGGGCTGCACGGCGTGGCATCGATCACCTTTCGCGGCAACCAGCTGATTTCCGGCGTGGCGCTGAACTTCCTCGCTTCCGGTATCACCGTGCTGATCGCCCAGCGCCTGTTCGGTCAGGGCGGGCGCACCCCGCCGCTTGCCGGTGATGCGCGTTTCAACGAAATCACCCTTCCCTTCGCCGAAAGTCTGCGCGGCGTGCCGATCCTTGGCCCGCTTTATGCCGATGTGATCTCGGGCCATGCGCTGCTGGTCTATGTCGCGCTTTTGTGCGTGCCGCTGTCGTGGTGGGTCCTGTATCGCACCCGTTTCGGCCTGCGCCTGCGCGCGGTGGGGGAAAACCCTGCAGCGGTCGACACCGCAGGCGTATCGGTCAAGGGGCTGCGCTTTGCCGCCGTGGGCATCACGGGGCTGCTGTGTGGTCTGGCGGGGGCCTATATGGCGACCGCGCTGCAAGCGGGCTTCGGGCGCGAGATGACGGCGGGGCGCGGCTATATCGCACTCGCGGCGCTGATCTTCGCCAAATGGCGGCCCTGGCATGCGCTTGGGGCCTGTATGCTTTTCGGTTTCTTTCAGGCGCTGGCGCTGCGGCCCGATGTGGTGACAGCCGTTATGCAGGTGAAGATACCCGTCCCCTTCCTCGATGCGCTGCCCTATATCCTGACCGTCCTCGTCCTTGCAGGTTTCGTTGGCAAGGCCATCCCGCCCCGCGCGGGCGGAGAGCCATATGTCAAAGAGCGCTGAACTTGCTGCGATCATCCGCGCCCGTGCGGGGAATGCGCCGGTCAAGCTGGGGCTGATCCTCGGCTCGGGCCTAGGTCATCTGGCCGGGGCGGTGGATGGCGTGGCGATCCCCTACGCCGACCTGCCCGGTTTTCCGCATGTCGGGGTGTCGGGGCATAACCCCAACCTCGTGATCGGTGATCTGGAAGGCGTGCGCGTCGCGGTCTTTGGCGCGCGCGAGCATTACTACGAAAGCGGCAACCCCTCGGCCATGCGCCTGCCGTTGGAAACGTTGAAGGCTCTGGGGGCCGATCACCTTATCGTCACCAACGCAGCGGGAAGCCTGCGCCCGGATATCCGCCCCGGCGATCTGATGCTTTTGTCGGACCATATCAACTTTTCCGGCCTGAACCCGTTGATCGGCGAGCCGACCGATGCCCGCTTCGTTCCCATGGGCGATGCCCACGACCCGGCGATCCGCGCCGCGCTGAAAGCCAGCGCCGAAGCCGAAGGCGTGGCCCTGCCCGAGGGCGTTTACGCCTGGTATTCTGGCCCATCCTTTGAAACCCCCGCCGAGATCCGCGCGATCCGCACGCTTGGCGGCGATGCCGTCGGCATGTCCACCGTGCCTGAAGTGATCTTGTCGCGCTTCCTGCATCTACGCGTCGCGGCCATTTCCACCGTCACCAACATGGCGGCGGGCCTGTCGGACGAGAAGATCAGCCACGAACACACCAAGGCCATGGCCCCTTTGGGTGCGGCAAAACTGGAACGGGTGCTCAGGCATTACCTGCGCCATCTCCGATGAGCCTGCCTAGGGTTTGACTTCGCTGCCAAAGGGGCGCAACCCTTGGCAAATCCGCGCTTTTCCCCGGCACGCCCATGCAGATCTACCTTCCCATTGCCGAGGTCTCGGTCAACGCCTTCCTGCTTTTGGGCCTGGGCGGAATCGTGGGCTTCCTTTCGGGCATGTTCGGCGTCGGCGGCGGCTTCCTCATCACACCGCTTCTCTTCTTTATCGGTGTGCCGCCTGCCGTGGCCGTCGCCACCGGCGCGAATCAGGTCGTCGCATCGTCGGTGTCGGGTGTGCTGGCGCAGTTGAAACGCAAAGCCGTCGATATGCGAATGGGGTCGGTGCTTACCGCAGGCGGCTTCATCGGGTCGGGCATCGGGGTCTGGGTATTCAAACTGATGACAGCACTGGGCCAGATCGACCTGTTCGTGCAGCTGTCCTATGTGCTTTTCCTCGGGCTTATCGGCGCGATGATGCTGCAGGAAAGCGTGCGCGCCTGGATGCGGACCAAGTCGGGCGCCCCGGTCCGCCGCAGCCATGTGCATACATGGGTGCACGGCCTGCCGCTGAAGATGAAGTTCCGCGCGTCCGGCCTTTACATCTCGGTGCTGCCGCCGCTTGGCATTGGCGCTGCCGTGGGCTTTCTGGCGGCCATCATGGGGGTGGGCGGCGGCTTCATCATGGTTCCGGCGATGATCTACCTTTTGGGCATGCCGACCAAGGTCGTCGTGGGCACCTCGCTTTTCCAGATCATCTTCGTCACGGCCTTCACCACCCTTGCCCATGCGATCACCAGCCAGACCGTCGATATCATGCTGGCGTTCCTGCTCATCATCGGCGGCGTGATCGGGGCGCAGATCGGCGCGCGCATCGGCGTGCGGCTGAAAGCCGAACAACTCCGCATCCTGTTGGCACTTCTCGTGATCACCGTCTCGTTCAAGATCGCGCTCGACCTGCTGTTACGCCCGAGCGAGCTTTATTCGGTGATGCCGGGGGTGCTGCCATGAAGGGGCTGGCCCTTGCCGTTCTCTTCCTCGCGTCCCCGGCCTTGGCCGCACCCGAACAGATCGTGGCGGGCCTGTCGCAAAACCGCGTCTCGATCACCGCCGATTTCGACGGTACGGAAATTCTTGTCTATGGCGCCGTGAAACGCGACACCCCCGCACCCCATGGCGCAATGGAAGTCATCGTGACAGTCGAGGGACCGGCAACACCCCTTACAGTCCGCAAGAAAGACCGCCGCGCCGGTATCTGGATCAATAGCGACGCTGTCCACATCGATGCAGCCCCCAGCTTTTACGCGGTCGCGACCACCGGCCCTCTGGAACGCATCCTGTCCGACACCGAAGACCTGCGCTACCGCGTCAGCCCCGACCGCGCAGTTCGCGCCATCGGCCTGACATCCGAAGCCGCCGACCCCGACAGCTTCGTCGCGGCGCTCATGCGGATCCGCTTTGCCGAAGACCGTTTCCGCCTGCTGCAAGGCTCGGTGCAATTCGTCGAAGATACACTGTTCCGCGCCGATGTGGTCTTGCCTGCCAACCTGACCGAAGGCGAATACAAGATCCGTATTTTCCTGACCCGCGGGGGCAAGGTCATCGACACACAGGACCGCGTGGTCGGCGTGCGGAAAGAAGGGCTAGAGCGGTTTCTGAACAACCTCGCCCATGAAATGCCGCTTCTCTACGGCCTGCTCGCGCTGGCACTGGCCGGGCTTGCCGGATGGGGGGCTTCGACCGCTTTCGCGATCATGCGACGCTAACCCCCGCCGCCTTTGCCTCGGCTGCAGGAAAGGCGCGGGCCATGGTCAGGCCCCGCGTGGCGTTCAGGACCATCAACGCCGCCCAAAGACCGTGGTTGTGAAGCGCGGGCACCAGCACCGCCAGAGCAACGCCGTAGACCACGACCGAGAATGTCATCGCCCGCCGCATCTCGCGCGTCAGCGTGGCCCCGATGAAGATGCCGTCGTATATCCAGCTTGCTACCCCGATCAGCGGGGCAGCAACCAACCACGGCAAGTAGAGGCGCGCCTCGGCCCGCACTTCGGGGGCGGTGGTCATCAGGTCGATGATGGCAGGGCCGAACAGCGCAAAGACCGCCGCCATCGCCGCACCGCCCGCAAGGCCCCATTGCATCGCCATGCGTGATGCCTGCCGCACCATTCCCGCCGCCCTCGCGCCGACAGCCTGACCGACAAGGCTTTCTGCGGCAAAGGCGAACCCGTCCAGCGCATAGGCAGTGATCGACAGGAACTGCATCAGGACCTGATTGGCCGCCAGAGTACCGTCTCCGAAACGCGCGCCAAGGAAGACAAAGGTGGTGAATGACAGTTGCAGCAGCACGGACCGGATCATGATGTCACGATTGACCGCCAGCATGACCGCCAGCGCCGTCCTGTCCCAGATCCGCACCAGCGCGGGCCGCAGCCACGGCAACACCCCGTCACGGCAAAGCCATATGCCAAGCATCAGCCCCGACCATTCCGCGACCAGTGTCGCCCCCGCCACTCCCGGAACACCCCAGCCCAGACCGATGACAAACCACAGATCGAGCCCGATGTTCACCCCGTTGATCCAAAGCTGCAGCGCCAGTACCGCCCGCGTCCGCTCTAGCGCGATCAACCAGCCCGTCAGCGCATAGGCCCCGATGGTCGCAGGCGCGCCCCAGATGCGAATCGCCAGATACTGCCGCGCCAGCGTCTCGACCTCGGCACTTGCCGGAGCGATGCGGAACGCCGCCCATGCGATCAGCCCTTGGCATGCGATGAACACCAGCCCCGCGACCAGCCCGATCGCCAGCGCCCTCAGCAGGATCGCCCCGCGCTCGGCCATATCCCCTGCCCCATGCGCCTGCGCTGCAAGGCCCGAGGTTCCCATCCGCAGAAAACCGAACACCCAATAGACCGTGGCAAGCACCACGGCCCCCAGCCCCACCGCGCCAATGGGCGCCGCTTGCCCCATCTGCCCCACAACGCCCGTGTCCACAGCGCCCAGCAGGGGCACGGTGGCATTCGACAGCACGATCGGGGCAGCGATCGTCAACAGGCGGCGATGGGTCAATTCGGTCATGGCCCCGCAACCTTGCGCTACCCGAACGGCAAAGCACAAGACCGCCCGATTGGGCTTGCCGCCCATTTCCCAGCCCCCTAGCCTTACGCGCAAACGGAGTGTTTCATGACCTATGATCTCGTGATCGGCGACCGCGCCTATTCCTCGTGGAGCCTGCGCGGCTGGCTGTTGTTCGACGCTTTCGACATCCCCGTCAGAACGCATCTGGCACGGCTCTATTCGGACGAGCTTCCCGCAATGTTGCGCGATTATCCGCCCGCCCGCACGGCCCCCACGATGCGAACTCCGGACGGGGTGGTGGTACCGGAAACCATCGCCATCGCCGAAGAACTGGCCTCGCGCCATCCCGAATCGCAGATCTGGCCAACAGACCCCAAGGCCCGCGCCGTGGCC